>CANJPT010000023.1 GCA_947476195.1 Lewinellaceae bacterium | reverse complement strand
TCTTCAATCTGTGGGGTTTCCCCATTCGGACACGCGCGGATCAAACGGTCGTTTGCACCTACCCGCGCATTTTCGCAGCTTACCGCGTCCTTCGTCGCCCCCAGGAGCCAAGGCATCCCCCATGCGCCCTTATTCACTTCCTACTCTTTCCTAATCATAATAGATTAGAATTATCATTAAGCATCCTTACGGATTACTCATTTGACTCAATTACTTTTACCTTTCTACTTCTGTTCCTTCCAGTCTTGTCAATGAACTTTTATCGTGAAACCACTTCTTTATAACTTCTTAAAAAGTGTGGTGTACAACGTGTTTCTTTCGTTTGGGGCGGCAAAGGTAGAATTCTAAATCGGGTACGACCAAGTTATTTTAAAAGTTTTTTTTGATATTTTTTAAAAAGGCTATTTTTGGCCTCAAAAACACACATTGTTTACGATTTTTACATGAAAATTAAAATTCCTCAGGCCCTCGAGCCTTACCGTCAACAGCTTTTAGAGACCAAAACAACTTTTATCAAAGCGAACTCGCAAGCTCCCCGCAAAACTAAGCTTTGGGAAAGTAAGGTAGGAGGCCAACCCTATTTACCGAAAGGATTAGACTGGCCAATGGCGCCGGATGGGCAAACGCTCTGTTTTCTCGCGCAAATAAATTTTGCAGAAGTACCCGCGCTTGAACCGTTTCCGTCCAAAGGGATCGTGCAGTTTTTTATCAATGACGATGACCTCTATGGTATGGACTTCGATGATGGCGAGAACCCGGATACTTTCAGAGTACTCTTCCATCCGGAAGTGATCGAGCAGGAATCTCTGTTACAAACCAAATTACCCTCAACAGATTGGGAGGCAGAATTACTTCCACATCATCCGGATGAAAGTTATCCGCTCGTGTTTACAATTGATGAAGAGGTTGTGCCAATCTCAGATTACCAATTCTATCAATTCTTTGGAAGCGAATTTTTTCGCCAGTTTGGCGAAAATGAATGGGACGTAATGGGGCAACTGGAAAAGTCGATCCGTTCACAAGGACATAAAATCGGGGGCTACGCCTATTTCACACAGGACGATCCACGCCGGCTCGAAGACCCCATGATCTTATTGTTGCAGTTAGACTCGGATGAGCGTATGGACTTGATGTGGGGCGATATGGGTGTAGGTCATTTTTTTATTCGAAAAAATGACCTGGCCGCGCTGGACTTTTCGCGGGTATTGTATGACTGGGATTGTCTTTAAAGGATGCTGCCCATTTCTTGCAAGGCTTCCTGGACGGTAGCCTTGTCTTCCGGATAGGTAACGCCATACCACTGACTGTTACTATAAAGTACCTTGAGGCGAACCTCGTCACCTTCAATCAGGTTGTTAATAACAGTCGGGATATAAAATTCGGCTTTGGGCTTTTCCATATTTTCCCGTACAAATGCGCGGAACTGGGTTTCTATTTCGTCCAGAACGGAATGATGTAGTCCCCAGAGATTCATTGAAACCGGTGTCGTGTCGGCCAAAAAATGCAGTCCTGATTCATCACTATAATGAATGCCCTCAGCATTGCGTTCTATTTTGGTGCGCTCAGTCACTCCACTTAAAAAACCTTCATCGTCTACGGCACAAACACCTCGGGACACAGCACCGTTTTCAGACAGGGTGTTGCCTAATTGATACGCTACCATTCCGTAAGCGCTGGGTGAGCATTCGTTCTGGAGAAATTCTCCCAGTTGCAAGAATGCATCTGCGCCATAAAAGTCATCGGCATTGACCGTAGCAAAAGGCACGTTCAGCAGGTGCTTGGCCGAAAGGATGGCATGACCAGTACCCCAGGGTTTTTCCCGGTGGGGTTTTTCGGCGAGCCAATCAAGACAGGAATCAAACTCCTGGAAGGCGTATTCTGTTTTGATCCTGGATTCGACACGATGCCCTACTTTTTCACGAAAAGCATCCTCAATCTCTTTTCGGATCACAAAAACAACTTTTCCAAACCCTGCCCGAATAGCCTGGTCTACGGAATATTCAAGAATGGCTTCGCCGCCGGGGCCCATGCCATCTACTTGTTTCAGGCCTCCGTAACGGGAGCCAACGCCGGCAGCTAAAATCAAAAGTGTGGGTTGCATATCAGTAGGTTAATAGTGTAGGAATAACAGAACCAAGTGCAAAAGTCGGAAAGCAGCGCAGATTTTAAGGGCTTGATCATAAAACCTGTGAACTATTCCCCGTTTTCCTTTTTTATTTTTGCCCAAAAATATTTTCAATGACTAAAATAATAGTGCCTAGATCAATCCTCCTCATTTTTCTAATTCTTTCATTTACAACGGTTTTTGCACAAAAAACTTCCGTAAAAAACATAGAAAGCCGGGTGGAAACCCTGCTGACCAAAATGACCCTGGATGAAAAAATTGGTCAGCTTAATCAGGTGGTAGGTGATATCAGTACGGGCACAGACCTTGCTAAAGATGATCTGATCGCTCAAATTCGTGCCAATAAAGTTAGCTCAGTACTATCCCACGTCAATTTTGAAAATAAAATAACCATGCAGCGTGTGGCCGTGAATGAAACACGACTTGGTATTCCGCTGGTCTTTGGCTTCGATGTGATACACGGGTATAAAACGATTTTCCCGATTCCGCTTGCGCAAGCGGCCAGCTGGGATATGGGCCTGGTGGAGCGTATCGAACGGATCGCTGCAGAAGAGGCGAGTGCAGATGGCCAAAACTGGGTTTTTGCGCCGATGGTAGATGTTGGGCGCGACCCTCGTTGGGGGCGTGTCATGGAAGGCGCCGGGGAAGATCCCTATCTGGGAAGTCGGGTAGGTGAAGCCAGGATCCGGGGCTTTCAAGGCGATGACCTCTCGGCAAATAATACCGTGGCTGCCTGTACCAAACACTTTGCAGGCTACGGTTTTATCGAAGCAGGCCGGGAATATAATACGGTGGATATGAGCGATCAACGCCTGCGGGAAATCGTACTTCCTCCTTTTCAGGCAGCGGCAAATGCGGGTTCTGCCACCTTTATGAATGCCTTTACCACCCTGAACGGGGTGCCGGCCAGTATGAATAAAAACCTGATCACCAATATCTTGCGTGGCGAATGGGCCTGGAATGGTATGATCGTAAGCGATTGGAATTCTTTTGGCGAAACCATCATACACGGTGCCGCAGAAGATGAAACAGATGCTTCCGCCAAATGCCTTTCAGCCGGCAGCGACATGGATATGGTGGGTGGAACTTTTCAAAAAGGACTAAAAAAAGCACTTGAAGCCGGACGGGTCACCCAGGCTCAGATAGACGAAGCGGTACGTCGGGTGTTGCGCTTCAAATTTTCCCTCGGACTCTTTGATGATCCATTTCGCTATCTGAATCAGAAACGTCATGACACGACCTTAGAGAAGCCGGAATACCGGGTCGTCGCCCGCGAAGCCGCCGCCAAAAGTATGGTGCTGCTTAAAAATGACGGTGGCCTGTTGCCGCTCACAGCAGGTAGCCGGTTTAAAAAAATTGCCATAATCGGTCCTTATGCCGATAGCAAAGGAAACAAGGACTACCTGAGTTTCTGGACCATAGGACTAGGAATGCGCGAATATGATTCCACCAAGGTCGTTCGTCCGGCCCAGGCCCTCAAACCAGCCCTTGAAAAACTTGGGTACGAAGTAACGGTGACTGAAACTTGCCTGGATAGTACCTGCACGGAAAAGGATTATGCAGCAGCGATCAATGCCGCTCGTGCCGCGGATGTTGTGATCGTATGTGTAGGGGAGCGCGGCTTCGACTGTGGCGAAAGTCGCTCTGTATCAAGCCTGGAACTTCCGCGCAAACAAGACCAACTCCTGAACATTCTTGGCCGCCTCAAAAAACCTACCGTGATGGTGCTATTCAACAGTCGCCCGCTGGTGTTCGAATGGGCCAGCCAAAACATACCAGCGATCCTGGTGGCCTGGCAACCCGGCTTCGAAACCGGCAATGCCCTCGCCGATGTACTTACCGGCAAAGTAAATCCTTCCGGAAAACTACCGATGACTTTCCCGCGCTCCCTGGGTCAGGTGCCGATCTATTACAATCACCTCAACACCGGCCGGCCGCAAACACAATATGGCCAGATCTTTACGAGTGGTTATCTGGATTCGCCCACCTCGCCAGCCTATCCATTTGGGTTTGGGTTGAGCTATACGGCCTATACCTACTCGAATCTAAAACTCAGCAAAACGCAGTACAAAATGGGTGAAACGGTAGAGGTTTCGGTTACGGTGACCAACTCCGGCAGCCTGCCAGGAGAAGAGACCGTCCAATGTTATACCAGAGACCTGGCGGCAGATATTGCCCGCCCGGTAAAGGAATTGAAAGGTTTTGAAAAGATCAAACTGAACGCCGGCGAAAGTCGGGGAGTGACCTTCCGCCTTTCAGAGCATGACCTTTCTTACTGGAACAATGAATTGAAATGGAAAGCAGATCCCGGAAAATTCAAGGTGTTTGTGGGCGGGAATTCTGTGGAGGTTATGGAAGGGGAGTTTGAATTGGCACGGTAGGAAATGTCCAATATCCAACAAGGAATTTCCAATGTCCAAATAGGCGCTACTCCTGGAATTTGTTGTAAATCAACTCTTTTAGGTCACTGTGAGCTACTACGCAGAATGCTTAATTGGAAATTCCTTGTTGGATGTTGGACATTTTTGTCCCCTTTTGCTCCGAATTTTTAAAAAATATCTATATGTTTGCCTCGTATTTTTCATAAAATTTATTTATTTTTGATCCGAATTTTCTAAAATGTACTTTAATAGACAAATAGACAACTACTTATTGGAGTGGAAAAACGACCGCTATCGGAAGCCTCTGATCCTGAGAGGCGCCCGCCAGGTAGGGAAATCATCGGCTGTACGGCAACTCGCCGAAAGCTTTGAAGATTTCATGGAAATCAATTTCGAAGAAAAACCGCACTTCAAGACTGTTTTTGAAAGTGATTTAACCCCTGCCAGAATTATTGAACAGTTATCGGTGATGCGCGGAAAGCAAATTGTATCGGGCAAAACACTTTTGTTTTTTGATGAGATACAAGCCTGTCCGAAAGCCATTTCAGCCATGCGATTTTTCTACGAACAGGAATCGGTTTTGCATCTGATTGCAGCAGGTTCTCTGCTTGAATTTGCGCTACAATCGTTGCCCTCCTTCGGCGTTGGGCGGGTGAGGTCTTATTATATGTTTCCGTTTTCTTTTGACGAATTTTTGGAGGCCGCTGGAGAAAGCCTGTTACTCGATGCAAAAAGAAAAGCTGACATGGAGCACCCATTGCCCGATATCATGCACGAGCGATTGGTGGCGCTCATGTCGCTTTTTTTTGTAACAGGTGGCATGCCGGAAGCCGTCAAGCGATATGCTGAGACGCAGCAATTATTGCAGGTACAGGTTGTATTGGATGATTTGCTCCGCACCTTGCGCTCCGATTTTGCCAAGTATAAAAATTCGGTTCCTGTTTTTCGTTTACAGGAAGTATTGAATGCAGTTGTCAGTCAGGCCGGCGGGAAGTTTATTTACTCAAAAGCCTCGGAACAAATTAAGGATTACCAGGCAAAGGAGGCGCTAGAATTACTTCGACTGGCAGGTTGGGTAATACCTGTTACGCACACAGCGGCCAACATCATCCCCATAGGCGCCGAATCAAATGAAAAAAAGCGAAAAATACTACTCTTGGACACGGGCCTTTTCCAGCGCATCCTGGGTCTTGATTTGGCAACGCTTTATACCGATCGCAACTTTGCCTTTGGAAACAAAGGGGTCCTGGCAGAACATTTTTGGGGACTTGAGTACCTCAAGTACCAGTCGCCTGACCAGGAGCCTGCGCTGTATTACTGGCACCGGGAAGGGAAAGCCAACGCAGAAGTAGATTTTATCATTCAACGCAACAATGAATTATTTCCCGTGGAGGTTAAATCTTCCGGCAAAGGGCAAATGCAAAGCCTCCGTACATTCCTTTCAGAAAAGAACAAGCCCTTCGGTTTCAGATTCTCTCTTGAAAATTTTGCCCGATACGATGATATTAAAGTGCTCCCCTTATACGCAGTGTCTAATTTTGTGCGGGGCAAATAGGCCGAATTTTCCACATTACCGGCTTTATGATGTGCCTGGCAGTATTTGTGATTCGCCGGGGATTGATGCGCCAATGGTAGGCATCCACTCGGCTTCTTCCAAAGGAGAAGAAGTGCTGCTGTTCCCCAATCCAACCACAGGACAAATATTCTGGACTGGCCTTGAAGGTCAGCACCTACATGTGCGCGTGTTCAACGCATTAGGCCAGTTGGTGGCAGATCGCAACACGCCAGATAACATGCTTGATTTGAGTGCTTTGTCAGAAGGAATATATCAGGTGCAATTTTCTTCTTTGGATGCCAAGCTGCTCCTGAACAGGAGTCTGGTGATTCAGAAACGCTAGTTCTCCGTCCTTTTGCCGTTGCGTAACAAAAGGTTGCGCAACGGCTTTTCACTCCCTTGTTTTCTTCTGAAAGAACAACCAATAAGCCAATAGCCCCGCAACCACCACCACCAGTCCCGCCAGCGCTTTTTCCCAACTGCCTACGATATTGAAGCACACGAACCAGGCACAAATGCCCACAAACACGATCGGGGTGAATGGGTATAAAGTAGTCCGGTAACTGCGCTCCGCATTCGGGCGTTTTTTGCGAAAAACAAAAATGGTCGTGCCCACGAGCATCAGCCCGATCCAGTCCAGGAAGGTGACATATTCGATCAGGTCATTAAAAGTTCCCCAGAAAAAAAGCAGGAACAAAGCCCAACCACTTTGGATGAGCATAGCCCATACAGGCGTGCGCCATTTGGGGTGTATTTCCGCAAGTTTAGCAAAGAAAACGCCGTCTTTGGCCATGGCGTAATACATTCTGGGGGAGGTCATGGCGTAAATGCCGATACTGCCAAATGTACTGAGTGCGATCAGGAATGCCATGAGGGTGCCGCCCCAGGGGGTGACGGTATTCAGGGCATCTGCGGCAACTGTTTTGGAGTTTGCGATCTGTTCCACCGGGAGCAGGCGCATGTAGGCCATGTTTGCCAATACATATACGAGTGTAATGACGATCGCGCCAATGATCATGGCACGTGGCACCGTTCGTTGTGGGTTGATGGTTTCGCCAGCCATGTAGGATGCATGCTGCCAACCCCCAAAACTCCAGAGGACACCGATAAAGCCGAGCGCAAATGCACTCATCAGATTGTCGGGCTGGGTATTGGCAAAACTACTGGTCGCGTTGACAGCCGCCGCCTGCGGATTAGCAAAAAACCAACCCGCGCCGATGATCAGGGCCAGGCCAACTAATTTTGCGCCGCCAAAAATATTGGCGATCCATTCTCCGATCTTCACACCAAAAAGGTTGACGGTGGTCAGGAAAATAATGATCCCGGCTGCGAGGGGTAATTCCCATTTACTGTCTCCTCCCGAACCATAGAGGTAGCATAAATGCTCCGAGCAGACCAATGCCAGCGCAGCAATGGCCCCAGCAGTACTGCAAAAAAGAATGAACCAGCCATAAAGAAACCCGATCACATCGCCATACGCCTCGCGCAGGTACACATATAAACCGCCTGCGCCGGGGAACATCCCACCCATTTCCGCGAAGGTGAGGGCGCCTGCCAGGGCTACCACCCCGCCTAATACCCAAAGCGCGATGACATATTCAGGCAGATGAACCTGCACGGCTACATTTCCGGGGGTTCTAAAAATGCCACTGCCAATGGTGCAACCGATGGCGATCATGGTGAGGCTGTAGAGCGAAAGAGAGCGGCGGAGTTCGGACATGGGAATTAATGTGGTCTATTTTATAATGTGGCCAATGTGATAAATGTACCTGCGAAGGAACTTTTTTATTTTGATATGGTGGGGGATTAAATTGTTCTGTCAGGGTTTGACAAAACAAAAGCGGGGTTCTCGTTCCATTTGGACGAGAACCCCGCTTTTGTTTTCTACTAAAAAACTTTAAACTCAGAGCTTAAACCGCATCTCTACTGTCCTGCCGCCGCGTACAAAGCGACATTCATCGCTTAAGTGACGCATCAGGAATAGACCTCTGCCACCGCAACAATGCAGATGATCTACATTGGTTGGATCGGGCACCTTGTTTGGGTCGAAACCCGGGCCTTCGTCGCTCACCGTGATGGCTAAGGCATCCTGATTACGACTAAGACAAATAGACACACTTTTGCGACAGTCTCCCTGATTCCCATGTAAAACGGCATTCGTTACAGCCTCAGTAAGGCTTACCAGAATATTGCCATGCGTGTCGGGAGAGAGGTTATATCGGGTAGCTACATCGTGGACAAATGGTTCAACTTTGGATACATTCTGGGGATCGGAAGGAAATGTAAGATTCGTGTGTAAGTCGTTCATTCGCAAATTTTTAGTTTCAGAATCTAATTGTCAAAATACTGATTTCCAAAGGTTGAGCGGTCAAAAGCGTTTGCAACTTAGATTACACAGTAAAATTAGGAACTTGATTAAAACAACAATCTCGACGGATTACAAGGTCTGTCCGCAAATGTTTAGGTTGGAATGAGTTGCCTCATTACTGGCACAAAATTAAGCTACTTTTAACAACTTTTGCAAGTTACCGTTCAAAATAAATCCCGCATGATCCCAAAACAAGACCGTTCCTTGCCTTTTTAAGCCTTTTTAAGCCCTTTTAAGCCCTTTTTAACTAATTATTTTTTTAAAATCTTCTTAAAAAGAAGTCCTTTTCAGTTTGTGGCACGAACTTTTCATAGGAAGTAAGTAGCATTTTGAGGGCTTCGACCTTAGGTTCTTACTTTCCTTATGGTATGTTATCAGCCTCCCCTAACCAAATACTTAATCTCTCGGAAAATGCAGCGAATAATCCTTTACAAACAAATTGACCACCGCTGGCACTATGTTCGGCTGATGGCTGCGGCAACGCCAGATTTGTGCATCGAAACAGGCTGCTGCGGCCATATGCCAGAGCGTACCGACATCAAAGAGATTCCTGCAAATGTAGATCATATCGCTGCGCTACGCCAGGAAGGCGAATTATGGCTCGAAGAGGGTTACACCAAACCCCAACCCAATAGCCTGCAAGTGATGACCCTGCATTTTCAGATGCGCCGTTGGACTGGATATGCTGCTGGTGCGCCTTGGTATGACGACTGGACCTCTGGCTATCTCGACCCAATTCATCAGGTGCTGGACGAAACCTGTAATGGTATCCCGCGTAGTGACGAGCGATTTTCGGGGAATTACCTGCACTATTACACCATTTTTAACAGTGATCTGGCAAAAGAAGCCGTGGAAAAAATCGCCGCAGCTGCACCAGTCAAGTTTCTGCTCGATATTCACATTGCCAGCCGTGAAAAACAGGTACAAATCCCGATTGACCCGAATGTACCCGAATACCTGCGCTCTCTCTTTCGGGTTGTCGAGAAATCGGCCCGCACTATTGCACGCGAACTCCCGGTGCTTTTTCCTACCGATCCGCTCCAGCCCGAATTTGTACCTAATGGAACTGCCAACAGGCGTATCATCGGCGAAGCCGCCGCTCAACTCCGCAGTACACTCAAAGAAAAATGGAATTTTGATTCAAATTTCTGGGATCCGCTTACGCAGGCAGCGCCTTCCGAAGTGGTATTCCTGAATGGAATGACCGAGGATAAAAAACTGGCAATCGCTGAACTCCTTAAACAAAAGCTTCAGGAGCCACTCTATCTCCTCGATTGTGAAACGGGGCTTTTCGAAATCGATACCGACCAAATTTTTGAGGGTTCGCATGAAGGCATGGTCTTCGATGCCAGTTTCGAGTGGGTCGTCTACTTTTCCCACCACTATACCATCAGCTTTAGCGGTGACTGGCTCGTGTCAGCAGTCAAGGATCTTTACCTGAATCAGCCGGAGTTGATGAATGCCTGGTGATTTTTCTTTCCACAGGCAGCCTCTTTTAGACTTTTGTCGTCAATCTTTGCGTTCTTGAATCACCCGAAGGAGACTTTGGACCTTTAGACCCTGGACTTGTCCTGCCATCATGCACTTACCGGGTCCAGTAACCAACGTCTAAATGTCCTATGATACACCCAAGGGTTATTCATGACCAGCTCTAATTTCTATGCAACACATTAAAGCTTTTTCGCGCCTAAGCGTAGTGCTTCTGCTTGTATTCCAGGCCTTCTGCACTCAAGACCACATTGAAACAATCGAAGCCAAAAACGAGCGAGGCCAACTCGAGCGCTGGCAACGTCGAAAAGATAACAAGGTAAAAGAAGGACTTTTTCAACGTTTTTCGCCAGAAGGCGTGCTGCTCGAAGAGGCACATTACCTTGCTGATTCTTTGGATGGGGATCGGAAACACTTTTCTGCTACCGGAATTCTGGAAAGTATCGAGCACTATCAAAACAACAAGATCCATGGGAGATTTCAGGCCTTTTATCCGGAAGGAACGGTGAAAATTGAACAGGATTTTGTCCAGGGTGCGCTGACCGGGTTTAGTATACGTTACTACCCCAATGGCAAGATCCAGGAGAAGGTATTGCTGAAGGACAATGTTGAAAACGGAACTTTTACAGAATATCACGAAAATGGGAACCTGAAGACCGAAGGCACCTACACGCCTAACGAGGACGGTGATGGTGTCGAGGATGGCGAATTAAAGGAATATGACGAATCCGGGCAACTTATCCGAATCGCCGATTGCAAAAACGGGAAGTGTCTGACTCGCTGGAATAAATAAACTAATCATCTGTATGTTTTGAGTCATATTGTAAAAGTCGTGATATGGCTTAGAAAAATAAGAAGGACTTCGAAGGGTCAGCCATAAAAAGGTTGGACAGTCGGTAAAAACAGATCTAACAATGAATACTTTGCTACGAAAGACTTTATTCCTACTTTTATCTACCGTCTTTTGCCTGATACCAAAGGCTAAAAGTCAGGTGATTGGTGGCCAAAACGTTTTCTCTTTTCTCTCCCTGCCACAATCTGCAAGGCTAACCGGATTAGGGGGAGCTCAAATCGCAGTAAGAGACGACGACCCTGTATTCGCCATCAACAACCCCGCGGCGCTCAACCCATCTATGTCGGGACACATGGCGTTCAACCATAATTTTTTTCTGGGTGGTATCCAACATGGCTATGTTTCTTGCGCGCAGCAGTTGCCCAAATGGGGTTTCACCATGCATGGCAGCATTCAATACCTGAACTATGGGGAGATGAAACGCGCGGACGAATATGGCGAGGTACAAGGCACCTTCAAGGCGGGAGAAACAGCTTTTACCTTGGGAGCTGCACGTCCACTAACCGATAAATTATCGCTTGGACTGAATGCCCGTATGGCTTTTTCCAGTCTTGATACTTACAAATCGTCCGCTTTGCTGGCAGACGTGGGTCTGATGTACGCGGATTCTGCCAGAAACTTCACAGCGGGTCTGGTAATCCGCAATGCCGGCACCCAATTATCGACGTATGATGCTATAAAAGAAGGTTTGCCCTTTGACATTCAACTGGGGGTGAGCAAACGGTTGAAACACTTGCCATTCCGGTTCAGTGCCATTGCGCACGATTTGCAACAATGGGATATCCGGTATAAGGATCCAAATTTGCAGGGCAATGAGGTACTGCTATTCGGCGACCAACAGCCAACGGAAAGCAAGGCCACTGCAGCGATTGACAACTTTTTTCGTCACATGATCTTCAACGGGGAGTTTTTGCTGGGTAAAAACGAAGGTTTTCGCCTTCGTCTGGGCTACAATCACCAGTTAAAACGAGAGTTGACAGTAAGCAACTACCGCAGCCTTGCTGGTTTTTCAGGTGGCTTAGGAGTTAAAATCAACCGCTTCCGCATTGACTTTGGTTATGGTGCCTATCACCTGGCAGGTGGCGTAGTGCATCTGGGTATCGGGACTAACTTGAGGGATTTCTTTTAAAGTTTGTCTGATAAAACCCCTTCATTTTCCGTTTTCCAGGCATCAAAACGGCCATCCGGCAGAAAAGAGATCTTCTGTCCAAAGCGACCGGGGGCCCGTAAGCTAAAATGAATGACTCGACGCCCCAAGTGCCTTTTTTCTTCTACTTTTTCAACATCGCTCCAGGGATACCGGACTGTCTGCCAATAATTGGTCACAAAAAAATGGGAAGCACTGGCGTCCACACGCTTCAGGCGCCACAAAGTGCTACGCACCAAAAACAACCAGCCAAGCAATAACACCAATAAGAAAACCCGTCCCCAAAGCAGTGGAAATGGAAGGTAAAGATCCTCCTCAGGGATGAGTAAAAAAGAGAGCAGAAGCCCACTCAGGAATACCGTGCCGAAAATGGGCACAAATACCCGCCAAAACAAGGTAGAATTGGAGGAAAGGCATTCAGAGGATGAAGCAGATGAGTCAACCGGCGGTTGTTGTTCGCTGTCGGCTATAGAAATTTGAGGGTCTTGATTTTCCATAAAAATTGTGCTGCGTCCCTCATTTGCGGAATGCGGGACAAAAGTACATCGTTCAACAGTACCGTTTTTTACGGGTTACAAACACTTCGACCTGCATTGACACATTTAACATGCGCAAGTGGGTGTGTAAGTGTTATTTCCCGTTTCAAAGACCGTTTTTGCCGCCCGTATGCTTAGATCCTTAATCGATCTCCACTTTTACGCCGCTTTTCTTATCCGTGGCATCTCCTTTATTTTTGTCAACAATCTTGATTTGACTACCTCCCTTCAACTTTCGGGCTATGGCAGAATAAGGCCCGGTAACCACCATTTCCCCCTCCTGCAGTCCTGATACGATTTCGATGTAATCGTTGTCCTGTATCCCGGTTTTAACCTCCCGGATACCAACAGTATCACCCGACATTACGAACACAATTTCCTTTATAAGATCCTTGTCTTTTTTACTCGCCGAAGCCTCGGCCGAAGCGGGTTTTTCATCCTCCTCCTTTTTGTTTTTGGTATCCTCTTCTTTTTTATCGTCGCGGGCCGTAACGGAAATAATAGGTACCGTCAGGCCTTCAGCAGTATGGGTAAACACATCCACCGAAGCCGACATGCCCGGACGGAATGGATAACGCCTGCCGTCTGTCAGAAGATCAGCATAAGAAGCCGGATCCATTCGGATTTTAATCACGAAATTGGTCACCTGATCTGTGTTGAGGGTTGCGCTGCCACTGATTACATTACTGGCACTATTTGCAATTTCCGAAACACGTCCTTTGAATTTTCTGCCCAGGTAAGCATCCACCTCAATATCTACTTCGTCGTTGAGGCTCACTTTGAGGATATCGTTTTCACTCACTTCCACCTGTACTTCCATGCTGCGCAGGTTGGCCACACGCATCATTTCTGTACCAGCCATTTGAAGGGTACCCACTACACGTTCGCCTTTTTCTACATTCAACTTGCTGATGATCCCGCTTACCGGAGCGGTAACTATGGTTTTTTGGAGGCTGGTTCGGAGTTCTTTCAGGCGGGCATTGGCGCTGTTGATGCCAAATTCAGAGGCCTGGATACCCGCTTTAGCGCTAGAATAATTGCTTTCAGCGGAACGCAAACTGGCTTCAGAACCAGCTACCGCACTTTCGGCAGACTTCAGGTTGCTCTGGGATGTTTCAAATTCTGAGGCAGAGATCACCCCGTCTTTGTACAGTTTTTCATTGCGTTGGTGGGTGCTGCGTGCCACATCCAGTTGGGCCAATACCCGCTGTCTGTCGGCTTTCAATTGTTCAATTTGAGCACTGCTTCCTTGCGCATTGGAACTCGAGATCTCGCGCTGTGAGCGGGCTGTACCTACCGAGGCCTGGCCTTGTTCAAGGGCACTTTGGTATTCATCGGGCCTGATTTTGGCCAATATTTGTCCTGCTGTTACGGAGTCGCCTTCCTTCACATAAAGCGCTATGATCTCACCAGAAACGTCGGAACTGATCTTGACTTCCGTTTCGGGGAATATTTTGCCACTCGCACTCACGGTTTCTTTGATCGTACGCTTCTCGACCTTTTCAACCGTCACCTCCTCTCCTTTCGGTTTTTGTTTGGCTTTGTATACGGCTGCCGCTATGAGCAGCACGAATACGCCAATGAGTACGTAAAGCAGGGTTCTTTTTTTTCGTTTGGGCTGTTGACTTGCCATGATGTTAGGATGCCTTTGGTAGAGAAAAACTGATTCAGGAGGCGAAGGTCAATTTTGATCCGCAGGAAAGTGTAAGACTTGGATAAAAGGCGGGAATTGACGGATGAAGATTGGGAAATAGGGGGGGAAATATCCAATGTCCAACAAGGAATGTCCAATGTCCAGGTGGTTGAAGCGCTTTGGATTGTGCGCTGCACGGTATCCCCCAAGGCAAACGCATGAATATTTAGAAGCAAATTTTAGGAAAGGCAGGTTTTTTTGATTGACGAATAATAGAATACATGATTGATGATTGTTGAAGTCAGGGGCGATGTTTGATAGGAGGATGTTTGATTGGTGGAACCCGGTCCGGCTCGGGAGGAAGCATTTCAGGCCGGAATTCGAAGTGCATGGTATCGTAATGGAACCACTTACCGCCCCAGATAAAGCCGTGCCGTTCGAAAATTTCCACAATTTCAAGGGGCACAGAATTGTGCCATTGCAGGTTTAATTCTACAGAATCCAACTGCCAGTTGTCCCGGTGGTCCCATTTCCAGTATTCAGAATGCTTGGTATTGATGTCGATGGCAATGCCGAAAGAGTGCGGACTCATGCGGTTGGTGCCCAGGATTGGTCGCCAGTTAAAGGTTCCGCCGATGTCGGTCACATAGGGGCACAAATCGGGACGGGCAGCCAGTTCATTGGCAACGGCCTGCAGGTGCTTGTCCACACCATTGACCGAAGTAACCCAGATGCGTTTGGTATGCCCCGGTTTGGCCGCAAGCCATGTCACAGGCGCCAGGTGGCTTTTTACCTCCGCCTCGCTATTCCCATACATCTTCATAAAAAACTCCTGACAGCGCAGTGTACCGGGGTCGCAATTATAGCCGGGTGTATCCACCTGAATCCCTGGCTCGTAGATCAGCGCATTCAGGTGATCCTCCAGGTCGGTTGAATCGAAGGCCTCCTCTTCCGTTTTCACCCGTCCGTCGTCATACCTGAATTTTGAGCCGTCTTTCCAGATGACCTGATTGTCATTATAACCTGTCAGGTAATGCGGATAGGCTGCCAACAGGCGCTGGATACCCGGCGGGACGGGGGCGGCTGGTTGTGCATAGCTGTGTAAACAATTGAAAAACAGGAGAACAGATAAAAAAAAGCGCATATTTCCGGGGTTCAAAAAGAACGTCAAAGGTAGAGCCAAACATGGAAGATTTTTCGCCCTGCACGGTCTTCTACACGCAGCGCTCGGGTCTTTTTTTGACCCATCCCCACTTCAGCTTTTAATTCCTGAGATTTTTATGATGGTCCTTCGTAATTTTGTGAGTTATGACCCTACACCTTCGTCCCTCCCTCTTTTGGGATACTGATATACAAAACATAGATGTGCAAAAGCACAAAGCCGCTGTCATTGAGCGTATTATGACCCGCGGACATTTTGACGAATTCCGGGCATTGATGCAGTTTTATGGTAAAGACGTCGTAAAAAAAACCATGCTCAACGCCCGATGGCTCGACAAAGTCACGCTCGCATTTTGCAGTACTATTTTTGATATATCGGAAACAGAATTCAGATGTTACAAACTCGCACAGTCGAACCCGGGACATTGGGATTATTGAAAAACCTTATGTCCTTGCCTGAATTGGACCATTATTATTTGGTCGGTGGCACTGCACTGGCATTGCAGTTGGGGCATCGTATATCTGTTGATCTCGATATGTTCACGCAACAACCGATTGATAAAACAGGATTGCTGGATACCCTGCAATCGTCTTTCGAGGTACTAATCGAAACCGAAGGCGCGAACATGCTCATTACCAATATCAACGGAATCAAGGTGGATTTTGTCAAAATGAGTTACCCTGTCCTGTTTCCGCCCATTATAGAAGAAGGGGTAAGAATGTTGGAAGTGCGGGACATCGCGCCCATGAAACTGAAAGCGGTAACTCAACGCGGCAGTAAAAAGGATTTTTATGACATCTACTATTTGTTAGAAAGCCTTTCATTGGCTGAAATGCTCAATTTGTTTTCACAAAAATTCAAGCAGAACGAAGTTTTTCATGTGATCAAAAGTCTCAGTTATTTTGAGGATGCAGAAAATTACCCCGACCCGCTTGTTTTCGATAAAACGGTCTCGTGGAGCAAAGTGAAATCCACCATCCGAAACGCTGTGAAATTGCTCACCACAGATCAATAATCCTTTCCCATGCAAACTTAAAAATACAAATCCTCCGCCGCCTCTCATCCCTCCCGCTCGAGGGAAGCTCCCCAATACCAAGCCCAATACACGCTGGCGCGGAAGTAATGGGGCACGAAGCTGAAGCTTCCGCGCCAGCGTGCGTTGGGCTCTTCGCACGAGCGGGAGGGAAATCAATATTATTACTTAGGCTAATCTATTACTTCTGTCAATTTGATCAAAGGTTCAAGATATTCAATTTTGATTTTATCTCCAGATTGCATTTCAATTATAGCGCAATTTATTTCAAATGCAATTCCATTAATAAAAGAACTTCCTCCCCATACGTTAAAGTGGGATATGATTATATTTTTTACATTTAAAAAAGTAACTTTAGTCTTTTTAAATTTATAGAATTCATTTGGTATGCATGTGATAGAAACAGCACTTTCTGCCCAATTCATGCAAATTTGCTCAAGAATTGCATCATGCAAAAAATCAATGTTTTCCATAATCTAATTATCCTTTTTAATTGGGAGATGAGCTTCCATTGATTTTTACCTTGCATCGATTTCCTCAGTACCAATTCAGCAGGAAGAACAAACCTTCTGGATTGCCTCTGTTCAATCCGTCGGGTATTTTTGATTTATTAGCTGTAAATATAAGCTTTGTAAGGTCACCGAATGAAAAAGCACAATGATTTCTGAAAACTGGTCGGTTCTGAGGAAAGACCATGCCGTTTGGTAAATCCCCAAAAACACCCCAAAAAAAATCGCCGGAGCGATCATCAAATCTCTCCAGCGAAGCCTTCACGCAAAGCGTGGAAAAGTTGGAAATACGTTTAGGTGGGAAAAGAACGGTGGATTCACCCTTTATTTTCATGCATCCTGCTTCGGATGCGTTCGATCAGCGCCGGGGAGGCTTTTTCGCGCGTCATATTTGCTTTAAGCAGGGAGCGCAGGGATTCCACTTGTGGAGATTCTGGTTGTCGGGAGCCTGGTTTTTCGGAAAATACCTGATCTTCATAAAGAGCAGGGTGGACGGGGCCATTGGCCAGAAGTTTGTCGCTGGCGGGTAGGCCAGTCTCTTTGCGTGCTATTTTCATGAAAAAGTGAATTTGTGCCGGCATACTATCGCTGGGCTTGCTACTTCCACAACTGCCCCATGTTCCATTGCCGGGTGCCTCACATTGTCTGCCGCGGCTGCCAACCGGGTCTGGACATATAGATGCGGGCCACCAATTTATTTCGGACGCTGAACAAGGGGTCAGACATGTGAAGGAGCCGGCACGGAATGCCTGCTGACCTGCGGTAGAATGCTGACTTGTGAGTGACATTTTACGGTGAACGGTTAACGGTGGACGGTTAACGGTGGACGGAGATAAAAGGCTGTACTTTGTTTAGGGCTATCATCCAAAAATCAAAAAAGGGTTTGCCGCGGGCAGTTCAGAAAACTGCTTCGGGCAAACCCTTTAATAAGGATGCGGCGGGCGCATCTTCGTCTTCGCCTATTTTGCCTTCATTGTCCTGCACATTATAGCCATTGGAGCGTCCATAATTCAGGAGTCTTTTGGCGAGAATGTTGCGGGCACGGTGCAGACGCGAACGGACGGTACCAATCGGGATATCCAGAATAGCCGCGATCTCCTCATAAGTGAAATCCTCGAGGTCGAGGAGTATCACCGTGCGGAAATTGACGGTGAGGGCATTGACTGCGAGCATTACCTCGTCGCCCATCTGGGCGTTGCGTGGGTTTTCGGCCACGGGCAAAAGACGCACCGTTGGATCTTCAATATCCCGGGTGGGGGGCTGGGTCTTGCGGCTGCGCCAGTCGTTGATGAAAGCATTGCGGCAGATCCGGAACAGCCATGCTTTGGCGTTCGTCTCTGCTGTGTAGCGCTCAATAAAGCGCCATGCTTTTAAAAAGGTCTCTTGCACGAGGTCCTCAGCCTGTGTTCGGTCGCCCGTAAGGCGATAGGAGAACGCATAGACCGCATCGAGCAGCGGGACGAATTCCTGCTCGAATACTCGGCTTTGCGCACTGTTTGCCTTGTAGGTTAGTGTTGCCATAGCGCTTAGGTTTTAGTAAATCAGGACTGCAAAGGTCACCGAAATTCAAACACAACGCAAGGGGCAGGTGGGAGAGTTCCCGGGAATGGAAGATTTTTTCCTAAACCGTGCCCCGATTTCGGGTCCGCCAAATGGAAAGCATCATTCGAATGGCAAATGTCGGAGCGGCAAACGCACTTCCTACACCAAAAAACAACATTTCGCCCCAGATGTATTCCTGAATAGCGGGCTGTTGACCGGGAGGAAGATGCCCGGTCAGTGGTTCCCAGCCTTGTTCTTCAATGAATACTAAAAACTCATTGACACGCTCAACTAATAAAAAAGTGAGTGGGAACATGAGAAACATCAGTGCGATCTTCAACACTTGCTGATTGCTTATAAAGGTGTGTTTCAGCAAAAAAACATACCGCGTCAGGGTGAGCAGCACTACCACAGAAAATATATTGGTCCATTTAAAAGTCCAAAAATACATCGCCTCATAAATGGGCCGTAAGACAAGCCAGACTACAAAGAAGGTAATGACCCACCAGAGCAATTCAAGGGCGATTTTTAGAAGGGTAGATTTGTTCATGTTGTTGCGGTGTAAAAAATCAGGGTTTGGATTTTCGTGGCCAAAGGTATACTTTGATTGAGGTGATTTGAATGCTTTGAGTGATACAAATGCCCGATTTTAAAATGGGTATAAACTATCATCGTTCAAAAACAGGCTGCTTTGGCTATAGAAATGTACCTTGAAGAGGATACCCTGTTTGATATAGTCAGTCTGGTAGGCAGGTATAAAGCTTAATAGGTCTAATTTGTTCAGACTGTTTTGATTAAGTTTCACTGTTTTGTCCTGCTTCGGGGCTTAACTTTTTACATTTGCGGCGTCTAACCCCACCACCTACAGTCCTTAAATCAAGCAAACATGCCGCTCGATCAGCAACACGAACACGACCGCAAGAAAGATTCCCGAAGCGAAATGTCCTTTTTCGACCATATTATTGAACTGCGGACCCATATCCTGCGCTCTGTGATGGCGATATCAGTCGTGGCGATCACATGTTTTCTAAACAAAGATTTCATTTTCAGTACAGTGATCTTTGGTCCAAAGAATCCGGATTTTCCTACTTATCGGATCATCTGTAATTTCTCTCATTGGGTAGGAGCTGGAGAAAACATGTGTTTTAGTCCTCCTCAGTTCAAGCTCATCACCCGGGAATTAGGGGAGGTGTTGATGCAACACATGTATATTTCATTTTGGTTGGGGGTGATTGGTGCTTTCCCGTTTATTTTATGGGAGTTTTGGAGGTTTATAAAGCCCGGGTTGCATGAAAACGAGCGTAAAGCAGTCCGTGGCATCGTGGCTATTTGCACGGTTCTTTTTCTTTTGGGCGTTGCATTCGGTTATTACATTGTCGCTCCGTTTGCCATCAGTTTTTTAGCCGGTTACACCCTGGAAGGCCTTGAAGTAGCCCCTACACTGGATTCGTATGTTAGCTACATGACGATGTTCACCTTGCCAATGGGTTTGGTTTTCGAGTTGCCGGTATTTGCCTACTTTTTGGCAAAAATCGGGGTGGTAGGGGCCGCTTTTTTGCGCACTTACCGACGACAGGCCATTGTGATCATACTGATCATTGCCGCCATCATTACCCCTCCGGATGTAGTTTCCCAAACACTGGTGGCTATTCCGCTATTTGGACTGTATGAGGCAAGTATTCTGGTGGTGGCAAGGGTACAACGCCTCCGCGAAAAAGCCCTGAAGGCTGCTGGGAATAAGAGTAGTCAAGTGACCCCTTACGAGGAAGATTAATGGCCTGTTTATATGCTCAAATACCTCCTTCGCCGAATACTAATGGCTTTGCCCACCTTGCTGGTCATTTCATTTTTGGCATTTGGGTTGGGTAAATACGCGCCGGGTGACCCTGTTGTGAATGTGTTTGGAGAAGAGGCTTACAATTCGCTTGACCCGGCTAAACAAGCCGATGCTTATCGTTCCAAAGCAGCAAGGATTGGATTGAATGGTCCTGCATTTTACTTCAGTCTGACCACAGCAGCTTACCCTGATACCCTTTGGCGCATCTTTCCGCTGGATCGCCGCGAACGCCTGGAAAAACTGATCGGTCAGACCGGTAACTGGCCTGCAGTCAGGTCATATGATAAAGCGATCTCTGAAATCGCCGGGGCCATTGAAGCCTTGCCTGCATCCCTCACGCAAAGTGCCCGACTCCGCAGTGAATTCACTTTTTTGGTTCGGGCCGATCAACTGACGCAGATCCATGCTGCAGTGCGTCAGTTGCATTTATTGGTCGCTCAAATACCTGACACTCAAACTTTGAAGTTAATTACTTTCGAAGCATCCAAAAAATCTGAGTCCGTTTTCCCGGCACTTAAAATTGCATTGCTCCATCTGGATTCAGCAACCATGGTGTTGAACACCCAAAAGCTTCCCGGCAAACTCAGCGCCCCCGGGCTATACTGGTACGGATCAAAAAACCAATACCACCATTGGCTTAAAGGATTTTTATCCGGTGATCTGGGTTTGACAAGGAGAAAGATGAAAGTCTGGGAAGAACTTCAATCAAGCCTGCTTTCCACGATGATGATCAATGGAATGGCCCTGTTTTTGGCTTATCTGATCGCAGTACCTATGGGTGTGGAAATGGCCCGTCGTAAAGGGAAATGGCAGGATCGCTGGGGGAAAAGAGTTTTGTTCTTTCTTTTTTCCATGCCTGTCTTTTGGCTTGGAGGCTTGCTGATCATGGTTTTTACGAATACTTCGTGGGGACATGCGATCCTACCTTCGATCTATTTTGATGTTCAGGATGCCTGGCAGCCTGGTAAAACGTCTTTTAGTGACTGGTGGAGCGCAAATGCTGCCAAATGTATTTTACCGATCGCCATCCTGACGCTGCATGCACTGGCCGTACTGGCGCTGCAAATGCGCCGTGGAATGCTCGGCACTTTGGGCGACGATTATATTCGCACGGCACGAGCCAAGGGTGTCGGGGAGGAAGAGATCTATTGGAGTCATGCGTTTCGCAACGCGCTATTTCCGATCATCACCATATTTGCCAGCGTACTGCCTGCTGTATTCACCGGGTCACTCGTGGTAGAGGCCCTTTTCAGTTTTCCTGGAATAGGTATCAAAACATTTGAAGCCTATCTTGGGAAGGATCTACCGCTTCTTTCGGGCATAATGATGGTTGCTGCGGCACTCACTATTGCAGGAAGCTTACTTGCAGATGTATTGTACGCATGGGCCGATCCGCGCGTACGGTTTTCAATAAAAAACGGCTAACTTTCTGAAGATCACAGAGTTAGCCGTTAATTTTTGGAGGTTTCCAACGGATTCGAACCGCTGTAGCAGCTTTTGCAGAGCTGTGCCTAACCACTCGGCCAGGAAACCTTGTTGCTGAAAGCGGTTGCAAAGAAACGGGTTTTTTCATGAAACCCACAAGTCCTTAACCCAAAGATTTTTATTTTTTTGGACAACAGCCTCTAATTTAGGGTCATCGCAAAGAAATGTCCTTCTAAACACTTGATTTGCCGCACCATTCCTACATTTGAGCTGCCTTAACCAGACCCAATTTTTTACCACACCTTTTATTAATTCACTTTTTTCAACTGGACACTTATGGGTTCTGCTTTACAATCATTGGATTATGCCGTTTTTCTGCTCTATTTCGTCATTGTTGCGGGATATGGCTATTGGATTTATCTAAAAAAGAAATCTGGCGAAAACACCGCAAATGACTTCTTTCTGGCCGAAGGCTCCCTTACCTGGTGGGCCATTGGCGCATCGCTCATAGCCTCCAACATCAGCGCTGAACAATTTGTCGGTATGAGCGGCTCAGGTTTTGCCATGGGCCTGGCCATTGCCTCTTATGAATGGATGGCTGCCGCTACACTTTTGGTTGTTGCCGTATTTTTTATGCCTGGCTATATCAAAAATCGAATTTTTACCATGCCGCAATTTCTTGAAAAGCGGTACAGTCCTTTGGTTGCAACCATGATGGCTGTATTCTGGTTGCTGGTATATGTGTTTGTGAACCTTACCTCTATCCTGTATCTCGGCGCCATTGCAGTGAGCACCATTTCAGGATTCAGTTTTACCGCTTGTGCGGTTGGTCTGGCCATATTTGCTATTTTCATCACCTTGGGCGGTATGAAGGTAATCGCTTATACTGATGTTATTCAGGTGGTCATTCTGGTATTGGGTGGTCTGTTTACGACCTATCTCGCCCTGGATCTGGTGGCACAACAGTTTGGCTCGCATGGTGCAATAGCTGGTCTTAGTCTAATCAGAGACCAGGCACCTGACCACTTCCACATGATCTTTGAAAAAGGAGACAAATACTACAAAGTCCTCCCGGGCCTTACCGTACTCATTGGCGCCATGTGGATTGCCAACCTCAATTACTGGGGCTGCAACCAATACATCACCCAACGAGCCCTGGGCGCTAAGATCGAAACTGCACGCAGCGGTCTGCTTTTCGCATCTTTTTTGAAATTATTGATGCCGATCATCGTGGTTTTACCGGGTATTGCAGCCTATGTACTGCACCAGAAAGGTATGTTTCAACAGGAAATGTTGAACGCTGCTGGCGAGGTAAAGCCAGACCGGGCATATCCTGTACTACTCAATCTGCTCGGGCCAGGCCTGAAAGGACTTTCTTTCGCAGCACTGACCGCAGCCATTGTAGCTTCTCTGGCAGGCAAAGCAAACTCGATTGCAACTATCTTTACCTTGGACCTATACAATAAGTATGTAGACAAAGCTGCCGGTGAAGAAAAACAGGTACGCGTAGGGCGCTGGGTAATCATCGGTGCCATGGTCATCGCGGTGCTGGTTGCCCCACAGTTGCAAAAACTTGAGCAAGGCTTCCAGTTCATTCAGGAGTTTACCGGGCTGATCTCCCCGGGGGTTGTAGCCATCTTCCTGTTGGGCTTTTTCTGGAAACGCGCCAACGCTAATGCTGCGATGGTAGCCGCCCTGATTACCATTCCACTGGGTATTGCTTTCAAAAGATACATGCCGGACGTGCCTTTCCTGGATCAAATGGGCTATGCATTTGCAATCATTGTTGCACTTATGGTAGCCATCAGCCTGGCTGACCCTAAAAGCAAAGACAATCCAAAAGCAATGGAAGTGGATACTTCCATGTTTAAGACCTCTCAACAGTTTGCCATTGGTGCAATGTTGGTTATTGGCGTTCTGGCCGCCTTGTATATCGTGTTCTGGTAGTAGTCATTAATAATTGAAATTTGCTTGTGTCAAACATGGGGCATCCCGTACAGCCTCTCCGAGGTAGTACGGGATAGCCCTTGTTTGACAGAAATAACTTGACCCAAATTAAATGCAAAACCTATTGCTCCTTACTCTTTCACTCTGCTCGTTTCTAGGACAGCCTTCAGATAAGATTCAATTCTGGAATCCTTCGTTTGAAGATGCGCCAGGTACTGGAAAATGCCCCAAAGGCTGGTATACTGGAAATCAAGGAAGTACGCCTGATATCTTGCCAGGAGCCTGGGAGATTATGTTCCCTGCTCAGGAAGGCAAGACCTGTATGGGATTGATTGTCCGGGAAGACGGTACCCACGAGGACATCAGCCAGTCCATATCCGAGCCGCTTCTGGCCGGGAAGTGCTACACATTTACCCTTTATCTGGCCCATTCACCCAAGTATGTGGGGTACAACAAACCAACCCGGCTGCGGATCTGGGGCCGCTCGGAACAAGGGGGACGCAGCCAAATCTTGGCTACCTCTCCATTGATCGACCATTCAGATTGGCGGCAATACAAATTTGAACTAAGCCCAAGCTCCAACGTCACGCAGTTGATTTTTGAAGCGGATTACGCGCCTGGAGTCGTTTTTAAATACAAGGGAAATATACTCCTCGACAACTGCTCTCCCCTGGAAAAATGCTTAAGGGCCTGAGTACTAAAAAATGGGTGAATAATAACTAGTGACTTTCAGGTAGATTGCTTTTTGGCCTGACAAATATCTTTTTGTGCGAAAAAATGGACCATACAGGCGAAATGGAATTCTATGATAGTCACAAGTTATTATTCACCCGTTCTTTAATCGGTCTACCGGACACTTTGGTTTTAAACCTTGGATTCAACTAAAGAATTGAACACAAAAACAAGATGACCCTTAGCCGAACCCTTTCATACTGTTTGAATTTCAAGATATTAATCCTGTTTTTCTTCCTCCCGGCGGTGCTTTGTGCTCAAGATGATTCTATTTCCGAGCCATTTGTTTTCATTCAAAAGATACTGGTCGAGGGCAACAAAAGGACCAAAACAGGAACCGTTTTGAGGGAATTAAGGTTCGAAACAGGCGATTCTTTGCCCCTGGGCAACCTTCAAACCGTTTTAGAACGCAGCAGACTTCTTTTGCTAAATCTTGGTGTTTTTACGGAAGTTAACCTCAGTGTAGCAGAATGGGGCCACGAAAGGCAAGTAGATATTCTTGTCCACGTGACAGAAGGCTGGTATGTGTATCCAGTGCCGATACTTTCGCTTTCCGATCGCAATGTTAATGTCTGGTGGAATGAATTTGATCACTCCTTCAAGCGGGTAAATTATGGCCTCGACTGGAGTCAACTCAATCTCACGGGTCGTGCTGATGTACTTAAAGCCAAAGCCCAATTCGGATATACAAACAGCTACGAACTTTTTTATCGGAGCCCCGGTTTCAACCGCAGCCGTACCCTGGGCCTCGAAGCCAGTCTTTCTTATGGCCGTGCCCACGAACTTCCCTACCAGACCACTGCCAATAAACTTGAATTTTTAAGGGTACGCGAAGCCTGGCAGATTGAACAACTACGTGCCTCCATAACGCTGATCTCGCGTCCCAAACTTTTCATAAGCCAATCATTAACGCTGGAATATCGCGACAATCAGGTTTCTGATACCATAGCCAAAGTACTAAACCCGGATTATTATCTGGATGGCAAAAACCGTCAACGCCATTTCAGTGCGATCTATACGCTTTCTTTTGACTACCGCGACTTTCGACCTTATCCACTCAAAGGCTGGCGGGCTTATTTTGAGGTCAGAAAAAATGGCTTGCTGCCCACGGATGATCTACATCTCTTCCGCGCCTTTGTAGAGTGGAATCAGTATTTTTCGTTCAATAAGTGGCTGAGTCTTGAACTGAAAGGCAAATTACGTTCCAGCCTGCCACGCGGAAAACCACCCCAAAGCAACAACCAAGCGCTGGGATACGGGGGAAATCTGGTGCGTGGATATGATTATTACGTAATCGACGGGCTGGATTTTGGCCTGTTACATACCTCCTGGCACTTACAGATCTTAGATCGACATTTTAATCTTGGCATGTTCATGCCCGTAAAGGCCTATCGTAAGCTGCCTCTAAAAGTATATCTAGCAGTTAATAATGATCTCGGTTGGACCAACGACCCCCACTATGCAGCCACCAACCCACTTACAAACCGGATACTTTATGGCTACGGGCCCGGACTTGATTTTGTATTGTACTACGACAAATCCATCCGTTTTGAATGGACCTGGAATGACCATGGAGAGGGCGGTTTTTTTTTACGGGTGAATACAGGCTTTTGAGCGCACGCATACAAATGTTTTGTGCACCTACTTTTTTGTTATTTTGGGCGGCCGTAATACCTGAACTAAGTTCATAATCATGTATCCAACCCATAATGAGGAATCGGTTACTGCTTTTTTTGCTGCATTTCGCCCACTTACCCTTTTTTTGTATCTCAAACGTACAGGATAAAGCCCAAAGCAGAAGCGCCTCCATTTGTCATAGCAGCCTTGAATACATTAGCAATACGTGAAAATGCTTAAGGGATCCAGAAACACCGTTTTCAACAACACACGGACTATAAAGGACCGCAGTAATACTGATTTAAACAACAAAAAGTTATGGACCTTAACTACCGCGACCTGTACCGATCTTTTGCCGCTGACGCACCTGATCTGCCGCTGTTCATGCAGCCTTGGTACCTTGATGTGGTGTGCGAGGGAGGCCACTGGGATGCGGTATTGATACAAAAAGGCGAGCGAACCATAGCTGCTTTGCCCTTCTTTTTGAAACAAAAACTAGGCTGGAAATATATAACCATGCCCCAGCTATGCAAACAACTGGGACCCTATCTATTGCCAGAATACCGCAGCTTAAAATGGGAAATGCGCCTGTATAAAGATCTGATTGCACAGCTTCCAGCAGGCCTTGCGGCCTTTGAGCAAAACTTTAATTATTCGGTCACAAACTGGTTGCCTTTCTATTGGAAAGGGTTTAAACAAACCACTTTATATTCCTACATCCTATCGCTAAGCGATTCTGAAGCGTTGATCTTAAAAAATATAGAAAAAAACTACCGGCAAAAGATCCGTTCGGCCGAGGCCAGCCTAAACATCCGGCACGATTTGCCTTTAACTGAATTGCACCGACTGATGGGCTTAAGCTTTGAACGTCAGGGGCTCAAACCGCCTATAGCTCTTTCCTTTTTGCAAAAGTTGTACAACGCGCTTGCCGAACAGGATTGTTGTAAACTCTTTTTTGCTACCAACCCAAATACCCATGAAGTGCATTCGGCTGCGCTTCTGGTATGGGACCGTTGTTCGGCCTATTACCTCATAAGCGGCGACGATCCAGATTTGCGCGCCTCGGGCGCAGCTGTTTTGCTTAAATGGACCGCTATCCAGTATGCCAAAAAAGTGGTGAACGTACCAATCTTTGACTTTGAAGGAAGTATGCTGCGTGGCGTTGAACAAGGCCGACGCGATTTTGGCGCACAGCAACGGCCCTATTTTCGGATACGGTACGAATGGTCGGTCTTATGGAAGTGGGGTAAGTTATGGAGAAAATAAAAAACTTCAATCTTATCTGCGCTCTCCAGCCAGGCGTTGTGCCTGACCTACCCAGTCATCACGATAGATTTTACCAGGGCTAATATCGAGTGATTTGGCCACTGCAATCACGGTATCATCATCCCAACGGCTGATTTGGGAGAAGCTGGAGATCCCCATTCCAGCCAATCGATCTACAAAAGCTGCCATTCCTTTGATACTTTTTAAATCATCCACCTGAGGAGCAGCAACACCGCCCATTTTGGAGGATTTTTGTTTTTGAGTGGGCGCTTCGGCCTTTTGCAGGAGATCAAGCTGAAGTTTTTCAATCTCAGCATGGGCCTCAGATAGCTGTTTTTGAAGCCCATCACGTGCAGTTTCAAGAGCCCTGGAATTTTGCTCAAAAGCCTCCAGGCGCTCTTGGGTTAATTTGAAGCCCCGGTATAAGGTATTCCAATCGCCCATCTCTTTTTGGGTACTGGCAAGTTGTTCAGAAAGCACTGCATTGCGGGCTCGGAGACTGTTGGCAAGGACCTCGAGGGCGGCCACTTTTTGAGCATATTGAGCCGCGGCAGACTCCGCGTTGGCGATACGAGCGGCATTAAAAGGGACGTCCGGAAGCAGTGTAATTTGTTCCTGTTCAATAAGTTGTATAATTTCCCGTAGCTTTTCAACGTCCAAAGATGCCCTGCGAAAATCAGCTTCACGCAAATCATGCTGATACTTGATTTGGGTATAAAGCCTTGCCAAAGTATTTTTTTCCTGCTCAACTCGGACCAAAGCGCCACGTACCTCTTTTTCGGAAGTGTTGGCGCGCAACGACCATCCGATGATCGTGCCGGCCAGTGTGAAGATGCCCCACACAAGCCAAAATAGTACCGGATCTTCCAGAAAAAAATTCATGTTAAAACACTTGCCTTGACGACATACTGGCATAATCTATGTCGATTTTCGACAGACAAATCTCTAAACTTTTTGGCAATCAAGGGTTTAGAGTTGTAAAAAAAGTAGTTTTTAGCAAAAAAAATTTTGGCTAGCCAAAATCCTTTTTAAAAACCGTTCTGAAATTGCGAAAAAAAACGCGGTTCTATCAGAATGTGAATTGAGCTTTCCTACTTTTGCACCTCTTATTTTTCGCACCACAAAATTTTGCAGGACAATATGGACGATATTAAAAACTCGCGCGGTAAAGGATACTGTATTCTCTACATTTTCATGGGCTTATTTTTCCTCACAGCTGTAATACTTATGCTTTACAACCGAAGCTCAGTGTTAGATTTCGGCAGGTAGTTTACCTGCTACGCAAGAAGTCTACATAATAACCGCAAGAGGCGCAGGCACTGTTGCGGTTTTTTTGTTGTACCAATATGTCTATCAAACACATCCTTTTTGACAATGACGGCACGATCGTAGATTCAGAGATCATTGCCGCACGTATCATGTTGAAGCTTCTTGCCAGGCATGGGCTTCATTTGGAGGAAGGGGCATACAATATGCGTTTCCCGGGTTTGTTAACTCGCGATGTCATCAAAGCATTGCAGGAGGAGGAGGGCTTTAAAGCACCTCCTGATTTTAGCCAACAAATTCAAGACGAACATAACACCGGGTTTCACCGCTCGCTTCGTGCGGTCCGGGGTATGCCCACTTTGTTCCGAAATTTGAAAGTACCAAAGAGTATGGTGTCTAACGGCAGCATACATCACGTGGAAAAATGCCTGCGGAAGGTGCATTTGCATCGTGCACTCGACGGTTTTATTTTTTCAGCGGAGCAAGTAGACAATCCAAAACCATCACCCGATATCTATCTTTTTGCACTCGAAAAACTGGGGCTTTCCCCAGGGGAAACACTGGTAGTTGAAGACAGTGTAACCGGAGTTTTAGCGGCAAAAAATGCTGGTATTCAAACAGTTGGATTCTTAGGTGCTGCTCATATCCATGATGGTCACGGACAAAAATTATGGGAGGCTGGCGCAGATTTTGTGTTGCCCGATGCCATAAGTCTGGCAGCACTCTTGAAAAAAAAAGGAGCTTTTTGAAAAAATATTTTCCAAAAAGCTTGACTGTTTCAAAAAAAATCACGGCCTTTGTAAAAGTTTTCATTTGGTTTTTTGGGGTTTATTAGTCGTCAGTCGCGCAAGCGTTCTGGCGACTTTTTTTTAAGGACCTCTGAAGAAGGTCACCCATTGTCATTTTCCCCTTCCTTTCAACCCATAACAAGGCTTAGCAAAAAAAAGGTTCCCTTGCCTACTCAAACAACCAACCTTTTTAATTGCAAAACGTTCCAAGCTAAATATTCTTCATCGTGAAATCGAACGAGCAAGTGGATGTAATCATTTACCGGGTACGCGAAAGCGGATTAGAAGTGTTTTTAGTGAACCAAGCAAGCGATGGTTCGCTGGCTGCACCCTTTTCTGATGAAACAGCATCAGAACGGTTTACAGCACACTGTATCGAACTCGACCCGGTAGCCGATGCCAATGGTGATACCCGTAAAGCAATTGCCATTGAGGCTGATTGGCATGAGATTCCTTCCCTTCGGGCCTTGGTGTATGAGGACTATCGGGTGGCAAAAGAAAAGGCCAGGCTGCATATCAAACACTTGGTCGTTGACTTTGAAAACGGAACTTACGTTGCCGTAAAAGAAGCTTTTAAGCGCGTACTTCCACAGCAATATGCCTTCTTGAAAGAACTAAAGGATATTATCGCCGATAAAAATCAGGCGAAGTCCATTTAGCCTGGTGCAACAATTATTTTGCCCTACTTCAAAAGCGCACTCTGGCAAAGGCCAATAAAATCCTTGACCGCCGCCTGTGCTGCTCCTGTGTGGACACTATTTTCTCCCGATTTTTTTTCCAACATAATCAGCAGATCCAAGGCAGTTTGTGATCCGTCTACTGCTTTTGATACAAAGCGGGCATCTGGTACTTGCCAATGTTGCTCTATTTGAGCGTAGTATGCCGGAATTTTTTCGAGAAACAATGGAAGGTCCGGGTCCTTTGAGCGCTCCTCCAAATGTCCGGCAATCACACATCGTGATGGATCAAATAACTGGTTACCTGCATAAAGCACACAGTCGTCCAGGGCTGTAGTGAGCAGGGTCAACTGCTTTTTGCCTGCCGTACCAAGCTTTTCTTTTTGAATGGACCTTGCCTCTTTTTGAAGGTTTTCGGCCAATAATTTTTGTTCCCCGGATGATTCAATAGGAGGTGGAAGTGGCAGGTGTAAAACCTCGTTCTTTAGCTTAATCTCAAAATAATTCTGACGAGCAAATTTTTTCCAAAAATCATGTTGCAAACGTGCCAGTCTTGCTTCAGGGGTATTACAGGAGCATAGGAGGAGCAGGGCGAGGATTAGTTTAAATTTGTTCATGTTTTATATTTTAAAGGATTTAAAGCTTGCACGTTGCTGCGCCCAAATCAAATTCCCGAAAATGCGCTTAGTTTCATGGGAGCAGTTAAAACTCATTGGGCGCATTCAAATCCATGCCCGCGTAAAAACCCAGATCCTTGTTCTTCAAAAGCTTGACCCAAAAAGCAATTTGCCCGGTGTGGTATGAATAGTGCTCACATACATGGACGGAAATTCCAATTCCACTCATTTTGAAGCCTTGCACAGTTCGTTCGCGCATCATTTCTTCCCTGCTGGCAGTACGGATGATTTGGGTTGCCTGGCTCACGGTACTGCACAGTTTTGCAAGCAAGGCAGCTTTGTCAAGACCACCTTCTGCAACAAATTCTGCATCACGAACCCGATGATCAGGTTGGCCTGCAAGTGATGCATGAACGTATTGTGTGATGTTGCCACAAAGATGAAGTAGCAGATTTCCCACACTATTAGAATGGGCATTGGGTCGTTGCCACAGCTCAGCTTCTGTCAATTCTGCCAGGGTCTTTTCTATTCGGGGTGTATTCAGCTCCATGTGATGCGCGATTTGGATGGCGAATTCTTGAATTTCTAACGAGTGCATTTTGAAAAATTTTGCCTCAAACGTACCACTGCTAATACTGTACCCCAAAATACTCCCAGCGTTTTTCGACCTTCGCCAATACATTACAACAATTCCAATAGAAATACCACACCGTGCCAAATATAAATACTCACCCCGCAACAGGTCCGCAACTCAACATTGAAGTCCTTTCCGCCGGAGCTGGCTCAGGCAAGACTTATACACTAACCCAACGCATGGTGGCGTTGTTGCAAAATGGCGTGCGCCCGGCGGGTATCATGGCCACTACATTCACCAAAAAAGCTGCCGCAGAATTGCAGGAGCGGGTACGCGTTAGTTTATTAAAAGAAGGCATGACCGAAGCGGCCAACGAACTTGGCGAAGCCCTCATCGGTACCGTCCATAGCATCGGTACACGATTGTTGCAACGCTTTGCTTTTGAAGCCGGGGTGTCGCCGTTGGTAGAGATTATTGCAGATGGCGATGAGCAAAGGTTATTCAACGAATCGCTCGCTCAGGTTCTTACTGAACAACGGATCGAGCGCATGAATATGCTTGCGGACCGCTTAGGATTAACCAAAAAAAGTATTGGAGATCCCTACGACTGGCGGCGAGACATTCGAAACCTGACCGATGTTGCACGAGCTAATAATTTTGATAAAAAGATATTAGAAACGAGCAAGATTCGCTCCTGGGAAAAGTTTGAACAACTACTCCCCCCTGCCCAGAATACCGACCCGATTGCCTGGAATAACCGCCTGATTTCAGCCATTGACCAAACCATTGCTGCACTCGATGCAAACGAAGCAGACACTACAAAAGTCACCAGAGATGCTGCTGAAGTGTTGAAACAATTCCAAAACCAACTTAAATATCGCGGCGAACTATATTGGCATGAGTGGGTAAAGATCGCCAAAACCAGTCCTGGTGCAAAAAGTCGGGACCTGATGGAAGATCTTCGGCAAATAGCCTTCAGCCACGACCAGCATCCGCAGTTCCGAAACGACATTCGGGGTTATATCGAACTGGTTTTTGATATTGCCTCCGATGCCTTGAGTGAGTATGAGCAGTACAAAAAGAAGCGAGGTCTCATTGACTATACCGACATGGAAACCTATGTCAGCAGTCTGCTGCGTGTCGAGACCGTGCGCGAAACCCTCCGCGAAGAGCTTGATCTTTTGCTTGTAGATGAGTTTCAGGATACCTCGCCCATTCAACTCGACATCTTTCTTCAAATCAGTCAGCTCGCCCGTCATTCCATCTGGGTCGGCGATCCAAAGCAGAGTATCTATGGCTTCCGGGGGGCCGAACCGGCCCTCATGAAGGCCATCATCGATGCAACAGGCGGGGTAAAAGACGAGAATATTCTCAAAAAGTCATGGCGCAGTCGGCCAGACATCGTGTATGCCACGAATGCCATTTTTGAACGGGCTTTTGAAGGGATGCCGAGGGAGCAAATCGTGCTGGAACCAGCCCCCCAGCCATTCAATGGGGGACTGGGGGGGGCACTCCAACACTGGCACTTTCGCTCCGAATTGGACGAAAGAAGACCGCCTGGTGCGCCTTGGTTCGACCATTGCATCGCCGATCAGGTGCGGATCATGCTCGAACGAAAACCCTTGATATTCAACAAAAAAAGAGACGAAACCCGCCCAATCCGTCCAGGTGACATTGCCATTCTGTGCCGTAGCAACCGGCAATGTCTGGCAATGGCTGATGCACTGCACCGCGCCGGGCTCAAAGCTGCGATCGCCCGAAATGGCCTAGTGGAAACTCCAGAGGCCAAACTGGCCATAGCCTGCTTAAAATATCTGCTCACACCTTCAGATTCATTGGCTGCTGCGGAAATTTTATTCCTCACAGGAAACATGGATCTGGAGGAGATCGTAGCACGGCGCTTGAAATATTTGTCTGAAAACGCAGACTCGCCTATTTATGGCGGCGGATGGGGAGAGTCCTTAATTCTGGATCACCTCCTTGCAATACGCCCTCGCACCGCCGATCTTTCTGCTTCTGAGATCCTGAATCTCGTACTGGAAGAACTTGACCTGCGCCGGGCTGCCATCCAACTTGGTAATGCTGACCAACGTCTGGATAATCTTGATCGCCTGCGCCGTTATGCTCTGGACTATGAATCTGCCTGCGAAAGGCTACACTCTGCCGCTTCATTGGGTGGTTTTCTATTGTGGCTCAATCAATTGGCCGATAATAAGTTAGATGCCCAAGGCTCCGGCGAAACGGAGGACTCCGTAAAAGTGCTTACCTATCACCGCTCCAAGGGTTTGGAATATCCGCTCACGATCTGTCATGCATTGGAGGAAAATTTAAAAGAAAAGGTTTGGGGGCTCAACCTCGTAAGCGAAGTGGATGTGCCAGATCTGAATAATATTCTGGGCAATCGCTGGCTGCGTTTTTGGGTAAATCCTTACGCGGATCAATTAAAAAATACACCCCTCGAAGAGGCTCTTTCGCAAACGGATGAATTTGCCGAAGCCCACCGAACGGCACTCGAAGAAGAGGCCCGATTGCTCTATGTCGGCCTCACCCGAGCCCGTGATTATCTTGTGTTCCCTACCACGGCCAAAGGCACAAACTGGCTCAACCGTGTTTTCAGCCATGGAGACCAAACAATCTCAACGCTGGACTGGAACTCCAACGAAACGCCATTTTACCACGCAGGAATGCCCATTCGGATTGAAACCGAAATCATCTACCAACCCAAAGATTTCCCTGAAACACTGCCTGATGAATCTCCTGTGAAATACCATGCTACACGCCATGGAAAATCCATGCGAATACGCCCGTCTTTGTGGATTGATACCCAACACGAAATGCCGCCAGGTGTTGAACCTACGCTGAGCGAACCTGTGGCCTGGGGAAATTGGCTGGAGTTCAAAGGAGAATATTCCACTGCGCTGGACAAAGCAGTTTCTACTTTTTTGAGTGCGGATGATCCAACGATGGTGCGAGAAGCTCGTTTGGCAGTTGCTCAAAAGCAGTTGCAAATTCGGGGGGGTGTGGACCAAATTTCGGCGGAGCAGTTGTTGTATCAATCGGAAGCATTGCGGGCTTTTTTGGAGCAAAAGTTTCAGCCAAAAAAGATTCTGGGGAAATATGCCGTGGAGGGCATAACCCCTGGCAGTCGCCTGCTTAAATTAGAAACAGATCTATTTCTGGAAACAGAAAATGGTGCGGTGGTTATTTCATTCGCACCTTTTACGGAGGGGATGAAAAAATGGAAGCACATGGCAATGGCAGTGGTGCCAAGTTTGGCTTGGTGGCAGGAGTTGAGAAAGTTGGCAGATGACTCGAATTCGTCAGATCGGGTGGTACAACTTTTTGTGATTTTCCCGCTAGAAGGGCAAATGGTTGAATGTACATTTCCCGCACATTAGATCTCGCCCAATAATGACTTAAATTTAGGCTCCAATTGAGCAAACGCTTCCACCGTGATCGGCTGATTGCCATACCAAACCTGCTCAAATTGATGCGTGGCATCCAGGAAATGCGTACTCAGACGGTGACTGCGCATTTCGCGCAAATAGTCCCGGTTGGTCTTTTCTTTTGACCATACAATGGCTTCTTTTTCAGACAGCTTCTTGATGATCTGCAAAAAATAGAGCCGCACCGCCAGGGGCCAATTAGAAGAAGCAAGGGCTTCTCGGAGGAATCGGTCGAGGTCGGTTTCGTGGATATACTCCTCCAGATTAGCGAGTGTAATCTCGGTGCCATCTCTGGAAATGACTCGGTTACGCGGGGTCTGCATCATCCAATAAATACCATAAGCGATGCCACCAAGGGCAAATATCACGGCTATTAGCTGAAGCAACGTTCCAAAGCCCAGTGTCATCCCTGTCCAGTCCAAGGATGATTCGTTTTCTTCTCTTTTATTGTATTCTTTCGGTAGCTTGGGCAGGTCTTTGCTATAGTCCATACCATCCGTGGCTTTATTCCATTTATCGGTAGGAACTTCGCGAAGCGCAATGGGTGCTAGCGGCGGGGCTATGTAGGTCTCCCGCACATAATCCGTTTCTAACGATTCATTTTCGTCCAGGTAGAAGGTGTCACCTACCACTTGCTTTGTATCCAAAGAATACGGCAATAGCTCCCCGACCTGTGCCGAAAGTGCGCCTGAAAAAAAGAGTAAAAAGAGGATATATTTCATTGGACCATTCGAATTCTATATGACCTTTTCCAAAGCATATTTACTCCCGCGCCAATCCCCGAATTTTTCGAGTCTGTCCTACCAGATCCAGCTCCTCGCGAAGACTCGCTGCATCACTCACTTCCCGAAATGAAAAATACTGCAATCCACCACAAAGCACTGTGAGTAAAAAGAAAAAGTACATCAATACCCCTGCTGCACAAGTAGTAGCAATTGTATTGTAGGCGGCCACGGCACCCTCCGCCGGAGGCACAAAAAAACTGAACAACTCAAGGGTCATATCCCAGATCGGCGATTCTAAAAACATGAAAAACAACAAATTGAGTATGCCAGCCAATAAGCCCAGACCCATAGCTGGCCCCCAACCAATAAGTCTCCTGGTCCGAGCCAATGCTGTGAATGGGTTAAGCGTTTCAAAATAGATTACTGCCGCCCAAAGCGAAAGGAATGGAAATACGGCCCAGGAAACCAACACCCCGATAAAGCCCGATAAATACTCCAGGCCCAGCGCAAAACCAGGCATTAACAACAAAAGCGGAAGAACTGACAACAATACTCGTCGTGGTTGAAAAACCGGGCGTTGTGCTGTATTTATTTCCTGCTCCAAAGCGCGAAAAGCTGCTACTGTAACCCCTGTAAGGAGAATAATTTGAAAAAAGTAAAGGCCAGGTGTCACCTCATTCCCAAAAAAATTACCGACTCCACTCAAGATATCAAAAGGCCAATATGGAATGTCAGGAAAACGGAAGGTTTGTGCAGCGGATTTTTGAGAAGACCCAAAAGCCCAAGCAGCAAACGCAGCCGTAGTAGCAAAAAGCCCCAGCACTGTGGTTCGTGGATGGCGGACCAGGGTCGTAAATCCATCGGAGAATATTTCACCCACGGTCTTAATGCTGCTAAAATCAATGGCCTGTTCGCGGGTTGGTGGCAATTCTCTATCCAAAAAACCAGGCCGAAAGCTTTCGGTTCGGGCCTTATGCCAGGGCAACCACACAAAATACCACAACACAAAAAACAAGGAGGTGAAAATGAAAGCCGCGCGGATAAAACCCGGAGTATCAGCATACCGCGTAAGAAAGCCTTCAAAAAAGCCTGCCAAAATGATAATTGGCACGATACCAATAAAGATCTTTAGACCACGGCGCATTGTGATCTGAAAAGCTTGCGTTCGCCGATACGTTCCCGGAAATAGTAGCCCGGAGCCTGCTACCAAACCTGCTGCACCAGCTATAATAATGGCACTGATCTCTAAGGTTCCATGGATCCAAATACTTAGGAAGGACTCCCAGAACACGCCGTGCTCGATAAAAAAGTATTGAAAAGCCCCAACCATTATCCCGTTGTGAAGCATGATGAAAACCGTACCAATCGACGCCAAAACACCGAAAATAGCGGTGCGAAGGGCTACAAAAAGGTTGTTTGCAGTAATGCCGGCGGTGGCACCCAAGGGACCTGAGTCTTTGTATACTGCCATTGGATTACCGCTTTTGATGTTTGCCAGGGTCATATCCACATAGTTGTCTCCAAGAACTATGCGCGCAAAATCCGGATTGATTCTGCTTGACACCACCCCAATGCCAAAAGAAAATATAAACAAAGCAAACGACAGGAAGAGTGCTTTACGCCCCTCCCACATAATGCGAGGCAGTTCGTCTGTCCAGAACAAACGTAAGCGCTCTGCCGGAAAACGCCGCCCCCGGTATATGTTGTGAAAAATCTGCTGAGCCAATACATTCAGGAAAACCCGAACGGAACGGTTGGGGTAAAAAGTATGGGCATAGGATAGATCATCGGTAATTTGAATGAACAGGTCGTTGAGTTTATCAGGGTCCCGGCGGTCTTCCCGGAGCATCTTTTCAATGTCGGACCATTTTTCCTGGTTCTGTTCAATGAATTTTGTTTCTTTCATGGGTGTACCATTGGGTGGTATTACAAAAGCAAATGTAACGGATTTAGCAGTTTAACCAAGGCCCCGTTGAGCCTAAACGGTATCTGACAGGGTAGATATTATTTACCGCAGAGGCGTGGAGATGCAGAGTCCGTATTGATATAGTATTTTGCTTTGCGTCTCAGCGACTCTGCGGAAAATAAATTTTCGCCTCGATGCCTTTTTATGCTGCACGGTTATTTCATCTGTTCTTAAGCAAAAACGCATCAAACACATAATGATTTTAACATAACTAAGCTTATAAAAACTCCTTTTAACCAACTTTAACCTCCAACTAAATTGAGTTTAATGCAGCATTAACCAAAAATACAGATTGGAAGAGCATACATTTGACTCAGAAAATATGCGCATTAGAACTGCGCAAAAATTCATAAACTTTTACGCCATGAAAAAAGTACATAAATTTCTGTTATGGTCTGTCGCCAGCCTATTCGCATTGGCATTCAATCCAGTGGTTAATGCCCAAGACGATCTCTACTTCAATCCGGCTACGGATGCATCTGCACCAACTGTTGCTAAGTATACCGAGGAATACGATGCAAACAACAACGTCACTCGTACTTACAACGACAATGACGAGTATTATGAGGATGATAACGATTACGCTTATGAGTATTCTTCGCGCATCCGCCGATTCCAACATCATGCTGTAGTAGTGGATTATTATGATCCCTTTTTCATTGATCTTTACAACTACGACCCATTCTATTCTCCGGGGACCTCCATTTATGTTTATAACTACAACGACTACTGGTCTTATCGCCAATGGAGGCGTTATCAGCGCTGGAATTCCTGGGATAACTATAATTATGGATTCGGTGGTGGCTGGAATTCCTGGGGCTGGCAGAGCTCCTATTCGTACAATACGCCTTGGTATAACCCTTGGGTAGTTAATAATTACTATTACGACCCTTACTGGACTTGCAATGGGTACAACCCATACTACCAAAACAACTATTATGGTAATGGCTGGTCAAACGACCACTATTATTACAATACCCATAATGGTAATGGTGGTAACAGCAGTGGTTATTCTCCCAAAACCTATACGGGTCCACGCCGTCATGGGTCCAGTGTTAACCCTGGTTATGCACGCATACCTGATAGTAAAGGCCGGTTGGCTACCGCGGAAAACAATGTACCAACTATTGAAAAAACAGCCGCTCGGCCAGGGCGTACGGTTGACGACATAGAAGGTAACACTGCAGTAGGTCGAGGTAAAACCGCATCCGATCGCTCGGCAGCTCCAAGTGCTGGTGGCCGCCGCCCGCAAGGTTCAACCACAGAGCCTTTGAGTCGTACCCGTAACTCAGAAGTCCCAACGGGCCGTAATGTTGAAACACCAGCTCCGCGTACCAATGATGGCTACCAACCACGTCGGTTGGAAACAGCACCAGCCCCGCGGACAAACGAAGGCTACAAACCACGCGGCACAGAAACCCCGACACGCCGCAGTGATAACGAAAGTGGTAGCATTTCGCCGCGTCGTTCAGCGCCAGCGCCAACCCGAACAGAAGAAAGTCGACCAGTTCGTCGTACCGAAGAACGCTCATATGAGCGACCTACCCGTACGAACAACAATGGTGGCGGCAGTTCTTCTCAGGAAAGCCATCCAATCCGGTCATCAGATAGTGGCAGTAGCACGCGTTCCAGCAATGGTGGAAACAGTGGTAGCAGCACACGCAGCAGTGATTCCGGGAGTAGTAAAAATTCCGGGAATAGTAGTGGTCGCAGTAGCAGTGGAGGCGGCCATGGTGGCCGAAATTAATACCGCAACAAACTTAGATCGCAGGGCGGAAATCGGTGCTGACCGCCTTTTTCCGCCCTCTTTTTGTCCCGTTTAACCTTATTTCCATTTTACAACAACTATGAAACAGATCGCTATACTTGCATTGGCACTTCTGTGCGCAGACCACATATTTGCTCAAAATGCTAGTGATGTACTGCGTTATTCTTACCTCCAACCAGGGGGGTCGGCCAGATATATTGGCGCTGCTGGTGCTTTTGGTGCGTTAGGTGCAGAATTCGGAGCAATTAGCCAAAACCCTGCAGGATTAGCCCTCTTTCGGTCGAACGAACTAACGTTAACTCCCTCGCTACGCTTCTCCAATACTGTTGCCAAAATAGAGGGTGGATATGAGAATAGAGAAGGCAAAAGCAATTTTGGTTTTGACAATGTTGGTTTGGTTTTTAATACCACACCAAAAAGTAAATTATGGAAGACCTTTAACGTGGGCATCGGGTTCAACCATCAGGCAGATTACAACCGTTCCATTTACTATGATGGTGAAGCTCCGGGGACCATAATGAATGGATTTTACACCGAAGCTAAGGCAGGCAATATGGACCCCTTCGGGTCTGAATTAGCTGTAAACGCCAATGCTATCTATGCAGATTCTGATGGCAACCTGAGTTATGATTTTGGAGGGAACGAAAATGCCAGGGTAACACGTGCGCAGTCTATCAATACTTACGGAAGCATGAACGAAATGGCCCTCGCTTTTGCAGGGAATTATGATGAAAAATTAATGGTTGGAGCTACCATAGGTGTTCCATTTGTCAATTACCGCTTAGAAGGTGAGTATGTAGAAAGTGATCCTGCAAAAGCTATAGACTATTTTGACCAATTGACTTACACAGAATATTTGCATACCAACGGAGTAGGCGTAAATCTTAAACTCGGTGTAATTTACAAAGTTAATCAAGCCCTACGACTGGGAGCAGCATTCCATACGCCTACTGCGTTGAGTTTTACCGATTCGTACAGCAACACTTTTGTATACGACTATACGGACGGAAATGGCTCTACACTGGGGGAGACCCAGTACTCCCCGGATGGGAATTTTGACTATACACTTCGAACTACCTGGCGTGCCAGTGCAAGCGCTGCAGTTGTAGTTAAAAAAATGGGTTTTTTGAGTGCTGATGTTGAATGGGTGGACTATGCATCCAACCGATATGATTTTACAGTGAATGTGGCCAGTACAGAAAACAAACAATTGGAACGAGACGTGAACAATGATATACAACGTAACTATCAACAAGCTCTGAATATGCGCCTTGGGGCCGAACTCGCATTGGATCAGTTCCGTTTGAGGGGAGGTTTAAATCTCTTAGGCAAGCCGAATGTAGGTTCCACAGGTTTTAACACTGGCTACAGTGCCGGTGCCGGTGTTCGCTTAAAATCATTCTTTTTGGATTTTGCCTGGCGGCATGGTCAGCGTTTTGGTTCTGTCCAACCTTACGAAAATGCGCCGATAGCTAGTACCGAAGTGGTGACCAACGACTTTCTTTTGACCCTTGGTTTTAAATTTTAAATAAATAAATTTTTGGCCTATAGAAATACAAAATAGTTTGTTTTTAGCAATATCGATTGCAATAATAGTCTTTTTATCGTGTACAAATATTTGGCGTTGTACCGTTACCGTAAAAAAGATTTTAAAAGGTTGCTGTATGAGGTAGTCAAGCTATCTTTGCAGCGACCTTTTTTTTAATCCTAGATCCTCAGTATTCTGCTCGATTTCACGCTCCCAACCGATAGTTTTCTAAGGTTTTAAAGTGTCTGCTTTTTAATCGCTACCACGACGACCGTAAGGTTACACTATGTGGTTCTTGGCTGTTGCCACTTCGGTGGTTTCAGTTTTAAGGTTCATGTTTTGTATTAAATATAATCTCATGGTTGCCCCTTCCGGTTAAGCTCGCGGTGAGGGGCTTTTTTCAAAAAACGCCAATTTCTGGCTTTAAATATAAGACTCAACAGATCTAAGGAAATCACCTGAACAATAAGAATTCGACTTGAAATATGGCCCTTAGCCTCTCGGTTTCCCCATTTTGCCGGGGTTTTTGATCATCTTTTCTACCCCCCCCCGCAAAGAGGCCCGCTTAGGTGGGTCTTTTTGTTTATTTCAAAAATAACCACATATATCAATTGCAGTCCCGACAATTGCACCCGACAATCTGAATCTTTCCATGCGACTTGTTTTTCCAATTGGTTTTTTATGGGGCACTTCCACAGCTGCAGCACAAGTGGAAACGGCCAGTGATCACCCGTGGCGCGGACTGCGTGCCGTAGACGGCTATATTTTTGAGCGAACGACGGATCATGAGCTTCGGCGTGATGAGGATGCAAAGATCATTGCAGGATTTGGTTCGATCTATCGCTGTGGCGTGGACTGGAGTCGGTTGCAACGGGAGCCATTTGCTAATTTTGAAAAAAAGGTCATCGCAGAATACCGCGATTTTTTTGAGGATCTACGCTCACGCGGTGTCGGTCTTATGTTTGTGCTACACCATTTTTCGCATCCTAACTGGTTTGAGCAAGATGGCGGATGGACGAAGGAAGACAACATACCCATGTTCCTGGATTTTACACGACAGTGCATCAAGCATTTCGGGGAGTATGTAAAAGTGTGGAATACGTTCAATGAACCGAATGTGTATGCGATGAATGCGTTTATTTTGGGCAATTTTCCGCCCCGTAAAAAAGGCCGGTACCTGACTGCCAACAAAGTACTCGACAACATGGGTAAGGCACACGACATTGCTGTAACGATGATCCGTGACAAGTCAGATGCTCCAGTTGGAATTTCATTCAACACGGCTTGCTTTGAAGGAAGAGGCATTTTAGGAAAGCTGGTGGCCGCTTTTGTCCGTTGGTGGTTTATGACGCGGGCCGCACGTCCTTTTGAACGTTGCGACTTTTGGGGACTCAGTTATTACGCCTATATGATTTTTGATCCTTTCCCAATGGATGCCATCTCCAGAAAAAAGGATCTGGTAAGACTCGGGATCCCGCACGACAAAATGTGGGGCTACCGTCCGGCAGGATTAGGCGAAGTGATGCGTTTTTTTTATAAAAAGTATGGGAAACCAATCATTATCACTGAGAATGGTGTTTGTACAGATGATTCACAGCAGCGTATTGGAGCTATCAAAGACTATCTGAAAGTATGTCATGAGGCTATTCAAGAAGGGGTAGATCTACAGGGTTATATGCATTGGAGTACCTGGGATAATTTTGAATGGCACCTTGGACCGACGTTTCGTTTTGGCCTTGCCCAGGTAAACTTGGATACCATGGACCGCGAAGTAACGGATGCTGGAGCGTTTTACGAAAAAGTGGTCCGGGAGAATGGTTTGGAAATTTGAATCTTTTAAAACGTGCGGAACTGCCCTTTTTTCTAACGTGCCTCTTCTGAAAATGTAATTTTCTTATGCAAAATCAACTTTACTTTCGCGTTTTTGCGATGCTGCTGGTATATGGTGTCCTCAAATACATGGGTGGCTTATCCGGCACCTTATTGCTTTATCCGGTTACCATGCTGGTCACCTTTTTACACGAATTTGGCCATGCTATGGGGGCAATACTGACGGGCGGTCGTGTTGAAGGACTTCAGGTTAATTCTGACGGAAGTGGTTATACCACTACGCTGGGCGGAAGTCCAGGTATTGTCCTCATCGGTGGCTATTTGGGCAGCGCAATTCTGGGAAACCTTCTTTTTCGCATCGGAGCGCGACACCACAAACTGGCTCAGAGCACTTTATTGGTGATGGCTGCCTTTATGGGGCTGGCGGGTGTAGTTTGGTTTGAGTCCTTTGAAAGCACGGGGATATTATGGGCGTTTGCAATCTCCCTGGTGCTTATTGCGTTGAAGACCAATTTTGACCAGGACGTGCTGATGTTCCTCGGCCTGACCGCCGTGTTATACATCATACAGGATTTCAACGTTGGGCCAAGCAGCGATCTGGCCATGTACGAAAAAGCGGTTGGGCTGTTTCCTGCCAAGGTTTGGATGTATATTTGGTTGGGACTGGCCGGGCTGTTGTTTTATTGGAATTTGAAAGGGGTATTTAATACAAGCAGATTGGCCTGATTCTACATTATCACTTTAGCCGAAGTGTCAAGAAGCGATCTGGGCATCGTGAGATCAGCATAGGGGCGTAGCCCCGGCACCATTTATCTTTTTTTTGCTTCCTCCCAAAGCACATCCATTTCAGCCAAAGTCATGTCATTCAAGGGTTTCGTCGCGTTTCGTTCGATGTGTTCGAATCGGCTTTTGAACTTTCGGTTCACCCGTTCCAGGGCAGTTTCAGGATCCACGCCGATGAAACGCGCGTAATTGACCAGTGAAAAAAGCACATCGCCGAACTCTTCTTCGATATCCGCCTGGGGTGCGTTGTTTTCGATATTCTCTTTCAATTCGCCGATCTCTTCCTCCACCTTGGCCCACACCTGTTCTGTGTTTTCCCACTCAAATCCTACTTGTTTCGTTTTTTCCTGCATCCGATATGCTTTCACCATTGCGGGCAAACTGGAGGGCACACCTTCCAGAATGGATTTTTTACCTTCCTTAAGTTTAAGTTGTTCCCAATTTCGCTTTACTTCTGCTTCGTCTGCCACTTTTAAATCGCCATAAATATGTGGGTGGCGGGAAATCAGTTTATCACAGATTGCATGAAGCGAATCGGCTATGTCCCAGGCGCCTTGCTCGGAAGCAATCCGGGCATAAAAAACCATGTGTAGCATAATATCGCCAATTTCTTCCTTTACCCCGATCAGGTCGGCGGAGAGGATGGCATCTGCAAGCTCATAGGTTTCTTCGATGGTAAGATTTCGAAGGCTTTCGATGGTCTGTTTTCGATCCCATGGGCATTGCTCCCGAAGTTCATCCATGATGGTGAGCAAGCGACCGAAAGCCTCTATTTTTTGTTGTTGGGTATTCATGTTTGAATTTTTTTAAAATTTTGATTTAGCGCAACAGTGAAACGTCCCCTTTTTTTACAAAATGAAGCTGTTGGCCGGAGCGAATCCCTTCATATTCTACCCTCCAGACATACACATCTGAAGGCGCCTCGACCCCGTTAAAGCTACCATCCCATCCAGTGGCAGGCTCATTGGTCTCAAATACCAATTCTCCCCAACGAGAAAAGACCTTTAAGTTGGAAAAAACTACTTCGCAAGGAAAAATAGGCCGGAATACATCGTTGGCACCATCGCCGTTGGGGGTGAATGCGTTCGGAAATGCATCTTCTTTTGCGCCGATCTCTACTATTTTTAAAAGTTCATTGCTGCAGCCATTGAATTCACCTTTTCGGGTCACCACGATCCGCCCGCCATCCGCGTGGCAAATTCGCCCTGGCTCGTTTGGGTCCGGTGTCGCTCCTTCTATCACAAGCTTGTAATTGACCCCAAAAGTACTATCTATCAAAGTGAGCTGAGTACATTCGCCAGGACAAAGGGTGCTATCTGCAAGCTCAAAATCAAGGGCAATGGGCAGACAAATGGTCTTAGGAATAATCGGTATGGCCGCAACCGTGAGGATTGCATTTTGCGTCGAAAATCCAAGCGTCTCATTAGGTACGAAAGAGGTTTGTTCTGGTGTAACAAGCTCCCGTTTTAAGCTGGAAGCAGCCGGGCAGCAATCGCCAGCTTTGCCCTCGCGATCGGTTTTTGCCAGTAAAAAATTGGTTTGACTATTGTTTGTACTGGTGCCGATGCTTGCGAAGCCATCTTTATATTGCTTTACCTGCCAAAGGATATTGCCCGTTCCATCGCCTTTATAGGTATTGTTCCAGAGCATGTCATTTGCCCCGTTGATCTTGATCAAAGTAGCAGGTGTACCGCTCGGTGCAGGCCTGCCGAGGCTCAACACAAATTGGTCACCCGGAAGGGAAATCAAGTCTGTCACGCCGATATGTTTGCCGGCAACCCCATAGGTATAGGAGGTTTTTAAGTTGCCATCCCGGTCGGTGGTTAGGGTCCAGGCGCGGGCAAAACCATCATCAAATCCTTGTGAATTGCCAGCAAAAAACAGACCTCCGTTTTCAAGCGGGGCGATGTGTCCCAACAGATCCGTATTACTGCCGATGGAATATCGTTGAATGGCGCCGGGCATGTTTCCTGCGGCATCGAATCGGGCATAAATGCCCTGCGATTCATTTGTCTCGATATGGTAACCGCTGCAATGGATAAAACCCTGTGGTTCCTGCCAGCATTCTCCGAGCTGTTCGTAGCCGGGTTCCCCAAAAATATGGTACCAGACCAGATCGCCGTTTTCGTTGATCTTTACCGCCAGCGCGTCCCGGTCGGTTGAGGAGATTACAAAATCTCCCGTGAGCAGATAACCGTCCATTAAGGGCGAGATCTTAGGCAGGCGACAGCTTTGATTCGCACGACGACTCCAAATAACCGAACCATCTGCCGGATTGATCTTCATCCAGCTTGCCTTGGCCTCTCCGCTCGAGTTGAAGGCGTCAAAAACGATCAAAAGGTTTCCGTCTGTAGTTTGGTGGATATCCAAAGCTTCTGTACGCTGACCGTTGGAATAGGTTTT
>CANJPT010000022.1 GCA_947476195.1 Lewinellaceae bacterium | reverse complement strand
GAGGGCCACAATCAAAAAAAGATTAAAACGCCCCTTTCCGAAAAAAGGAGCAGCAAAAGTAATGCTACTATTTTAGTTGCGCAACCCATTTTAGCTAATTTTTAAAAAAAAGACACCTTTATATCTTTTATTCAAAATATTGTACGCCTTTTTGAACACTTTTCAAGTTTTCATCTACCACTTGTTATTCAAACACTACCGTAATTTTTAATTTCAGGCTTTTAGGAACCTGTGAATAAAAAAAGCCTCCCATGCGACTTTTCGCAGAGAGGCCATCCCAAAAACCAATTGTTAAAGACATCTATTCCTTAAGTCTGCTAGACTTTAGACTTTTAGATGTTGGACTAAATTACGAGAGTGCATGATTTTAGATTTCCCTTGCACAAGTCCAATGTCTAAAAGTCTAATGATCCAGCAGACAATTATTTCTTCATCGTGTCTGGCGCAGCAGGCGTTGCCGAAACCAATTTAGGTTTTCGGGCAAACGTATAAGCTACACTCAATTCGTGCGAGCCACCGGTATATTGCTGGAAGTTAGAAAGCGAAAGGTCGTAGGAATAGAAGAACTGGAACTGACTGACCTTAGTACCCAGCATACAAATCGCAGCACCACTATCGCCTGGGCGAAAAGTCAGGCCCGCTATGAGTTTGTCATCCAGTAAACGTGCTTGCAGGTTAAGATCGATTTGGTAAGGGGTATCCCGTATTTTTCGGATCGTGATGCTTGGAACAAGTTTGAAGTTTTGATCCTTCATGTCGATCTTATAGCCCATCTGAAAGATATAGTGTTCCAACAAATTACCGCCAGTTAATTCTTCACCGGCCACAGGCGCCTCATCCAAACGGGTACGAACTGTATTGGGCAGGGTAAATCCGATGAATAGTTTGTCATCGTGAATGGCATAGCCCCCGATGGATGCATCAAAAATCTGCTGTCCGTCTACGAGGCTTTCGAGCACGTCGTCATTGCGGTCTACAATGGGATTGCTGAGCAATGCAAGGTCGGCTTTACGGTTGAGGAACTCCGTAGAAAACCCAAGACCAATGCGCAATTTTTTTACCTGGAAACGAAATGCGTAGTTGATCTGTAGCTTGGTGGTACTGACGCTACCGGCATTGTCGGAAAACAAAGCCCCCCCCAGGGCAAGTTTATCCCCAACCGGGCCATTGTACATCAAGGTGTAGGTCGAAGGCTTTTCCGGAAAATTGGTCCAGGAACTACGGTAGTTAGCAACGAACTGGTGTTGGTTTTCAAATCCTGTGTAGCCTGGGTTAATGAACACCGGGAAAGCATGGTATTGCGAATAAATGGCTTGTTCTTGAGAAAAGGCAGCGATGGCACTGAGGGCGAAAAGCAGGGTAAAGAGTATTTTTTTCATTGAAAATCGAGTTTGTGTGGATGATTGTCTCGCCTTAGCAGTGGCAGAGGAGGGAGCTGATTGTTTGCCCGTCATAGCTTTCCTGCCTGCCAAAAGCTGACAGGCAGGAAAGTATTCGTGCTTAATATTATCGGAGTAAATTGATTGCACCTTTGGTTGTACCGTCTTTTTCTTCACCTATATCGTTAATGAAGGTGTAAGTTAGCACATAGTAGTAAACGCCTTCGGCCAGCGCTTGACCCGTATTATTGAGGCCATTCCAGTTGTGCTCTGGATCTCCCTGAGCATCATTAGAGTAACTTTCTCCTTCTTTCGTTAAGAAGACAAGTTGCCCCCAACGGTTGTAAATTTCAATATGACTTTTCAGGGCGGTCTCGATGCATGTGATTTTCACATAGTCATTGTTGCCATCCTGCTGTCCAGGCGTGATGATCGGGCTGACGCGGAAACAACCATCTTCCGGATACGGAATGGTATCGGAGGCATTTAAGGCACAACCGTTCGCATCTGTAATGGAGAGGAATACTACTTCACCAGAACAACGATTCTCATAGCGTTCGAATGAAGAGGTATCACCTCGTAGATCACTGTACCAGTAATAAGTGATCGGCAAAACCGCACCGCTTACCTGGGCAAGCATATCACCGTCGCAGGCATTGAAATTCCTTGGAGCAGTTGGCGAGAAATTGACTACAATCTCAGGTGGTTGTGGCACATTAACGGTGATAAGGGCCTCAATCCCGTTGTTATCCGTAACGGTCACCTCATAATCTCCCCCGCAGAGGTTCACTGCTTTTGAAAAACCACCGGCAGACACAGGCTCGCTTTGGCCTGAAGGCCACATCACTGTGTAAGGGCCTACGCCACCGCTTGGAATTACTTTGGCATCGCCATTGCAATCACTATGGCATTTAACACCATCTGATTGTTGGTTTGCTGCAAGTGCCGAGGGCGTAGAGAGATCGTCTGTCCAAACAGAAGTGCAACCAGCTGCATCAGTCACCGTAACGGAGTACGGGCCACCGCAAAGTGCCGTATTATTGATGCCCGTTACACCATTGCTCCAAACGATATTGCTGGTGCCAAAACCTGGGGTAAATACCACTGCTGCTATACCATCACAAATACCGTAACCACTCACTTGGAACGGACCGTAAAGAGAGGTTTCATTGACATTTGTAATGTTAAGGTTAGACTGGGTCGTGAGGGTAAAAACATTGGTAGCGGTCCTACCATCCTGGTCTGTAGCGACTACATTATACACACCCGAATTCAGGTCGGCAATATCTTCAGTGGTTTCTGTTAAACCGTTCGGGCCAGACCACACATAAGTGTACGGTGGATTACCACCTTGTACCGTTATATTGATCAAACCAGTAGCGCTATTAGAGCAATCTGGCTGCACCAATCCGCCTGCACCATTGATTGCAATTACCAAGGGGCTGTAGACGAGTGGAAATTCCTGCACTGAAGTGCAACCAGAGCAAGAGTTGGTGATGGTTACATAATACGTGCCCTGCCCAAGACCAGATACCTCATGGGAGGTGGAATTGAGCGGAAGCGGCCCCCACTGGTAGGTAAGTGGGCAAACCGTTCCCAAAGCCGGGGTCAAGGTAATCTTACCATTTTTCAACAAACCGCTGAATGGGTTTGTCGTGTTGCTGTTCACGCTGGCAGGATCTAACTGGTTAACAGCAATGGGGGCGATCACTATAAAGTTTGTATTAGAAGCCGTCACCGTCACGCTGTACACGTTTGAAGGCAGGCCTGTAATGGAAGGCGTAAGTGAGTTGGTCTGCATGGTTGCGCCAGCACCTCCCCAGGTAATGGTAAAGGGCGCTTGAAGCGCTGCCGTCACCGGGATGAACAGGTTAATTGCACCATCCTGGTTACAGGAACCTTGCGTTGTATACGTTGCACCAATCAACACATTTCCGTTAGGAACAGAGAATGGGAAGCTGCGCACACACGCATTCGCATCTGTAATCGTTACGGTATAGGTGCCAACCGTCAGACCAGAAAGATCTTTTGTAGTAGCACCATTGCTCCAGAGGTAGGTAAAGCCCGGGGTGCCTCCACTGGTGATGGTCAGAATGATGGTACCATTGTTCGGGCTTGCCGCTGTAATGGTCGTGTCGATCTGCAGTACTTGTGGACCGGTTATGGTCACTGCGCTAAGAACTTTAGTGCAACCCTTATTGTCTGATACGGTTGGTTGATACGTGCCAGGAGCCAGGGGGCCAATGGCCTCGCCATTCAGAGTGGTATTACTCCAGGTCACATTGTACGGGCTTCCGTTGCCACCTGCCAGATTCAGGTCAATACTTCCGTCGTTGGCGTTGAAGCATTTGACAGGTTGAATAACGGTAGCTTCTGTAATGTCTGTTTGCGGGCCATTTACCGTTACGGATTGTGTAGCGGTACATTGACCCCCATCTGTTACGGTAACAACGTAAAGGCTTGGTGGCACGTTAACCGGATCTTTGATCGGTGGTGGATCTGGGAGACTAGGATTCGTGTTATCCCATAGGTAGGTGTAGTTCCCCCAGCCACCGGATACATTCAGGTTAATCGAACCCGTATTTTGACCAAAGCAAAGTGCTGAGGTGCCGGTGCCGGTCACTGCAATTACACCGTTTGTTGGCGGCGCAATGACCACATTAGCGATGGTGGTGGTACAACCATTCGCATCGGTAATGACCGTAGTATAATTGCCGGACGGAAGGTTGGTTGGGTCCACCATATTGGAAGCGCATGGGCCGTTGCCTGTGCTCCAGCAAACCGTCTTTGCACCCGTACCGCCTGCTATCGTGATGTCGGCTGTACCCGTTGGAGAACCGGCGCATTTCACGTCCGTTTTGCTTACGAGACTTGCGGTCAAAGGCGTTGGTGATCCAATAGTCAAATTAGAAAAAACTTTTGTGCAACCATTTAGGTCTGTAACGGTCACTGAATAGCTCCCGGCAGGCATATTGGTCAAATTTTTAGTCGTACTGTTATTGCTCCACTTATAGGTGTAGCCACCTGCTCCAAGACTAACTGCAATCTCAATAGCTCCGGTAGAAAGTCCGGAACAAGTGACATCAGTCACCGCCGTACTCGCCAATTTCATCTCTGCAAAACCCGACACCGTAATATTTACGGGAGGCAGTACACAGTTATTAGCGTCTGTAAGATTCAGGGTATAAATAGCTACCGGAAGCCCGGCAGGATCCTGTACCGTTGAGCCATTTGACCACAGATAGGTATAAGGAGCTGTTCCACCCGTAGGCGTGAGGTTGATGGCACCATTGGAACCGCCAAAGCAGGAAACTGTATTTACCGAATTGGTTTGAGCGAGGGCTGTAGGTTGAATGATCGTAGCACTTTTAGTCTGGGTCCCTCCAACCGAATAAGTTACTGTAACCGTATAGGTGCCAGCAGTCAGTCCCGTTGGGTCTTCCATACCCTGATTGCCGGCATTGATACCGGGACCAGCCCATGCATAGTTTGTGGCGGTAGTACTTGGTGGATTTGACAGGTTAATAGATCCATTATTTCCACCAAAACAGCTTACCTGGGAAACAACAACAAGAGTCGGACCTAAAACCGCCGACTTTATCCAGCCATTATATCGGGCCATGGATACACCCCCACCGGCCTTTGCAGTTCCCATACCCGTAATGGTCGTGCAGACCATGCAGCCTTGGGTAGGACATGGTGTTGTGGTGAAGCTGATATTTGATTGTGTAGGTGCCGGAGCAATGACTGTAAAGCAGGAAGTGAAGATCGCGGCATCATTGGCAACAGTTGCGCCACTGGCATTTGCCCAGACGAATTTGATCACCCCTGGATTTAATACATGTGTGATATTCGACGCCTGCAAATTGAGTGGGTTGGCGCCAAAACTTGTATTAAGATAGGTAAGTTCAGTAGGATTATACGACAAAGCGAATTCCGAACTAGTAACTGCTGTGAAGTTTTTAACTTTCACAGCCACACAAGCTTGAGTGGTTTGTGCTGCGGAGACTGTGTCCACTGAATAGGTTACATCAAAATTTGATTGTGGCACCACAATGATATTGATTGGTGCGCTGATGCCTGACTCTCCTTTGGGGTTATTTGCCAGGGTCCAAACGTTCACACTTTTAGCGTTATAAGCTTCAGCAGTGCCATTGCCTGGAGGAAAACCTACTCCATCAATGGTAACGGTCGTGTTAGCGCCCGGCGCGCCGATCGCTTTGAAACAAACGTCCACAATGCGGACTCCATCAGCGCGGGTTTTTCCCACCCCTGAAGGATCCGACCAGCCAGCCAGCAGACGACCTGGAGCGTAGATAGAGTTAAAGTCACCAGCAGACCACCCGTCCAGATTGTAGGCACGGGTGCACTCAAAACTCAGCACCGTATTGTCCCAGTGCATAGCCCACTGCATCGAAACGATACTGTCGAAGTCATTGACGGTCACGGGCATACAGCCGCGCTCGCCTTGTGGGATATAGATCGTATTGGCAATAATTTTGAAGCCTACCAATGGCGGCGGCGTGAAGCCTGAACCCAGGGTAAAGGTTGGCGTGCCACCACTTTGGTAATTTATTACCCCTGGCATGCCGTTTCCGACCACATCAAGGGCTGGAGGTGCTGCAGCTGCCGAAATATTAACTGTTGAAATACCATTAGACGTGGCTGTAAAGTGCAACTTGAACAATGCAGTGCCATTAGGAAATGAGAATGGCATATTAGCACCACCGGAATAACCATCCCAGGATACACCGATTTTGCCAGAGGCCGGCACGGAAACATAGTTGCCGGCATTCCAGTTTGAAAAGGCTGAATTCGTCAGCGAGTCAAACTTCAGCGCATCCTTATTGTAAGTGATGGGGAACTGCATGGACTCAACGTTTGTGAAACCGTTGACACGGAGTTCAATCACGATATGTGTACCAATTGAATAAGGCGAGGGAGCCGCAGGCGAAGTGATCACAAAACTTGTAGTCACATTCGGTGCCTGGCCGAAAGCTTGCGAAGCAAGCAACAGGAATATACCTGCGAAAAGTTGTGTAAGAATCGGTTTCATATTCTTTAACAGCGGTGAGTGGGTGAGAGAAATTGGATGGGAATAACGATTACGATGTCAAAATCCTAAAATGTAACAAGCTTACGGGTGACGATCTTCCGACCGGCTTGGAGCGTTAGGGAATATACCCCCGGCGCACCTAGCATATTATTTTCAATTACCATGCCATGTTGGCCTGGCTGAAGTTCAAAAAAGTTTTTTTGAAAGACAATGTTACCCATCATGTCTGTGATAAACACTTGAGTATCAAATGCTTCGGCTAAATTAAAACTTAGTTGAGCGGATACCAAAAAAGGGTTAGGCGAGAGCGAAATGGGTATCTCTCTGGAAGCTATTTCGCTGATGGACACCGGGGTAAATCCTACTGCGATAAATCCCTTTGTGACGGGACATTCAGGCAAGAGATAATCCTCGTTGGAGTTATCAGCCCGAACTTTGACAATTTCAAAATAGGTGGGTGGAAAATCCAGGATCTCGGTAAGGTTGACCAAGGAGCTGCTGCTGTCAGGGCCAATCACTTTGAATTTCATGCGAAAGATCGAGGTACTATCCGGAACTGAAAAGCCAGGTGCAGCACTACCTCCTTCCCATTGTATGCGGACATAACCACTGTCGACTGCCCGGGTGGTATTGAAATTAGAAAGGTTAAGATCGGAAAAATTGAAGTTACTGGTGCCGATATATTGGAGCACTTTTGGATTCCAACGGACGACCATCTGCATGGACACCACACTGTCAAGGTTCAATACCTTGAGTTGCATCCATTGAATGCTGCCTGGTGCTGCGTTATTAATGTGTGGGAAGTAAAAACTTGCCCCTTGAGCGGAGAGCCCAACAGTACCAAATACAAGCCATAGGCTTATAAATGTGTTGCGTATGCAAACATTCATAGGTAAATAACAATTGGTGATATCAACTATATCGAGCCTTGGAAGGGCTCCTTGCCGGGAAATCCATTATTGCAACGGACGGATTAAAAGAACGGAAAACTACTTGCAAAAAGCAGGCCAAAAAATCAATCGCTCAAAAATTTAGGCAGAAAAATTCAGCAGTCCACGTTTTTTTGAACAATTGTCTCTCAAAATTATAGAAAAGAGGCACAAAGGTATGCAAAATGTATTTTACTTGTTGTGGAGAGAAAAAGCGGCACTAGCAATGTTGAACACCTACTAGGTTTGAATCAAAATTGGGATGCCTCCTTTTTATTCGTGCTAAATTCCCGACCTTCGCGCCATGGCACTCCTCCCCTATCATCAGGCCGAACTCCTGGAGGCAGGCTGCGACGAAGCAGGTCGGGGCTGCCTGGCTGGCGCAGTGTTTGCGGCAGCGGTAATTTTGCCCAAAGGTTTTAGCCATCCCCTGCTAAATGATTCCAAACAACTTTCTGAAAAACAGCGTGACCACCTGCGAACGATCCTTGAAAAGGAAAGCATTGCCTGGGCTGTTGCTGAGGTAAGCGCTGAAGAAATTGACAAAATCAATATCCTTAAATCTTCGCTGCTCGCGATGCACCGTGCCCTCAATCAGCTTAGCACCCGCCCCCAATTCATCCTGGTTGACGGCAATAAATTTCACCCTTATCCCGATACACCGCATCTTTGCGTAGTAAAAGGAGACGGAAAATACGCCTCCATCGCAGCAGCTTCTATCCTTGCCAAAACCCATCGAGACGAGGCCATGTTCAGACTTCACGCCGAATATCCAGCGTACCACTGGCAACAAAACAAGGGCTATCCCACCGCATTACACAGGGAAGCTATCCGGCAAAACGGAATTTCGCCCTGGCACCGGCGCACGTTTCAGTTGTTGCCTGCATCCGAACAAATGGAGTTGTTTTAAGACATCCGCAAACCCCTAATGACCCCAATGACCCAATGACCCCAATGACCCAATGACCCAATGACCCCAATGACCCAATGACCCCAATGACCCCAATGACCCAATGACCCCAATGACCCCAATGACCCAATGACCCCAATGGCCCAATGACCAACAAACCATTCACCAATCATCTTTTCCATCCTATGAAAGTTCTGAAATATATTCTTTTCATCCTACTCGGCACCGCTGTACTGTTTATTCTGGCTGCGCTTTTTGCCCGACACGACTACCATATAGAACGCAGCATAGAAATTGAGGCTCCCCGGGAAATCGTATACGATCAGGTACGCTTTTTCAAAAATGCACCCAATTGGTCACCCTGGCTCTACCTGGATCCCAACGTAAAAACCAGTATTGAAGGCCCTGACGGAGAAGCAGGCACCGTGTATGAATGGAGCGGCAATAAGGCAATCGGCACAGGTTCTCAGACGATCAAATCCGTAACGCCCGAGCGGATAGACCTGAACGTGGTCATGAATGATTTTAGCACGTCTCCTGCCTATTTTGCGTTCTCCACAATAGGCGACACCACCAAAGTAATCTGGTCAATGGATATACGGGTGCCTTTCCCATGGAATGCGCTTTCGATGTTGACCGATATGAACAACAGCTTTATCGGCAAAGATTTTGAAAACGGTCTGGGTAATCTCAGAAAGTACTGTGAAACACTTGCACCAAAAAAATACCGAGGATACAAAGTCAAAGAAACCGAACTGCCCGTGATCTACTACACCGGGGTGCGGAAAGTCGTCGACTTCGATAGTATCGCTCAATTCCTCAGTGAAAACTTCTCTAAAGTAATGGAAGAGGCCCGGCAAACAAGTGAAAAAATGATCGGGCACCCCAGCGGTGTCTATTGGACCTACGATACCCTGGCTTTAAAAACAGATATGGCCGCAACTATACCACTTGAAAAGGAGCTTAAGCCTGCCAAAGAGATTGAAATTGCTGCCTTGGGTGGAAGGGCCCTGGTCATTGAATATGTAGGCGACTATGCCAAAACAGGAGAGGCACGCGGCGCGATGACTGATTATATGACCGCAAAAAAATTGCAGTACGTTCCACCGGTGATCGAAGAATATATAACAGGACCCAAAGAGGAGCCTGATACGGCCAAATGGCTCATGCGGATCATCTATTTTGTAAAAGCGGATACGACAGCAGCGAAGCCGCTATAATGCTGATCAAAACCCGTGGCATCGTGTTTCGAGTGGTGAAATACGGCGAAACAAGTGTGATCGCCGACATTTTCACGGAAGAAAAAGGGCTTTGCTCTTTTGTCGGGGGAGGCGTACGTACCGCTAAGGCGCGTATGCCTTTCAATCTTTTTCAGGCAATGACTGTGGTGGATCTGGTGGCCTACCATCGGGAAAGCGCCGGAGCAAACCGTTTAAAAGAATTACGCGCAGCCGAGATATGGACGACAATCCCTTTCGAAATCACGAGAGGTGCCGTGGCGCTGTTCATGGCTGAAGTGTGCCGGAAAAGTATTCTTGAGGAGGAAGAAGAGCACAGCGAATTATTCGATTTTTTGCTCGGACACCTTCGTTGGCTGGATGTTACACCTTACCCAATCGCTAATTTGCATTTGCACTTTTTGCTGGGATTATCCGGATTTCTCGGATTTCAACCACAAGACCCGGAAGAGGATGGTGAACTGTTTTTTGATCTGAAAGATGGTGTTTTTACTTCAATGCCTCCCCTACATACCTTTTTGTTGGAGCCCGATCAATCCAGGCAAATGCTCGCCCTACTGGAATCCCCGCTGGAAGCTGTGCATGAAATTCAACTCACCAGAAGCCAACGTAAGGTTTTATTGAACAAACTATTGCTGTTTTATCAATTACATCTACCCAATTTTAAGGAAATACATACGCCTGAAATTTTGGAAATGGTGATGTGAATTGGGAAATTGGGGATGAGGTTGGTCAAATTGCTGTAGCAATTCCTGACCACGCACCCTATTCTTTCAGGGTATTGTCGCTGACTTTTGGATGTTCGTAGCGATTTTCTCCTTTAGTCAACGAAAATATCAATTCTCTAAAAACGCATACCCTCACCTTTTTACCAACAGCGTCCCCCATTTTACCCCGGGTACGCTCGAAAGCAAGAGGCGATAAATACCCGATGGCCAATGTATAGAAGGTATTTCCAGACTACTTTTGGACGATAGCAGCCCTACATTAGACTGCCACATTAAACGACCTGCAGCGTCAAATACACTGCACTGCACCACATGATCAAGCCAGGCATCCGGGAGCTCCAGCATGAGTGGCATGCCCACAGAAAGTAAATACGGATAATACCGGAATCCATCCGCATCGGGTTCGGAAGACTCGCTGAGCGAGGCGGTATGAAAGGTAGACAATTCTCCAAACGGGGCGCAGGTATGCCAGTCGTTGAAAGGGCGGATCCGCCAGTAATATTTCAGGCTGGGGGTAAGTAGTCCTGCTGTAAGAAAAGTATCTGTCGTGATCACATCTATCTGTTTGAACGAAAAATTGGCGAATCTGGAAGCTTGAACCAGATAGCGTTTGGCATTCGGCACAGATTTCCAGGTAAACAAAGCACCTGAATCTGGCACGATCTGATCTTGTATGGGTTCAATGGCCACGGGTTGTTCGTTTATCGCCTGCTCCAGCATAGCCGGTGCGACCCAGTTTGCTTTCTCCGTCAGCAGGGTGGCACGCATGATTCCGATCTCTTCCGGCGAAAACCGGCTCTGGCAATGATCCAAGGCATAAGACATAAACAAGGTACCATCAGAAAAGAACTCCGCTCCGAGCGGATCCTTTTGTTTGGTAGTACTCAGGTTTTGCACATCACAGTCCCATCGGTAACTCAGGAAATCAGGTTTGGAATCACAAATGAGGTCGGCAGCCTGGGCACAATTGCTGCCATTGATTAATTCCACCAGAGCTGTATCGAGCGGAGCCGGCACCTGGGTTTCAAGTGTGTCGTGGAAGTAAGTATAGTCGTAAGTCAGTGTTGCTGGCGTTGGAACATTGAAACTGTAGGTCTTGCCTTCCCAACCGATAAAGGGGTGCGGCAACGAAAGTGCATGGCCCACCTCATGCGACCAGGTATGGGAACCAGCGCCGGCGCAGTTGTGCCCGATGGCGACCCCGCCGTAAGGAAGGTTGTATCCGCAATTTCCAGCCGGATCCGCCACAAAGTAGGTGTTCAACGCATCTGGCACATTATTGGTCAGCATCATTTCAATGCCTTTTGGAATCGTACTATGGGCATACCAATCTGTTTCATTCAGCAAATCCCATTCGTTCTTGAAATAAAACTGGATGTTGGAAGCAGCAAAATCTTCGTTTAACTGACAGAAAGAATTCAGGAATTTCTCATAGGTAATCCTGCCCGTTCCGCTGTCTTTTCCCAGCAAGTGAGGCTGTAAGGCCACCCAAAGGGTGTCTTCTGAACGGTCAAAAACAGGGGACCGAAAACGGTAATCGCGTAGCCAATCCGATACGCCGAGGGTGCCGCAGGGCTTCAGTGATTCTTTGGATGGCTCCTGGGCGAAAAGGGGGGAGCTTAAAAAGGGGAGTAGAAAAAGTAAAATTCTAGACATGGGTAGGATTTGAAAAAAGTAGATTTGTTTCACATGCGAGCTCAAATAAACATGAGTCATACCGAATTTTGAGCGTCCGTGGCCTCGGAGAGGCTTAATATTGGTAGAAAATGGATTTTTGATTTTTGATGGACCTCGTAGAGGTCTAACATTGGTAAATTTAATCCACAAAAATGTTTATTTTGGACCTCTCCGAGGTCTTTTTGCTCTATCATAACATAATATCTACCAATATTTAACCTCTACGAGGTCAATTTCAAAATTCGGGATGACTCATGTTTAATATGTACGAATTGCAGACTATTAGTTATTGCTAAAGTTTTTGCTGTATTTCAAATCCAGCGCTTCTTCCTAAAATATATCAGCATACCCGCCATGGAGATAAACATCCCCCCCAAAATAAGGAAGTAGCCATAATGCCAATGCAGTTCAGGCATATTATCGAAGTTCATCCCGTATATCCCTGCTATAAATGACAGGGGGATAAAAATGGTGCTTATTACGGTCAACAGACGCATCACATTGTTGAGCCGGTTGGCTGCCTCTGCCTGAAATAGCGCTTCCAGATTGGCGAGCATATCCCGTTGATTGTCAATACCATCCAGGATCTGCGCCACGTGATCAACCAAATCCCGCAAATAGAGCCGTGTACTATCCTCGACCAGTTCACTCTCCGTCCGGTACAGGCGGGTAACGGCCTCCCGGAGTGGAATCAGGCGATGTCTGAATTCATTGAACACCCTTTTCAGGGCAAACATGCGGGCCTTGGTTGTTTGTTGTGCTCCGTCGCTATGAAGGCTACTTTCTACTTCGAGAGCCTGTGATTCGAGGTCGTCAAGCACCGCGTAATAACTATCGACCACCAGGTCGAGCAGTGCATATGCCAAAAAATCCGAGCCTTTTTTACGGAGCCTTCCAATGCCATCTTCACAGCGTTTACGCACGGGTGCGAGGGTATCGTCGGGATCTTCCTGAAACGATACCAGGAAGTTATGTCCCGCAAAAAGTGCGATCTGCTCGCTGTGGAGCTCGAGCGCTTTACAATCGACTTTTAAATGATGTACAATAAAGAACAATCCATTGTCAAACTCCTCCAGTTTAGAACGTTGCTGGGTATCAAGCACGTCTTCGAGGGCGAGCGGGTGGATCTGGTGGTCATTGCCAATCTGCTCGATGAGGTTCGTATCGGTGAGTCCGCACACATCAGTCCACAAAACAAGGTTTTTCTGCAGACCCGGCAGTGGGTTGCTGTAGCCTGATTTTTCTTGAAAAACGGTGTCGCTGTAAGCCAGACTAATCACCTTAGCCGGTGATTCCTCCTGATGACCCGTGTATATGAGTGAGCCTGGAGGCAGACCCTTCTTCAAACTTTTGCGGCGGCGGTGCTTTTGTGACATGGGGCTTTAGTGATTGGTGGATTAATGATTGTATTCGAAAATCGTAAATCATGTAATCTGAATTCGTAAATCTTATGCCAATCACCCCTCCATCGCTTTCGCTTTTTCCAGGACTTTGGCTTCCAGGGATTTTTTGAATTGAATAATACGTTGCAATAATGCCGGGTCGCTGGTAGCCAGCATTTGTGCAGCCAATATTCCAGCATTTCGTGCAGCATTCAGCGCAACGGTCGCTACCGGCACCCCTTCAGGCATTTGAAGGATCGACAGGATGCTATCCCAGCCATCAATAGAGTTGGATGATTTAACAGGCACGCCAATCACGGGCAAAGGCGAAATTGCCGCTACCATACCCGGCAAATGCGCTGCCCCACCCGCACCCGCGATCACTACCCGAATGCCTCGTTCGTGTGCCCCGCTCGCAAATTCGAACATCCGTGTCGGGGTGCGATGCGCGGATACAATGGTCATCTCGAACGGGACCTGAAGTTCGGTGAGGATATCTGCAGCCTTTTGCATGACGGGCAGATCGGAGTCGGAGCCCATGATTATTGCGACCATTGAGTGAGTGAGTGAATGAGTGAGTGAGTGAGTAAAGCGTTACCCTGCACACCAGCCAACTTGTACATTATTAAATTCGACCTTGTTGATCAATTGCGTTTCGCTGCTGCTGTCTTTTTTGAATTCGGCATTCTCCAGCATTACGGTGGCCAGATAGAAATCGTTGCACGCAGATGCTGTCGGCACCTTGCTTACTTTGAAAGAAAGTTTGCCTTTCTGCAAAGACCAATGTACGCTTGGGCAGCCGGGGTCCTGAAAAACATCGTTGCATATGCCAGACCATATTGCATCAATATTGCAGTTTTGCTCAATTTTAACGGTGGCAAAACCTTCATTGGCAACATTTTCAAAGGTTTGAAACTGTGTTGAATAGGCAATTTTTTTCCGATCAATCCAAACAGACAAGATCTTATCCTCAGCGATAATTTTTGCAACTTTGAAATCACCACAGCCCTTGATATTGGGATCGGTGTTAGCCTTATCACATTCTTTATGGCAGGAAAAAAATGCAAGCGCCAATAGTAGAATGGTCTGTACTGCTAAATTCTTTTTCATAACAAAATTGGGTTGGATGAATAATACTCAGCTAGACGTCAATTCACCTGCTTGCGTTGGTTGTTTAACCTGCACATACCTTTAATTTTTCCTTCACAAAGTTCGCTTTTTTCATGGCTTCTGCTACTGTATCCGCCGTAATTGTCACATGTCCCATTTTCCGGAAGGGCGAAGTGAGCGCCTTTCCGTAAAGGTGGATGTTTACGCCTTCAAGCGCCAGGCATTCTTCCACCCCTTCATATCGCACAGGACCTTTGTGACCGGGTTCACCAAGTAAATTTAACATGATAGCTACCGGCGTTTTGGAGGCCGTAGATCCAAGTGGCAAATCGCAAATTCCGCGTAAATGTTGCTCAAACTGGCTCGTGTGTGCGCTGTCAATGGTTTGGTGTCCTGAATTGTGGGGTCGTGGGGCGACTTCATTCACCAAAAGTTGTCCGTCTTTGGTCCAGAACATTTCCACCGCCAGTAAGCCGCAAACATCAAACGCGCGAATAACTTTTTCAGCCAATGCTTCTGCCTCCGCAGCCACAAGTGGTGAAATACGCGCCGGACAAAGTAAAAACTCTACCAGATTGGCTTCCGGATGAAAATCCATTTCGACTGCCGGAAAAACGGCCACTTCGCCCTGCGGGTTTTGTGCTGCCACAATAGCAATTTCTACTTCAATGGGCGCAAGGTCTTCTGCCAGACATGGACCAGGCAGGAGTTTGGTTTCCAGGTCTGCCAGGGTTCGAAGGATAGCCACGCCCTTGCCATCATAGCCTGCAGTGCGTGTTTTTTGCACCAGTGGGAGTTTCCAGGCTCCGGATTCAATGGCTTTTTTCAAGGCTTTTTCGTCCTCAAAAAGTTCGAAATGGGCGGTAGGAATATCGTGTTGGCGGTAAAATTCCTTCTGCAAACCTTTGTCCTTGATGATATCCAGGGCCCGGGGACTCGGATGGACGGTTTTGCCGAGGCGTTCGAGTTCGCGGAGGGCATCGGTGTTTACGTGCTCGATCTCGATGGTAAGCAGGTCCTTGTCCAGGCCAAAAGCCAGCACTTCGTCGTAGTTGTTGAAATCGCCTACCGTGAATCCGCTGCAAACGGTACTGGCTGGAGCCTCGGGCGTGGGATCAAGGCAGAAGATCTTAAAATCCCAGTTGGCTGCAGCGAGTGAGAGCATTTTGCCAAGCTGGCCGCCGCCTAGTATGCCGATTTTTTTCGTGGTAGAAAACATGGGGCGAAGGTAAGCTGCTGTTTTGCCATTTATTTCATACCTCCAATGTAAAGTGATCATTAATTAACCCAATAGGCTATAATTTCGTAATAATTCTCCTATACTTTGAAACAATTACTTGCTGTATACTATCTATTTTAATCACATTTTCATGTGGGATATCAAGATGTCGCCAACCATTACAAAAATATAAACTCAAGATTATTGCTCCCCTTCATCCTAACATTTATCGGCATTCTAACTTGCGCCGGGCTTTGCCATTTAGCAAAGCCCGGCTTTTTTGCGTATGAAAAAGTACCTTTTTTTCTTCTTAGTATATTTAAATCCATTACTTGCTACATGTCAATACTATGATGCCAATTGGATTAGTGGAGCTGGTTATGACGGTATTCCCTTGACACCTAGCAATTGGATTGATTTTACAAAATATCCCTATACATTGACTCAAATTGATGGTAATATGGGGTTATACCTAAGTACAACTACTTTATCTGATAAAAAGGGAAACCTACTACTTTACAGCAACGGAATACAAGTCCTTAATAACGACCATAAACAGTTGGAAAATGGAGACAGTTTAAATTGGGGAGAAGTTGCACAACAGTGGTATGCAGAAGGGTATTCTTTGCAAGATGGAATGATTGGCCTCCCAGAAGGCAATAACGATTCTGTTTTCTATCTCATCCATTCAAAGATAGAATATGCACCCATTTTTGGGGTTAAAGTACCTAAAACATTATATTCTATTGCCGATATGCGCCTAAATAATGGCAAAGGAAAGATAACAAAAAAAATCAAATACTTTGGAATGGAGTTGTTTTTATGGAATTATCAGCCTGCCGCCATGCCAATGGTCGCGACTGGTGGGTTATGGCCCAAGACGACACTTTGAACACCTATTACCGAGCCCTGCTTGGCCAGGATGGCTTTACCCAAATAGATACCCAGCACATTGGCTACCAGCCGCCCTGGTTTCAATATCATGATGGCGGCGGCCAGAATGTCTTCACGCCCGACGGCAGCAAGTACGTTGACTTTGATGCCTGGAACGGTATTCGAATCTTTGATTTCGACCGTTGTAACGGCCTGCTTTCCAATCCGATTTTGATCGAATTCCCGCAGCACTGGTCTTTTGGAGCCGGAGCAGCCGTGTCGCCCAATTCCCGGTTTTTGTATGTTTCCTCTTCCTCTTGGATCGTTCAATATGACCTGAATGCGCCCGATATTGCCGCTTCTGCCGATACCGTGGTGCTTTGGCAAGGGCCTTATCCTAAATTTGCCAACATGAACCTGATGATGGATGGGAAAATCTACATCATGCCTTTTTCCTGGACACATTACGGGCATTATATCAGGTACCCCAACCGAAAAGGCAAGGCCTGCGAGGTGGTATTGGGCGGCGTCTATTTCCCCAATGAGAATTTTGCCACCATGCCGCACTTCCCCAACTACCGACTCGGGCCGTTGGAAGGTAGTGGATGCGACTCTTTGGGCTTGCTCAACCACCCGCTGGCCTGGTGGCGCTGGGACAAAGCTGATACCAGTGCGCTCAATATTGTTTTTACAGACAACTCTACCTACAATCCTGACACCTGGCACTGGGACTTTGGCGACGGGCAAATGAGCGCGGACACCAGCCCGGTGCACCTGTACGCATTGCCCGGCACTTACCATGTGTGTATGACCGTGTGCAATGCCAATGGCTGTGATACAATGTGCCGGGATATTGAAATTAAAACGATATCGACCGGGGAGCCGGAATCTGAAGGACAGGCTATGTTGCTTTACCCAAATCCGGCCTTTGAAGCAGTGAGCGTTCAATATCCGGGGGCAAGGCCGTCCGCCCGATTTTCTCTCATCAATGTGTTGGGGCAGACGGTTTACGCAGCACCTTTGAAGTCAGCGGAAAGCACTATTTCGTTGGAAGGAATTGCCCCTGGCATTTACTGGGCCGTGTTGACGGATGAGGGGAAGCGGCTGGCGGTTGCTACGCTCTGTGTCGCACGGGAATAAGGCAGATAGTCAGAAAAAAATATTTTAGTAAATAGTGAACAAAGGCGGTACTGAAAACATGAGTCATCCCGAATTTTGAAAAGGACCTCGTAGAGGTTAAACATTGGTAGATATTATGTTATGATAGCGCACAAGGACCTCGTAGAGGTCTAACATAAACATTTTCGTGGATTAAATTTACCAATGTTAGACCTCTACGAGGTCCATCAAAAATCAAAAATCCATTTTCTACCAATATTAAGCCTCTCCGAGGCCAAGGACTCCCAAAATTCGGGATGACTCATGTTTATTTCTGCTGCATCAACAGCCACACTTATCTCACCAAAGTCACATCACCTTTAAAGAGCAGCACCCGCCCGTCGATCAACCGGATCTCGGCATAATAGACAAACACTGCTGGCGTCATCAATTGTCCCCGGTGCCTTCCGTCCCAGCCGTGTGCCGGATCGTTGGGCTGGAAGCCTTCGTCCGTGAATATCATTTCACCCCAGCGGTCGAAGATCTGGAAGATGTCCACCTTATCAATCTGGGGACCATCGGCAAAGATCATGAAGATATCATTTTCGCCATCTTCATTCCAGGGAGAGAATGCATTGGGGATGTAGATATGCGGACGGGTGTCGACCCGGATCAAAACACGATCCGTTGCTTGACATCCATCCGTGCTTATAATCGTCACGGTATATTCTGTTGTTTTGAGCGGCATAGCCGTCGGATTCAACAGGTTTTGGATACTTGTACCATCAAACGTTAGTCCCTCGAGCGGTGTCCAGACGATACTTTGCACCAAAGCCAAGGGATAACCAGGCCCCAGTATAGCATTCAACTCCTGGTCGTCTCCAAGTTGGATCTGAAACTCCGGATCGGTGGTGATAAACGGGTCTGGCGCCTTAGGCACAACCAGTGGCTGATGGAACACACAACCATTTGCATCCTGAATGAACAAATCATAGGTGCCTGGTGCGATCGCCGAAAAATCAAGGATTGATGTATAGTTCTGACCTCCGTTGATCGAATATCGGTATGGTGCGAAACCGCCTTGTACCGGCCCAAAAGTAATAAGACCGTCGTTGTCCTTACAAGTGGGTTTCACCAGGGCATAATCAAAGTCGGTCGGCACATTGGTCTCTACTAAAACCTGAACATTGTCGGTTTGCTTACAACCTGTGGCTGTATTAGTCACGAGCAATGAATAAGTACCCAGTTGATTTACCACTGGATGAAGCGAATTAGCCCCGGAAAGAATATTACCTCCTTGCGTAGACCAGACATAGGTATAAATTGAACCATTGGAAGCAGAACCCTGTAAAGTAGCCTGATCAACATTGCAAGTGAGCGTAAACGGCGGGCCAGCTTCTGCGAGTGGTAAAACCGTGTTATCGCTTACCTGAACTGTCTGGGAGGCCGAGCAACCATTGTTGTTATTTAATACGTTCAGGGTATACAAACCAGCACTGCTGACCGTAGCGGAATTTGTGTTGGCCCCATTCACAATATTGCCTGAGACAGTGGTCCATGCAGACAGGAAATTAGGACCAGCAGACGAGCCTGCGCCGTTGAGTAGTACGGTAGGAGTCGTACAACCGATCACACCAGGGGTAGCAATGGCAACTATAGGATCTTGGGTGTCTGTATTTACAATCACCTGATCCGTAGACTTACAGCCATTATCGCTGTTCACTACCACAAGGTCGTAAGACCCCCCTTTCGTAATGACGGGTGCTAAAGTATTTCCGCCAACCAGGATATTGCCATTTGGCGTAGTCCATTGGTAGAAGAAATTGCCATTGGTACTTGAACCGCTGCCGTTCAAATTCAAAGATGTAATGGCACAAGTAAGCAAGCCATCCGTTCCCGCAGCAGCGATTGGATTCTGGATATCTTGTAGCACATTCACCGTTACTGAACTAGTACAGCCGTTCACATTGTCTTTGATCAGCAGGGTATAAGGGCCCTTAAGATCCACCACGATTGCCAATGGATTGGATTGATCCAGGATATTTCCACCTGCCGTCGACCACGTATAATCCATATTACCGGTGCTACTTGCTCCTGCATCAAGGGTGATCTGATGCACGACACAGGTCAGGATATCCGGTTGGGCAATTGCCGAAACAGGATCGACCTTGTTGGCAATAATATCCACGCTTACCGTATTGGAGCATCCGTTTTGAAGGCTTGTAGCTTCCAGTTCGTAATAACCTGTCGCATTAATCAGCGGGGTCAAGGTATTGGCGCCACTTACGATATGCCCGTTGGGCGTGATCCAGTTGTATGTAAAGGTACCCGGCGCCGAATTACTGCCTTGAAGATTAAGCGTCAGCACTGCGCAGGTTAGCGTTTGCTGAGGGCCCGCATCAATGGGCGGTGGAACGATGTCTTCCAGTACCGTTACGCTACTGTTGGCCTGGCAGAAATTAACCAAATTTTGAACCGTGATCGTATAGGTGCCTGGTGCATCGATAATCGGGTTAAGCGTATTGGCGCCACTGACGATATTACCACCATTGGTAGCAGTCCATACCACATTATAGCCTATACCAAAGTTACTGCCTGAGCCATTGAGTGGTAGTTGAGTAAGTGCGCAAGTAAGGTTTGGCGCAGTATTGGCTGCCGCATTTGGCACATCAGCCGCCTTCGTAATCTGAACGGTTGGCGATGAGGTACAGCCGTTGGTTGTATTCGTCACCAACAGAAAATATTCTCCGGCGCCATTTACCGTTGGGTTTAAAATATTAGAGGGAGAAATAAAACTCCCCCCTATCGTCGTCCATTGGTAGGTAAAGTTTGGACCCACCGGAGCAATGGCCTGCAAGGAGTAGGTAGTCTGTGTGCAGGTTAGCTGGAAGGTTGGTCCTCCATTGGCTTGTGGCGCTTCAAAATCAGTGGTCACGATCATCGGATCAGAAGAGGTACAGCCATTGAGCGTATTCGTTACAATAATCTCGTAGGTGCCACCACCTGCCACCGTTGGCGTCAGGGTATTTCCGCCTGCAATAATCCCCCCCGGGCTGACCCAATTAAAGGTAAAGTTTGGCCCTGAAGGGTTGTTGGTTCCACCAATTTGCATTTGTGGCGTATAGCAATTGAGCAACACATCAGGACCAGCATCAGCTGGTGGAGCTTGAATATCCTGCGTTACAGGTACCGTTTTTTCTGTGGTGCAGCCATTGTCTTTATTTGTAATGACCAGGCTGTAGTTGCCGGGAAGATTGATTGTAGCATTCGCCCCGGTAGGGCTTGACAGCAAGCCTGGCCCGGTCCATTGGTAACTAAAATTCGCACCTGTAGAGGATCCTGTCGAATTAATGATTTCCTGGGTAATAAGGCAGTTCAAGCCTACTGGCTGAGAAAGTGCCACAAACGGATCATTGTCATCTGCCAGGATCTCCACCTGGTCCACAGAGGTACAGCCATTTGTTACATCCGTGACCATCAGTTGGTACACACCAGCCTCATTTACCTGAGGATTCAGAATATTGGTGGATGAAACAAAATTTCCACCCATAAGCGCGGTCCATAAGTAGCCAAATTGCGCCCCTACACTACTGCTCTCACCATGCAAGGTCATTGCAGAAACCGTACAGTTTAGAATACTGCCAGCCCCTGCATCAGCAATAGGTGGAACGATATTTTCCAACACATCAATGGTTGTGGTGGCAATACAGTTGTTGGCTGTGTTGGTCACAATGAGCGTGTATTGGCCCGGATCTCCGGCAATAATCTGGGATGTTCCATTGCCACTCACGATAGTGCCGTTAACGCTTCCCCATTGATAAGTGATGGTCGATCCGCTGGTGGAACCGCTTGCACTGACTGAAATTGTTTGTACCCCACAAGTAAGAATTCCCTGCGGAACAGCAAGTGCCGTGGGAACGTTTGCATTAGTGGTCACCGAAGTAGCTGCCAGATTTGTACACCCGTTTGCCGTATTGGTCACTACCAGCGTGTAGGTCCCGGCGGCAATGATCGTTGGTGTCAGGGTATTATCGCCTGCTCCAATACCGTTCCCGGAAGCGGAGGTCCACTGATAAGAGAATGTTGGCCCGGTGCTGGTGCCAGCAGCATTCAATTGAATGGTTGGTATCGTACAATTGATCTCCCCGCCAGGCGCTACGATTACAGTCGGCGGTAAAATATTTTGGGGAATGGTCACCGAAGCCGAATTGGTACATCCGTTAGAACTATTGGAGACTATAAGATTATAGATCCCCGGCTGATTGACCGTCGGCATTGGCGTGTTTCCCCCCGAAGCAATATTTCCTGGCGCAGCTGTCCAGCTATAGCTCAGGTCTGGGGCAATTGGAGCGAGTGGGTCGCCAATCAACACGGAGTTGATTGCGCAAGTAAGCGTTGAAGGTAGTCCCGCATTGGCGACAGGAATAATATTGTCGGCAGCAACCAAAATGGATGCTTGCGACGTACACATACTCGTGGGGTTGGTAATGACAATGGTATAGATGCCGGCTGCATCTACCAAAGGAGTCAGGGTATTCGTGCCTGATACAAAATTGCCCCCTGTTGTTGACCAAACATAGGTATCCGTGGCAACCATTTGCGAACCCAATGCGCTTACGGTAGCTTGCAAACTGAGACAAGTAATCTGGTTACTGGCAGAGGCGACTGCAATGGGTGCTGAGAAATTCTGAATGACGGTCACCGTCTGACCGCTTGTACAACCATTCCCAGGATTGGTAACGATCAGGGTATAATCCCCGGCTTCGCTCACCACTGCAGTAGGCGTATTTTCTCCTGAAACTATAAATCCGTTGGTGGTCGTCCAATGAAAACTAATTCCCGCCGGAGAAGACGCTGCGCCGTTTAGAGTAACTTCGCTTACCGTACATGTGATTAGCCCCGGAGCTGCCACGACTGCATTAGGGGGAGTAAGATCGTTGTTGACGGTGGCTACGTCCGTAGACGTACAACCATTTTGTGTATTTGTGACCACGAGCGTGTAAGTGCCTATGGCCGATACAATTGGATTGAGTGTGGTTTCTCCACCCAGAATAACTCCACCTGGAGAAGCCGTCCATAAGTAGCTAAAGTTGCCGCCTAAACTTGAAGCAGAGCCATCAAGCGTCACATTGGTAACAGCGCAGGTAAGGGTGGCATTGGGCCCTGCAACAGCGGTAGGTATATCATCATTGGCACTTACCACCGAACTGGCGGAGGAAGTACAGCCATTGGCAATGTTTTGCACCGTGAGGATGTAAGTACCTGCCTGATTAACCGTTGGATTGAGGGTGTTATTCCCACTTACAATGTTGCCGGGGTTAGCTACCCAATTGTATGAAAAATCAGCTCCACTGCTGGAGCCCGTTCCGTCGAGTGTTACAGCCGGGAAAAAACATGTAATAGAATTGGGTGGGGATGTCACCGCAGTTGGCGCAACAAAATCACCCGGTACTACGGCTGTTGCCGTTTTTGTACAAGCATTGCCATCCGTAATGGTTACAGTGTAGGTGCCTGCCGCTAAGTTTTGTGGATCCTGAACTGTAGCAGCATTGCTCCAGAGATATGTATAGTTGGGTGTTCCGCCAGTCACATTCAGGTTGATATTGCCCCCGTTTGGATTGAAACAGTTTGCACCCTGGACATTCAGGATAGTCGGTGCAAGCACCGGAGGCGAGGTAATAAAAAAGGCTTCATTGTCCGTACAGCCAAATCCGTCTGTTACCGTTACCGCATAAGGGCCTGGTACAAGACCCATCGGATCCGCAATATTTCCAATGGGTAATGCGCTCTGCCAAACGTAATTATATGGGCCCTGGCCACCTGCCACAGTGGTGTTGATCGACCCGGTAGGAGCGCCCGCACATGGCACATTAGACGCAACGCCGGTCAGGTCAAGGTTAGAGGGTGATACCAGTACAGCGCCGTTGCCGAGGCCCGGACACCCGAAGCCATCTACGACGCCAGTGAGTTGATAAGAACCTATGTCAGTGACAACAAGCCCATAGGGATCATCAACGATACCCGTGATAGGCTGTTCAGGATTACCGTTCAGCGTATAAGTAATGTCAAATGGCCCTGTTCCGGTAAAGTTGATCATCAAAATGGCAGATTGACCCGGGCAGATTTGTGGGCCAGGCCCCAGAAGCTGTGCAATCGGGGGCGGATTGATGTTGACCCGGGCTTTTGCAGTACTTGTTTTACCACAGGCATCTGTAACCGTGACGGTATAAGTCGTTGGCGTACTTACGAATGGACTAATGGTCGGGGCCGTGCCTCCGGTATTCCACTGATAAGTATAGGGCTCAACGCCGCCTTCCACGGTTACACCCACCGTAGCCACACCCACGCCACAAATAACCACTGTATCAGCGATCGGATTCATAGCGTTATAGTCCAGGATCGTTAGAATTTCCTGTGGGTGGAGGCAAGAACAGGGGTTATTCAAGGTCAAAATGACCGTTTCAGCGCCTTCAGGCAGCAGGTCATTGACAATATTGACTGGAACGATTACTTGGTCTGCCCCAGCCGGAATCACATACGTTGTAGAAATGGGGCCATAATCCGCACCCGAAGTAGCCGTTCCTGTAATTGTAAATGAAACAGGCAGTGGAAGTGCCGGATTAGAGCCTACACGGTCGATCAGCAATTCTACCAATCCGCAGCCCTCCGTTACCTCATCAACATCGGGCACTCCATTTACCAACCAGTCAATTGCAGCATTGCCGCCACCATCGAATGAGCCGCCTTTTAGAAACACTGCTGAGTCCCAGACACCATCGCCCACGTCAGCAATTTTGAGTTTGATATGGTAGGTTGAACATGGAATCACGGAAGCCACTGCCACCATTTTGCGCGTAAATCCGTCGTACTGCAATTCTTGTACGGCCGCACCACCTGCAGGAGGGATCACGCCACAGTTATTACCTGAGGCAGGCGTATTGTGGACATAGAAGCCTGAATTTGCAATGTGGTTGATGGTGTTAATTGTAATGGGGATATTGGTCATAGGCACCACTGCCAGGTTTTGGGTACCCGCGATACCTGGGCCAGAAATGAAAAAACCAAATACGTCATTGAACTGCGTATTCACATATTCACAGTATTCTTCCGAGGCAAATACAAACTCAAAAGTCAGTGGGCTTTGCGTAGGGGTAAAATCAAATTCAATGTTTGCCATATCAAACAATGCACCACTTGTCAGTCCCTGTAGGTCAGAATCCGGTGTTCCGTTACCGTAGCCTCCGCTTGCACCATCTAGGTCGTTTGGACCGGGGGCAACGCCGATATCCCCGGTAGCCATGATAACCCCTGAAGCAAACCCCACATTGGTAATGCCATTGCTAAAAGAACCAATTTGACCACCCTGACCATCATAGGTCACGCCCGTTACGTCGAAACAGTTGCCACCAATGAACACCTGTTTAATGAGATCCTCTGCATTCCCACCAGCGACGTCTAACACCGCATCCGGTATTCCGGGCAGCTTTTTTTTCTTTTCACCAATACGCATCATACTTATGTAGTGCACTGGCGGGTTTGCTGCATCCCAGGTACAGGGATAGTCAAACCGAAATTCCATACTGGATGCAGAAGCCACAAACTTCAACAAGTGCGTAACAGCATTATAACTGATTACCTGTGTATTGGGGGTAATGACCAAGATATCAGGCATACATTGAAGAATGCAAAGTTCTCCACCCGGCACCATCAAACCATAGGTCTGGCCCGGTACAAGATTTTGAAAAACAAGCTGCTGCTGAGCAGATTCTGCCGTCAATAGATGTCGTTTGAGTTGCGCATCAAACACCGGAGATGATTGCTGGGCTGCTAGGGGAAGGATTGCTGTAGCGAGCCAACAACAGCAAAACAGGGCGCGGGAGGTAAAGAGATTCATGGACTAATAAATTATGACTACTTGATGATTGATTATGATTAAAAAATAATTCACCAAAACAGGTAAAGAAAAAATATAGTATGTAAGATTCAAAAAATAGGAAAAACGCTGCATACTAAGCTGCGTAATCTTTGAAAATTGAACCGACAACGCTTCGTCAAAACCTGTTTAAAATATACCTTTAAGAACAAGGCAAGATTGCTTAAAATGAATCTGAGACAAAATTTTTAGCAGGAGCAATAAATCCTCCAGAATTTTGAACAGTAAAAAACCGATTCGAATCATGGCAGCACTTTTCAGTCATCGTGTCACCTCCTGTTCAGGCACTCAAGCCAAAGAAACAGGTTTTAATCTGTTTGGTAGCAATTTTTGCTACTTTTTAACAGAAAAAACAGCGCAATGATAACGGTTTTAAAAAAAACAATGCCTTTTTTAGTGAAAAAATGATCCCCGAAACAGGCTTTAACAAAACCTCCAAAATCAATCTACCTTTTAAATTGCTTGTTTCGAATACCCGCCAAATGCGCTGCAAATTCCAAATTATGATTTTAAACAAGAAATTTTTTGATTCTAAAACCGTTTTACACTGCGGCTTCAAAAGGTAGACGTAAGTTTGCAGCGAACTTTTGGCGGCTTCAATAGCTTTCAAAAACTACTCAATGGACAGTGACCCGATACTACACACGAGAAAAACGCCGCCTGGTCGAACTGACCGAGCCAGATCCTGGCTGCTGGGTGCACCTGGCCCCTCCCTTCGCGCCTGATGAGCTCGATGAATTCGCTCGTCGCTTTGATTTCGATCCTGCCTTCCTGACCGACTCCCTTGACCTTGACGAACGCTCCCGTTACGAGCGCGATGGCGATGTACGTTTCGTACTGATCAACACCCCGGTCAAAAACAAAAACGCAGCCGCCGAAAACGAGGCGTACTTCATCACCGTCCCGATCGGTATTCTGCTGACCATCGAACACGTGGTGACCATCTCTGCCTTCGAGACCCCCGTGCTTGAAAAGTTTCTGGAGAACAACGTCCGCGACTTCAACCCCGTCGACGAAAAGCGGTTCGTACTGCAGCTTCTCGAACAAAACGTATATCACTTTCTTTCCTGCCTCAAAACGCTCAATCTTCGCCGCAACCGCATCGAAAAAGAGCTGATGAACAGCAGCCGAAATGCTGAGCTGCGCCAGCTGCTTTCCATCGAAAAAAGTCTGGTCTATTTCGTTAACTCCCTGAGTGCCAACGAGCTGCTCAAAATGAAAATGAAGCGCACGGACTTCCTGCACATCAACGGCGATGAGGACCTGACCGATCTTTTCGAAGACATTATCATTGACAATTCGCAGGCCTTGTCCATGTCCAACGTCTACACCAACATCCTGAATGGCACGATGGACTCCTACTCGAGCATCATTTCCAACAACCTGAACCATGTGATCCACCGACTGACCATCATCACGGTGGTACTGATGGTGCCCACGCTGATCTCCTCGTTTTTGGGCATGAACATCCCGAACGGGATCCCGGATCATCCCTGGGCGTTTTATTTGACGATCCTGGTCTCTGCGATCATTACGGGGGGATTGTATTGGATCATGCAGCGGAGGAAGATGTTGTGAAATTATCGCATATCGCGATATGCGATAATTATTTTTAAATCAATGATAATCATAAATTAAGTCTGTATATTTGCATATCGCAATATCTGATAATTTATGAATAATAAAGCAATCCCAACACTTCGTCCACAAGATATTGTGGTCCTACTGAAGGTGTTCTTAGAAGGATCCAGACCATGGAACCAAATTTCCCTAGCTAAGTCGCTTTTTATCAGCCAATCCGAAATAAGTGCGTCTTTAAAAAGGTCTGCCTACGCCCGATTGCTACAGAACAAAGGCAAGGAAGTGGCCAGACAATCATTCATGGACTTATTACAATATGGCACTCCATTCATGTTCCCGCAACAACCGGGCGTAGTAGTCCGAGGGATTCCAACGGCCCATAGTGCAGAACCACTGGTCCAACTCATTAGCAGCACTGAAAACTATGTGTGGCCATACGCCAAAGGATATATGAGGGGGCACAGTATTTTACCGCTTTACCCTTCAGTGATCCAAGCGGTTGAACTGGACCCACAGCTCTACGAATGCCTGGCATTGATTGATGCAATACGTGTCGGGCGAGCCAGAGAGAAAAATGCAGCATTAGAACTATTGCACAAGAAAATATGCTAAAGAATACGATTATCAACAGAATGGCAACCGTTAAAATTGCAAAGGCATTGGGCGAACTGAATCGTAAAGTTGTCTTCGTTGGAGGTGCCATGGTTAGCCTGTATATAGATGATCCGTCTGCCGAGGATTTAAGGCCAACAAAGGATTAGCACTTTTTTTCGTCTCCTTCCTCTTCTGCTATCTGGAATGGCCCCCGGATAATTCCATGTTTGTTTACCAAATGGCGTATCAGATCTTCTTTGAAAAGGGAGATCTTCAAAACAACCTGAGCCACCCGGCGATCCTGCTGCCGCTTCTGGGCTTGCTGATCCTCTTGTATCAGGCGTTTCAAAAAGAACCCTCTAAGCGCTGGGTGATCCTTGGAATGATCCTGCCGGCGCTCCTGGTCTTGCTGCTGCTTTTCATCAGAATATCTGGTCAGAACATGCGGATTCTTGCCGGCACGCTGCCGTTTTTGTTGTCTGCGGGCTGGGTGTTTTGGTTGTTTCGGAGGGGCGGTTTGAAGGGGGAGTAGGGCCCCAAACCCCATTCTATTGCTTCGCCCCGGGCCTCCACGCAACCAATTTTTTAAAGCTTTCGTCCCTCTTTTTGAACACGATGCGAAACGCGGGGTTTCGCTGTTTTAAAAATGAAAAGGATGAAAAGGATCTGTTTTCTATTGCTGGCTTTTTGGGCCTACACTGGATGCGACAAGGTGACAGCCCCTGAGCCTGATGCGCATGCAGTGCCCGAGGTCGTCATTAAAGCCATTGTAGCGCAATACTCAGAAGCCACCAACCTATCGCTGGTTACCCTACAAACTGACGAGTTCTACGCCGCAGATTTTTGGGTGCAATCCAAACATTATCAGGCGATTATTAATCAGGATGGAAGTTTCCAGGCTTTAAATCTGGAGTACCCGATCGCTACCCTGCCGCTCAATGGCCTCGATTTTGTTACCCACCAGTTCAATCGGATCGAACAAGCTGACCAGCTCGTAAAAACCAGGCTTTACACGCTAGGCCTGGGCATTCAAACCACATTTTAACACAAAAACACTTTCAAATGCAGCGTTTCTTCCTTTTTGGAGCGCTTTTATTAGCCTTCAATACTGCTGCGCAGAGCTTTACAAAAGTCTATTCTGCGGGCAACAATTCCCTTCAGTTTACCCACATTGAACCAAACCCCGGAGGCGGCTGGTACGCGGCTGGCTATGCACGCAACAGCACAGAAATCGCCTCTTTTGTTTCAAAATTCGATGCGTTCGGAACGCTCCTGTGGTCCAAAAAACCTGCGGAAAGCCGTGACCCACGTGCTTTGGTCAGGCTGAATGACGGCAGCCTGTTGTTTTTCAACAACAACGGTGGTTTTCAGGGTTATTTTGATGCTTCTATGCTCCATATGGGTGCCGACGGAAGTTTTATCAGCGAAACCATTTGGGGCAAACCGGATGACCAGGACGATTGGTTCGACGCTAAAAAAATGAGCGATGGAACCGTAGTCGCCATAGGTATGACACGGGAAAGTTCGAGTTTTTCTGAGCGCATATTATTGGCCAAATTTTCCGCTACCGGACAGATTTTATGGGAAAAAACCCTGGACGGGGGCCTTTTTTCCCGATTTTCGAGCATTCTCCCCTTGCCTTCCGGCGATTTTTATGCCATTGGTCAATCTTTCGGCTTTGGCGGTACACTTAGTTTGCTGGGAAAGTTTAGCGTTAATGGCGATCTGGATTGGATAAAATCCTACCAATACGGCACCGACGAAAGTTATTTCCTTGCTGGTCAGACTTTGTCTGACGGTTCGCTTTTTGTAGCAGCTTATCAAACCAGTTTTTCCGTTGGAAACCCCAAATTGACCTTGCTGAATCTCAGTGCCAGCGGGGACATCACCAATCAAAAAACCCTGGATAACGATTACGATCTGGGGGCATTTAAAATGGGAAAACTGAATGACGATACCTTGCTGATTGCTGCCGTTACGAATGGCCAGGTGTTTCCTTTAGTCGATAATGACCATGTTATCTTACAGGTTTCACCCCAGGGAGATCTTTTGGGACATATGGGCTTTGGATCCGATGCGCAGGACTTTGGTGCTGATGCATTTTTTCTGGACCGGCAGGTGATCCTTTGCGGCATGTCGGATACCAGTCTGGACGGATCTGCCCGGAGAGCCACCATCAGCAGATCTGGTTTTAAAACCTCCTGCTGCGAAAAAAATGTGGCCATTGTAAGCCTTCCACCGCCACCTTTACCCATCGTAAGTGTATTGCCGTTTGCCATCAGTCCGGTACCCGGCAAACAGAATCACACGGTGAGTCTGGCCGATTTCCCGCTCAGTAGCGTGGTTTCCTGTCAAAATCCAGACGGAACTGCACTTTTACCGGTAGACACCAGCTTGTGCATCGGGGATACCCTTCGAATAGGATTGATCACCAACATACCTGCTGATATACAGTGGAGTACCGGAGCAACCGGCACTGAAATTCTGGTGGATGCCCCCGGCATTTACACCGTGAATCTCAGTGGCGAATGTGGCGTGGCAAATGATACCATTGAAGTAGTAGCCCTGGGCAAGCGCGTCGTAGCAGCCGTGATCCCTGACCTTACGGCCTGCCCGGGCGAAAGCATTGGCCTTTTCGCATCCGGGGGCACCAATTATCGTTGGCTGAATGCAAACGGTACGGTCTTGTTCACAGACCAAAATCCGAGTGTCCGCCTGCAAGAATCAACCATTTATCAGGTGATCGTAAATGACGGACAATGTCTGGACACCGCCACCGTACAGGTCAGTGTGTTGCCTGGCCCAATGGTTGCTGCTACACCAGATGCTTTTATTAAAGCAGGTGAAAAAGTGGTACTATCTGCATCCGGGGCCTCTAACTATATCTGGTCGCCAGAAGCAGGACTAAGCTGTACGGACTGCCCTGATCCGGTTGCCAGCCCTGCATTTACCACTACTTATACCGTCTTGGGACTGGATGCCAATGGATGCTCCGATACGGCAAGCATCACCGTAAATGTCCGGCAACCCTGTCCGTTTTATATCCCGAATGTAATTTATCCGGAGGATCCCCGCAGTTTAGGAAATGGTCTGTTTGGAGTTTTGGGACAGGAAATAGCTTTTGAAAATTTTCTTTTACGGATATTTTCCCGCTGGGGAGAATTGGTTTTTGAATCCAAAGACCCAAGCGCTTCCTGGGACGGAACCATCCAAAATAAGACTGCCCAGGCAGGAGTTTATTTGTACCAATTGGAAATGGTCACCTGCGATGGCCTGGTCAGAAAACATGGAGACCTTACCTTAATTCGTTAATCAGCTTTGACAATGAAAAACATAAAATTACTCGCGACCATTACCGGCTGTCTGTTTCTGTTGACAGCAAAAGCTCAAAAAGAAGGAAATATCTGGCATTTTGGGCAAGGCGCAGCCCTGGATTTCAATTCAGGAACGGCCACGATCAGCACACCCAGTTCCATGTGGAGCTTTGAAGGCAGTGCCAGTATTGCAGATGCCAATGGCAATTTGCTGTTTTATTCCAACGGCGGCGGCCGCGATCCGATCCTGAGTGGGCAAAGCAGCGGCAAAATCTGGAACCGCAACCATGAGGGCATGTACGATATGGGCAATACAGAGGGCGGCGGCTTTAGCTCAGCGCAATCATCCGTCATTGTGCCACGGCCCGGTGTTGCCAATCATTACCTCCTATTCACCATGGAAGAGATTGAATTTAATGTCGGTGGCAGCGTTCCCGGACAGCCTCAAGGACGCGGCCTGTCCTATTTTGATGTAGATATGTCGCTCAACGGCGGTCTGGGAGGTGTAGCATCTTATACCGGACTGGTCTTAGTCCCCTCCTACGAAGGTTTGTGCGCCATCCGCCATGCCAATGGCAGCGATTATTGGATCCTCGTGCACAATGACACCTTTGGATTGGCCGTATTTCCGGTCAATACACTTGGGGTAGGAACGCCCTTGTTTTACAATACACCCAATGGAACCGGCGGTATGATCAAAGCTTCCCCTGACGGGAAATGGTTGACTTGTAGCAAAGTTTCAGATCAGATCCTGTTCCAATTTGATCCATCCAGTGGGGTGATCAGCAACCCTTTACTACTGAATGCCGAGCTGAACAATGCCGAATTTTCGCCGAACAGCAAACGTCTTTTCGGTATCACGTCCAATGCGTCGGTAATTTATTTTGATTTGACCAGTCCGGATATCAATGCCAGCCAGACCACCCTTGGCACCCTGTCGAATATTGGAATTATCAATGGTCAGATGCAAGTGGCGCCGGATGGGAAAATCTATTTCATTCAAATCTCTTTCATAGAGAATACGGTGTTTCTGTCCACCATTGTATGCCCGAATACTGCCCCGTTTATTGAGTTAAAAAAGTTTGCATACACGATGCCGGGTGGAAACTCCTTTTTCGGGCTACCTAATTTCGACAATGCCATTTTTCGCCGCGATATCGACCCTCCCCTTCCAGTCGATCTGGGGGCCGACCAGACCCTCTGTGAAAACCAAAGCGTTGTATTGAATGCCGGGATCAACAATGCAAGTTACAATTGGTCTAATGGTTCCACTTTTCAGACTTTAACAGCCCTTTCAGCGGGCACCTACACGGTTACAGTTACAGCCCCGGGCTGTGGCATTGGAGTGGATTCTGTGGTAATCAAACAAGTAGTGCTCAACCTGGAGGCCGGGAGCGATCAGAGCCTTTGTGCAGGCAACACCGTGCTCCTGGAAGCAAGTGGCAATGGCACCTTGTCCTGGTCGCCGGCAGCTGCGGTGTCCAACCCGGGTATTGCTACGCCGTTCTTTATTGGCGACAGCAGTACCGTACTGGTTTTGACCGCAAGCCTGGATGGATGCACTGCGCAGGATTCTTTTGAAATAAGCGTTTTGCCCATCCCCATGCTGCGTGTTGTTCCGACAGACAGTACCATTCTGGCCGGATCCTCTGTCCAACTGATCGGAACCGGAACCGGCACGATCTCATGGACGCCAACAGATGGTCTGAGTTGTACCAACTGTCTGGATCCGGTCGCTACACCTACAGAAACGACCGTTTATACCATGGTCGTGACCAACGCAGCAGGCTGTTCAGCAAGTGCCAGTGTAACCGTTACGGTCACCCCGCCCGACTGTACCCCGGATTTTCCCAATGCCTTTACGCCCAACGGCGATGCTGCCAATGACCAGTTTAAGCCCATTGGCGATGCGATTGAATCTTTTGATCTGAGCGTTTACAACCGCTGGGGACAAAAAGTTTACAAAGGCAACTCCGCCTGGGATGGCCGGTTGAACGATCAGGATGCGCCCAGCGATGTATATATCTATACGGTCGATGTGAAGATCTGTGACAGTGTTTTGAGTCGGACAGGGGATGTTACTTTGTTGCGATGAGGGGAAGGGTGGAGGTTTATTGCTGCTGTGTGGTAGGCGATTTATAGCGTTGAGCACTATGCCGTGATCAAAGTAGGTTCAAGAATCAATATGCAAGATCAGTTCCTTCAACGCTTCATCACTTATTGATTCTTGTTCTGACTTGACGTAAATGGCAAGAAGAAAAATACTGTCTGCTTCAAAATAAACATAGGTAATAACCCTAGCTCCACCTGATTTTCCGCGGCCTTTGGAAGAGATAGCCAAACGAATTTTATAGCAATTATGGCCCAATGGAATCCCCAATTTGGGATTGACTTCCAGTTCTTCAGCCAGTGAGCCCAGGTCAGATAAAATCGAAGGATATTTTTTAGCGAGCCGTTTCAACTGGCGTTCAAATGGCGGAATGCTCAGTATGCTGTAGCTCATCAAGTAGTTGTTTCAGAGGCTTCGCTATATATTTTCCTTGTTTTATTTTTTTGACATATGTAACAGCTTCGCTAAGTTCCTTTTTTAGTTGATCAAGCTCAGAATGCTCACTGCCTTCTTTAACTTCAAGCGTTTTTTCCTGAACCATCTTTGTGTATGGCTTGGTTCGTTTTTCCTCAAACTGAACAAAATCAAGGCGATTAAGTAACTCTAAAAGGAAGGGGGCATCACTGTCTTTGACTTCTAATACAAGTTTCATAACTCGGCTATTTTATAGCAAAAGTAGTATTTTTATTATAAAAAACACGCTCTTAACCGACCTTGGCCAGCCAAAATTGAAACGGTTCGGCTTTCGGTGTTGGGATGGATTGTATGATTCGAAACATAGTTTCTGTATTCATACAATTCATCGTTTGCGAACTGCCCGGCGTTTCGACCATAAGGGTGAGTACAAATTATACCGACCCTTTGGAGAGTTGCCCATCACGGCTGCGCATTCGGCGGATATATGGCTTAGAGTGTGTCTCCATCATAAAGGTTTAATTAGTGTTTGGAGTTTCCAAAGGTATAAAACTCAAGGGATATAAACAAGCCAACCTGCATTGAAAAAACAAAAACCCCCACCTGCAATCCGCAAGTGGGGGTTTCCAATTTCAAGCCTTTGGCAACAATCTACACGCCAAAGATCGCACGGCCCAGATAAGTCGCCGCCTCTCCCAATTCCTCCTCAATGCGAAGCAACTGGTTGTATTTAGCGATCCGGTCAGAGCGGGATGCGGAGCCGGTTTTGATCTGTCCGGTATTCAGTGCCACTGCCAGGTCAGCAATGAACGTATCTTCTGTTTCGCCGGAGCGGTGACTGATCACGGAGGTGTAAGCGTGGCGGGTGGCCAGGTTCACCGCGTTGATGGTCTCGGTGAGCGAACCGATCTGGTTCACTTTGATGAGGATCGAGTTGGCGATCTTCTCATCAATACCGCGCTGAAGGCGCTCTACATTGGTCACGAACAAATCGTCACCTACCAGTTGGATGCGGTGACCGAGGGTTTCGGTCATGAGTTTCCAGCCCGTCCAGTCGTCTTCAGCCAGGCCATCTTCTATAGAGTAGATCGGGTAGCGATTGCACCAGTCTTTCCAGTAACCGACCATGTCTTTGGAGGAGTAGCGTTCGCCACTGGATTTTTTGAACACATATTCACCCTTTTCAGCATCATAGAACTCAGAAGCAGCCGGATCAAGCGCGATAACAATGTCGTCCAAAGGTTTGTAGCCCGATGCCTCGATGGCCGTCATCACCATCTGGATGGCTTCTTCGTTGTCTTTGATGCCTGGGGCAAATCCGCCTTCGTCTCCTACGTTGGTGGAATATCCTTTGTTCTTGAGTACTTTTTTCAGGTGGTGGAACACTTCCACGCCCATGCGCAAGCCTTCGCTGAAGGAGTTGGCGCCCACGGGCATAATCATAAATTCCTGAAAATCGATCCCGTTGTCGGCGTGTGAACCGCCATTGAGGATGTTCATCATCGGCACAGGAAGCACGTGGGCATTCACACCACCGAGGTAGCGGTATAGCGGTTGGCCGAGTTCTTCGGCTGCGGCACGGGCCACGGCCAGGCTCACCGCGAGTATGGCATTGGCGCCGACCTGACTTTTCGTGCGGGTACCATCCCGGTCGATCATCAGACGGTCAATACGGATCTGGTCGCTGACTTCCTGCCCCAAAAGCTCGGGACGAAGAATGACTTCCACATTTTTCACGGCACGGCGTACGCCTTTACCGAGGTAGCGGTCTTCGTCGTCGCGGAGTTCTACGGCTTCGTGTATGCCTGTACTCGCGCCGCTCGGTACAGCTGCCCGGCCAATGAACCCTGCTTCTGTCCATACTTCTGCTTCTATGGTGGGGTTGCCCCTGCTATCGAGGATCTCCCTGGCTAATACTTCGCGGATTGCACTCATGATTTAAATGATTGGTTTGGTGGCTAATTTGGTGGGCGGTGTTCAATGATAATTGTTGGGTAAGTGGTTGATTGGTAAGTGGTTAATTAAAAACTACTTAACTGATCTTAAAAAGAGGTGCAAAAGTAGGCAATGACTGCTCATTTAATGGCGCAATTCAGCATTTTTTCTCCTTCAATAAAGCCTTCGAGCACATCTCCAATTTGCACGGGGCCTACACCTGCAGGGGTGCCTGTGAAGATGTAATCACCCTTCTGAAGGGTGAAATATCTGGAAAGGTGCACAATGAGGGTTTCAAAGGGAAAAATCAAGTCGCTGGTATGGCCATCCTGTACCACTGTTCCATTCTTTTTGAGTTGAAAATGGATGTCTTGTGGATTTTTTAATTTTTCAATCGGTATAAACTGACTCAGGGGTGCGGAGCGGTCAAAGCCTTTGGCAATTTCCCAGGGCTGTCCTTTAGCCTTCAGTTTGTCCTGCAAATCGCGCGCTGTAAAATCGATCCCGAAAGCTACTGCATCAATGTATCGGTCAGCAAATTCGGGCTGTACTGAGCGCCCATTTTTACAGATGCGCAATACAATTTCGCCTTCATAATGAAGGTCCTGGGTAAAATCCGGATAATAAAAAGGGCGATCCGCCAGCAACAATGCCGTGTTGGGTTTCATGAATACCAGCGGCTCAGAAGGCACTGGATTGTTGAGTTCTTTGGCGTGATCGACGTAGTTTCTTCCGATGCAAAAAATCTTCATATAGGAACGGTAAGGTGGTTAATGGATGGCTTCATTTAAAACGGCGTCAAATTCTAACGGGTCGTTTACGATTCATAACATACTCAGACAAAAGTAGGCGGGAATTTCGAAACCCTAAAAAAAGAAAAAGGCTGAAAACGGGGTTCCGCTGTCAGCCTTTTTGCTATTATGATTTGGTTGTCTCTTCTGGTTCTTCAGATGAGTCGCCTTCTTCGCCTTTTTTCTTTTTGCCTGTGGAAGGATGCCCGGTAAAGTGCTTGAGCATAACAACCTCTCGCTGTGTAAGTTCGCGGAATTTGCCACGCTCAAGGTCTTTTTTGGTCAGACCCGCAAAATAGAAGCGATCAAGTTTAAAGATCTCGTAACCTAAGGTCTCAAAGATTCTACGCACCACACGGTTGCGGCCCGAACTGATTTCGAGTTCCACAATGTCGCGTTCCGGATGGTCTTCTGAGAAGCGTACCCAATTGACTTCCATGAGTCCATCTTCAAGTTCTACACCTCGTTCGATATGTGCCAAATCCTCTGGGGTGAGTCCCCGACGCAGCCCTACACGATATTGTTTCTGGACTGCAAAGCTCGGGTGTGTGAGCTTTTGCGCCAAATCTCCATCATTGGTGAGGAGTACAAGACCTGTCGTGTCACGGTCCAGACGACCCACTGGAAAAATACGCTCTGGAAAACTTGAGTCTACAATATCGATCACGGTAGCTCGGCCACGATCATCATCTGTAGTGGTTATTACGTTCTTAGGCTTGTTCAGCAGTACATAGACCAAGCGCTCCTGAACTTTCATCAGTTTACTGTCGCAAATGACGATATCGCCTGGTTGTATGCGGTAAAAAGGTTCTTTCTTCAATACACCGTTGACTGTGACCTTTCCACCTTCAACGAAATCTACTGCTTTCCGACGGGATGAAAGTCCGCAGTGCGCTAAATATTTATTCAAGGGCATACCCTCTCCACTCGGGAGGTTAGGCTTTGGTTTCTTATCAATCAATAAGTCGTCGGGTTTGCGAAAAGGCTTTCTTCCGAAGTTGCCGCCACCATCCCGACGTCGGTCGGAACCACCGCCACCCTGACTACGGTCCTGATATGGCTTGCGTTCGTAATTGCCGCCACCACCTTGGCCGCCGCCACCCTGACTACGGTCCTGATACGGCCTGCGCTCGTAGTTGCCGCCACCACCTTGGCCGCCGCCACCCTGACTACGGTCCTGATACGGCCTGCGCTCGTAGTTGCCGCCACCACCCTGACTACGGTCCTGATACGGCCTGGGCTCATAGTTGCCGCCGCCACCCTGACTACGATCCTGATATGGCCTGCGCTCGTAGTTGCCGCCACCAACCTGACCGCCACCACCCTGGCTACGATCCTGATATGGCCTGCGTTCATTGCCGCCGCCCTGTCCGCCGCCGGCTTGACTACGGTCTTGCCACGGCTTTCGATCGAAGTTTCCACCGCTACCTTCCCGACCTCTGTCAGGACTACCTTGACTACGATCCTGCCAAGGCCTGCGCTCAAAGCCAGCTCCCTCCCGGCCTCTGTCAGGACGGTCAACTGGTTTGTCTTGTTTTTCAACAAATGGGTCTTCAGAGTGTTCGGATTTTGTTCGCTCTTGCAGCGAGGAATCCATGTCCGACTTAGAGAGGCGCGGACGGCGCTTTTTTTCTTCTTCCATTGAGAGCAGTGATTGTTTTTGTATTGAACTACGATATTGGTTCTAAAAAATTGTTCTGAGTTTTGGATTCGGGCTACAACAGGCAAATCTTATTTCACTTTTCGTAGCCATTTTTACCTTTTTCAGCCAATTTTGGCTTCAAATCTTGCCATTAATCAAAATTCCAAACAAACATTAAGGCACAAAATTCTATTTTTTTCACGGAACCCCCGCAGAGAAAATACTTTATTTTAAGAACAGGCAAAGTAAATCACTTGTTTAAGATTTAATGTTCTAATTCTTCTAAGCGCACTTTGTAAATATGCTGGGGTGTTCGTGCGTACATAGCCTTATAAAGTGCCAATGCTCTAAGGTGGTGTGGAGTAGGGTTATCGGCCACCCGGCGGAGCTCAAAATGCACGGCGGCTTCTTCACGCTCTGTTCGTACCATAGTGAGCATTTGCTGAAGTTGCCTTACCGCTTCGTGGCGGTTACCTTCCGTGATAATAACTTGTGCCCGAAGGATATTAGACCCGAAGGTAAGTTCTGCATTGCCCAATGCAAGTGCAATATCCCGACCTTCTTCCACATATTGACGTGCAGCTGCTACTTCTCCTGCCTGAACGTGGACGAGACCTTTTTCAATCAGTGAATAACCAAGCACGAGGCGATTGCCCATTTCGCGGGCATGGTCTATAGCTTCGTTATAGTAGCGAATACTGAGCTGATAATTGCCCTTGTAATACCAGGTATCGCCCAGCGTATTGAGTGCCTTGGCAATGCCTTTTTTATAATTGAGTTCGCGGCTAAGGGCGAGATTTTGCTCCAGATATTCGACAGCACGGTCAAATTCGCCAATAACAGAAAGTAGGTCGCCGATAAGTCCGCAAGCGATAGACAAGCCCTGCTTGTCGCCCAATTCACGCACCAATTGCAGGTCGCGTTCAAAGTTCTGCATAGCTTTGGCGTAATCGCCTTTTCTTTCCCAGACAGAACCAATAGAACCGATACAGATGGTCATCAGGAGTTTATTGCCTAATTCTTCCGAGAGAGCCAGGCCCCGTTCCAGGCAAAGGAGAGCGGAGTCAAGCGAGCCTTTTTCGAGGTTGATAATACCCAGGTTTGTGTATAGGGTAGTTAAACCCTGCTTATCGCTGGAGCGTTGGGCGATGTCCAGTTGTTCTTCGAGCCAGCGAATACCTTCGTCATAGTGACCCTGGTTCATGTATATGAGTCCAAGATTAGCCACAATCGCAGCATTTTCGGCTTCGCGCCCATTGACCCGGTTGATCTCGATGGCTTTGGAAAACCAGCTTGTAGCCAACTCATAGCTGCCTTGCCGGAAAAAAAGCGTGCCCAAATTACCATACGTTTTTGCCGTACCTACGGGATCATTGGCAAGATCAAAGGAAGTAGAAGCAACATCAAGGTGGTTTTTTGCTTCAACATAATCTCCGCGCAACATCCGTAACTGACCCAAACGACGGTTGGATCGCCCGATGAGCAGCCAGTCACTCAATCCCTGAGCGCGTTTAAGCGCGATACGATAATCTTTTTCAGCGTCTTCCCAATGACCCACCAATTCATGTACTGAACCCTTTCGCAAGATGAGCCGGATGACTTTCTTGGTATCTTTTTCTTTTTTCAGGTGGTTGGAGATCAACTTATCGTAGAACTGCAATGCTTGCCTGTTCTGGAAATTTCTTTGAGCGTAACGGGCTGCCTTTTCGAGGTATTTATTGGTTTTTTTTTCGTTTTCTGCTTCTTCAAAGTGGAATGCGAGGTCTACATATCGTTCTTCTGAATCCGGGTAAAGTTGCTCAATAGCCTCCGCAATGAGCTGATGCAGTTCGCGCAAACGGGTACCCAATTGCATATCATAGGCCGCTTCACGCAGCAAGGAATGTCTGAAAATGTATCGCAATTCATTCATTGCATACCACACCTGCCATTTTTCTGCCGTCTGTATCTGTTCGCGCAATACAATATCCAGATCTCCATTACGGCGAATAAAATCTTCCTGCCTTGCCATCACTGCCGAAAGCACAGGCAACTCGAACTCGCGCCCAATCACAGCAGCCGCTTTTACGGTTTCTTTTACCAGTCCGCTCAAGCGGTCAATCCGCGCCATCATGATCTCTTTGACAGAATCTGCGATTTGAAGGTCTTCGTTTTTGAGCTGAAGCATCCCCTCATCCGTCAATTTCAGCAAGTTTGCCTCCAGAAAATACTCGGCCATTTGCTCCACATAAAATGGATTACCCTGCGTCATTCGGTGGAGCAGTTCATACAAATCAGGGTGCAATGCATTTCCCAGTCGCGACTCTGCAAATGCTTTTAAATCCTCGTTTTGCAGAAAGTTCAGATCTACCTCACAAAACGGAGCACCGAGTTCTTCCAGCAAATTGCGCTTAAAGACATAGTTTTTAGTCCCATCATCCTCATAGCGGCTGGTCACCAAAAAAAGCAGTGGGTATGCTTGCGAACGCCGGGCAAATTGCGCCAAAAACTCACGGCTCATATCATCATACCAATGCCCGTCTTCCAATTCAATCACCACTGGTTGAAGCAGTGATTCGGCCACAAAAAGATTGGCCATAGCCGCCAGAGCATTTTGGTAACGGCCTCGTGCATCCAGTTGCTCCCATAATGCTCCGGGTATAATAATTCCCACCATAGCTGCCAATACACTCTGTGTACGTGCAATCTCTCGGCGTACTGCATCGGCCTCGGAGTGTTTACTTTCAGTCAGCTCGAATTGGAGTTCAAGAAAATTTTGTTCAAAAAGCTCCTTATTGCGCTCCGGGGTATTTTCCGGACTCTGATCAAAGTAGTTTTTGAGAAAATAGATAAATGGATTGAAGGGCTTGCGCAAAATCTGGTCGCTTGCACAACCAAACCAGCTGACGGCCATGGTATCGCGCAAACGACGGCGTAGTTCGTAACTCAACCGACTTTTACCAATGCCTGCTTCACCAAAAATATAGGCTACTCCACAAAAATGATTTTTTTGCAGCGGTTGTGCAAAGTCAAAAAGCCGCTCCAGGTCTCCTGCCCGCCCAAAACAATCGCCAGCAAAACTGGCCTTCCCAGCTAAATTCCTACCCGTGAGTACATACGTTGGTAGTTTATCTTTAAAGCCCTTGAAATGCCCGTCTCCTCTGTAACTGAATTTAAAATTTCGGTTGCGCGACACATTCTCATCACTCAGGACCTCACCCCATTCAGCCTGCATCATAAGTCTTGCGCCAAGATTGACCCGCGCACCGACGGCTGCATACTGACAGCGTTCAGCACTTCCGATCACGCCTGTAAATGCCTGCCCGGAAGCCATACCTACCCGGTAGCGGGCGCCGGTGAGTTCGCTCAATTGCGAAAGATCGTCACGCACAGCGGCTACAAATTCAAGTGCCCGCTCGGTATTGTTTTCAAAAGCAACCGGCGCACCAAAAAGACAAAGCATTACCCCGCCTTTGTCGCCAAAATCAATTTCTTTGAAATAGCCGCCAAAGTTCTCACTCTGGTCAAGCACAATGGAAGCAAAATGGTCGAGCGATTCATGGGAACGCACGCCATCAAAAGAAATGAATACACTGACTACGTTGCGAAACTCGCCAATCTGCTGGTTAATGTAGACCTCTTTTGGCAAAAAATTGATGGTGACAAACTCGTCAGGATTGGGGAGTTTTACCGCCTTATCCTGATTGCTGGGAGCAGTTTGTTCGAGATCAACCTTGAGATTGAAATAGCCTTCACCCAGGTCTTTTGCCTCATAAAGGCTGGGGTTCAGCAAACGCAGAAATTGCGTGTCTACTACAGCTTCCAGACTATGGGCGCGGGTTTGAGCTTGCGCACAACTGTCAATCGGGTCGCCTTGAAAATAATATCCTTTGCGATGCTGACCTACGATCCCCCACTCTACCAAACCTTCGGAAAGGCCAATTTTGATTCCGATATTGTGCTCCGAAAGAATCGTATCCGAACTTTTTTGTTCCCTCGAAAAACGAGACAGAATGATCTGGGTAGACGTCAGGGCACCCGCCAATCCAGTCCCTGCTATTCCAGCAGCAGTATTTGGAAATATAGCCGTAAAACTATCTCCTGCAAAGTACGGAATGAACCCGCCTTGCTGATAAACCAACGCTACAGTAGGCTGAAAAATGTGGTTTAGTACATCAGAAAGCTCTTCCGCGCCATTTGGACCTTTTGCCATGAGCGATTCCGTAAGCCGCGTAAATCCGCTCAGATCAACAAACATCGTACAGGCCTGAAGGCTACCTTGGAGGATGCCGTTGCGGTAATTTTCCTGAATGAAATGTGGCAAAAAGTGTCTCAATTAAGGTGGTCAATATGGTTTAAGGTGGTCAATATGGCTTAATGTAGTCAATGTGGATAGTTATGCCCGGTCGAGCCCAAAATACATTGACCACATTTACTTAGACATTCCCGGGCAATGGATGCTACCAAAATAGTAACATAACCCTATACCCATTGTAACATAAGTGTCGTTGTTTTTACCATTACCCCGCTGTCTGCCTGGCAGGCCAATAGGAGGCTCTCCAGACCGATCGGCAAGGGCTGCAGCTAAGTCGCCCCGTTGAGCCCGAATGTCTCGAATGTCCGCGTAAGTCCCGTGTACATCATCAAGGTAGTCCGTAAAGAGCTTGCGGGAACTCAGGGTGAAATCAATGCTCCAGCGATAGGAAAGGTCCAATTTAAAGCCTATTCCATATAAAAAAGCGGCCTGAGCTGTATTATACTCTTCACCCCTGAATTGCCCTTCGGTACCCATTTCACGCAGGTTATACGTAATCCCATTCAAATCTGCTTTTGGGTTAAACCAAAAAAAAGCAGGCCCTGCATACATATAAGGCGTAAAGAAATGGTCGCGATCTCCGTGTACGTAGGGGAAAAAATTGAACTCGAAAAGCGCTGAAGCCTCCGCAATGTTGCTCCAAAAATGAAGGTTGCGGCGCTGTTCGTAAACGTTTTTGGAATCAGAATCATAGGCACTGATTTTTCCTGCACCAAAGCCAAACCGTACAGCAAGGCGTTCGTTGAGGTTATATCGCGCACCTGCACCTGCAGAAAGATGGAGCCGATTAAGCCGGAGATTAGTATTCAGGTCGCCAAAATAATTGGTAGCGCCAAGCCATCCTCCTACTTCCCAACCTCGCATTTGGGCAAACGACGTTTGACTTGCCAATAAAACACTGCAAATCAATAACGTATAGAATCTCAATTGTTTGTTCATGAAAATCAAAATTTTTGAATTTGGCTCCTGGACGAGTTTAGGTTTGAAAAGGATGCTTTCAAACCGCAAAAGTAAGCCACTTTTTTGACCTCATCCTGCGTTTTTCCGCCTTTTACACCAAAAACGTGATGAAAGGAAAAATGGTATAGGTGCTAATACACCAAACCAACCTTTTCCCTGATTGTTTCCAACGTTTCAACAAGATCTAATGTAAATTCGAGCGGAATGATTTCGCTTTCAAGCAATTCGTTTTCAAGGCATTGCATTACATGAGCTGCTTCGTAGTTATAACCACGGCCGATGTAAGGTATATCAATATCGCGAATGGATTCCTGTCTGCCGTCATATCTGGAAACGGTAATTTTTTGGGTATGGTGCCAGCGTGGATGCAGAAAAATAGTCCCTTCGGTTCCGTACAAGTGTGCACCAAGTGAAGTATTGGCTGCAATGGTAGAATGACCCAGGGCCATACGCCCTGCAGCATATTGAAATATGAACGCACAGGATTCATCCACATCAGTAGCGGTAAAAGTGGCAGCCGCACTGATGTTTTCAGCCTCAGGCTTTCCAAAAAAAGTGAGGGCAAGCAAAGCAGGATAAATACCCAGATCTAATAGCGACCCGGCGCCAAGGCTTTTGTTGAACACCCTTGAGTTCGGATCAAAGGGCATTTTAAAGCCAAAATCAGCCTTGATCGTATGGAGTTCGCCTATCTCACCTTTCTCAACCATTTGAAAAACCTGATCTATGGCCGGAATAAACCTGGTCCAAAGTGCCTCCATGAGAAAAACACGGTTGCGACGGGCCGCGGAGACCATACGACGCGCCTCAGCCATATTCATGGCAAAAGGCTTTTCACAGAGTACCGGAAGGCCGTTTTCAAGACAAAGCAAGGTGTTTTCGCAATGAAATGGATGGGGGGTGGCCACATATACCACGTCCAGATCCGGACAATGCACGATGTCTTCATAGCGGCCAAATGCATGGGCGGCACCAAATTCGGTGGCAAAAGCATCCGCTCGTTCTTGAGATGTGGATGCAACCGCATGCAGCCGGGCATTGGGTAGCAGTCGCAGATCGTCTGCAAATTGCCGGGCTATTTTCCCTAGTCCTATGATTCCCCAGTTGATCATGATGGTGGATGGTTATTTGGCTATTTGGTGAATTGGGGATTGATTCGAATAATGGTTTAAAAGCCCCATCGGGGCGCAACCATTTATAGCCCAAAGGTCGGGGTTTGCAACAAATGTCGCGACCCTAATAAGTTAAGTTTGTTTGAGCTTATTTTCTGGAGAATAGGGCGTTTTCAAAAACCTGTGCCATTGCTGAGGAGTGGACTGAAAACTATGTCAATTCAATCTTTTGAATTCAATGATTCTGTTGTTATAATCAATTTCAATACCTAAACCTCGTAGGTTTAATAACAATCAACTACTTAAACCAGGAAGAATAAAAAACATAATTGTTCGCAATCCGCTCGATCTGGCCTTTAAACAATTCCGGCGTAAGCTCTTTCACCCGCCTTGCCGGCACGCCAGCATACACGCCCCCGGCATGGCAAACCGTATTCTCCAAAATCACCGCTCCAGCAGCGATCAGACAGTTTTCCTCCACCACCACCTGATCCATAATGATCGCACCCATGCCTACTAACACATTATCGTGCAGGGTACAGCCGTGCACCAACGCCCGGTGGCCAATACTGACATTGTTGCCAATGGTAGTGCCGCATTTCTGATACGTTCCGTGCAGGATCGCACCATCCTGAATATTGACCTTGTTGCCGATCCGGATAAAATTCACATCACCACGCACTACAGCCTGAAACCAGACCGAGCAGTCATCACCCATCGTGACGTCGCCAATGATGGTAGCATTTTCAGCTAAAAAGCAGTTTTCTCCGAACGTTGGGGTGAAGTCTCTGCAAGGAATTATCAGGGGCATGGAGTGAGTGAGTGAGTGAGTGAATGGGACGTCGGGTTCAAAAATCTGTTTTAGCACCTGGCCACTCACCATACCACCATGGCAAAGGCAGGTTTCTGAACACGCACTTATCAGTTTTTACGTTTAAATAAGCCCGAATTCAGTATTACAATAGCGAATAGTGCGCCTGAGGCATTGGCTAGCATATCATAGTATTCAAAAAATCGATTGGGAAAATACGTGCCTTGTACCCATTCCATGAATGCGCCATAGCCGGCGGCAAAACAAAAGATCAGGAACAAATTTTTTCGCGACAATGGGCTGTTCTTTGATTTACGGACTCCCAGGGCCAACAGAGCCGTAAGCAATGCATAGGCCCCGGCATGTGCCAGTTTATCCGGCGAAAAAAAATCAATCTTTGGCATCGGAACATTGGAACTCAGCGATAAAAAAGTGATCGCAACAAGCCAAAGTAATGCTGGCAAAAAAGGTTTCCAACGCATCAGTTCTTCTTTTTTGGGATAGATTCAACAGGTTTTTTGTATTCCAATATGCCTGATCGTTTCATTTTATAATAATGTACGCCAGCACCAAACACCCAGCCTTCTACGCCGGATTTGGTGCGCACTTTCACCCAATGGTCGGTCACTTTTTCATAGCCAAGGCTAATTTCCTGGGTCCACTCTGTCTTTTTATTGAGAAAGGTGACCGGGTCATACAATTTGAGTTCAGCGACTGTTTCTCCATTCAGACCGGGCTCTTTGCGCACTTTCAACCCATCAATGGTCGCATAAAGGATGGAACCACTTGTGCTCGCAGTAGTACTGACCGGCGGCGGCGCAGACTTGTTGATCTCGTTGGTCAACACCGGGCGCTTGGGAGGTGCGCCAGGCTTTGGAGCGACCGCCTGAGGCCCCTGGGTCACTGGCGGAACGGCTGGATTCTCTGCAACTTCATTGACGGGTATTGTCGGAGCAGACTGCACCAAAACCGTATCTCGCTTGACCGGTCGCTCTTCATTGTCCTTACCTGCTACACCCGGCACCTGACGAAAGGAGTCGGCGCGGCGTGCTGCACATTTAGACATTGCCCACAAAGCCATACAGACAAGGAAGGCAAAAAGTATCAGGGTTTCCGCTTTGGGTATTTTCATGTGCAAAGATGGGAAAAGTGATTGATTT
>CANJPT010000021.1 GCA_947476195.1 Lewinellaceae bacterium | reverse complement strand
TTTCAAGTGTTTGAACAAGGTTTCGATCTTGAAGCGGCGTTTATAGTAATGACAGGCTTCGTATCCCAAATCCAGGTTTGTCAACAGGAAAAGGGGCTTTGGGTGTCCTTTTTCCAACCAATACACTGCATTTGCCAAGGGCAATGCGCCTTCAATGAAACAAATACTGCGGGTGGTTCGCATCGTATCGAATCGGGCTACCTCGCCATTAAAATCAATGAGGCTATCCGAGGATGTCCGCACCACAAACAACCAGTTGTTCCCTATACACCACTGTTGCAGGCCTTGGCCGTCGAACTCTCCGTCGCCCAAACGCACCACCCGGCACCCGGCAGGGCAAATTGGGGCGACCATTTTAAGTAAATCAGTATGCATTTTCTCCGAAAAGTGTCCTTTTTCTCCTTTTTTGACTACCCAAGCCACCGGAATAGCAAACCCCCGACACAGAACTGAAAGCATCAAGGTAGTGACCCCTTTTTCGTTACCGAAATAATATCCTCTACCCCCATCGCATTTAAACAACCCTCCGCCGTCAATCCCCCCTTTCGCGCCACCATCACCCCAAATCGCGTATGCAAAATGCCATCTTTACTATGGGCGTCCGGATTGATGCTGATCCGTATTCCATGGGCCAATGCTCTGGAAATCATGCTCCAGTCAATGTCCAATCGGCGGGGGTGGGCATTGAGTTCGATGCTCACCTTGTGTTTGGCGCAGGCCTCGAACACGGCATCCCAGTCCAGTGGATACCCTTCGCGGCTGAGCAAAAGCCGTCCGGTCGGGTGACCAAGAATGGTCGTGCTGGGATGCCCGATGGCTCGCACTACGCGCTCCGTGGCCTTCTCAATGTTCATCCTCAGATTTGAATGGACAGAAGCAATGACAAAGTCAAATTTTTCCAGCAATGCATCCTCGTAATCCAGCGATCCATCATTCAGAATATCACTTTCGATCCCTTTGAAAATTCGAAACGGTGCGAGCTCGACATTCAATTGATCAATTTCCTCCATTTGCGCCAGCACCCGATCTGGCTTGAGGCCATTGGCATAAAAAGCAGATTGGCTGTGGTCGGTGATCCCGATGTAAGCATACCCGAGCGAGCGGGTGTGCTCGCACATTTCCCGAAGGGTGTGTAAGCCGTCGCTGTAGGTGGTATGGACGTGTAAAATCCCTTTTAGATCCTGATCCTGAATAAGTTGAAGGGAGGATTTTGCCCCTGAACTTTCAGCACTTTCCCGCAATTCCGGTGCGATAAAAGCTGAATTTGCCTTTTCAAAAACGGCTTCTTCACCCGGCAAATTTTTGAAATCCAGGTCCGGGTGTTCTTTGACAAACGTTTCCAAAAACGGCACGGCGCCCGTGTACTTAAACAATTTGGAACCCCATGCTGCGGATGAACATTGGTACAAAACCACTGCCGCACCCTCTGCCCGGCGTAGCAAGGTTTTCCCGTCTTCACGCTTTTCCAGCACAAAATCTGAACCTTCAAAAACGGACATCAGATCTCCCTCCTTCGCCACCAAGACCTCCACGGATTCTACCACCTGACATCTGCGGCGCACTTCACCGACTGGTTCGACCAGGGTATCTGGAATTTTAGATCTTAAGAATTCGCATACGGCTTCCGCTTCAGCAAGTGCAGAGTCAAGGTGAAGCTTCCCCCGACTTCTGAAGAAATACGCGAGTTTGTTTTTGAGGTCTTCCTGCGTTTTCAGGTCGAAACCCTTGTATTCCACCAGGCGATTTTCATTGCAGGCATACCAAAGCTCCCCCGGACTTTCGATGCCCATTTCCTGCCAGACCTGCCGGACTTTTTTGGGGCCAAAACCGCCGATCTTGAGCAGCTCCCGGACTCCTGCAGGTGTTTGCGCTCGGTATTTTTCGAGTGTCGCCATTTGTCCGGAGTCGAGCAGTTCGCGGATCTTTCCGGCAATCGCAGCCCCTACGCCTTTGATATCTTTGAGTTCGGTATCCGACAATTCTGCGAGCGAGGAATCAATTTTGCGCAGGGTGAGGTATGCATTGGCGTAAGATCGGATGCGGAACGGGTCTTCCCCGTGGAGTTCCATGAGGTTGGCCAATTCGTCAAAAGCCAGGGCTATTTGTTTGTTGTTCATTGACTTTGGATTGGTGATGGGTGGACGGTGGACGGTGGACGGTGGACGGTAGACGGTAGACGGTAGACGGTGGACTAACGTGGTTTGGAAAAATAATCCAAAACGAGGTAACAAAAAATCTTCACCCCTAATTTCATGCCACTTTCGTCCACAAAAAAGTCTGGCGTGTGGTGGGAGGGCGCTTTTTTCTCATCCCCACCCTTGGGCATTCCGCCCAGGAAAAAGTAAAAACAGGGTATTTTTTGGGCAAAAAAACCAAAGTCCTCCGCGCCGGTTTGAGGCTTGTTTTCCAATACGTTGGCAGGTCCCGCTGCTTCCCGCAGGGAAGTGAGTGCCCAGGTCGTGAGGGCAGGATTGTTATAATTGATAGGGGTCTTGTTCTCAAAGCGAACCTCCGCGTTTGCCCCCGCGCTCTCGGCAATTTTGGTGACGGTAAGCTCAATTTTTTTCTGAATAAGGCGCTGCATAGACGTGTCGAGCGTCCGGATAGTACCCACCATTTCAGCCAATTCAGGGATGATATTGGCACGCACGCCACTGGTAATTTTGCCCACTGTGATCACGGCCGGGAATTCGGTCAGGTCTACCTGGCGACTAACAATGGTCTGCAAACCCTGGATAATCTCGGCGCTTACCACGATGGGGTCTATGCCGTTCCAGGGCGTCGAACCATGTGTCTGTTTGCCGTTTACTGTGATGGTAAACCAATCTGAGGCCGCCATGGTGCCACCCGAACGGTATTTTATTTTGCCTACTTCGGTGGCAGAATTGATATGCAGGCCAAACATGACCTCCATTTTTGTATCCGTGAGCAGGCCTTCTTTAATCATGAGTGACGCACCACCTTCTTCGGCGCCGGGAGGACCTTCTTCGGCAGGCTGGAATACAAACACGACCGTCCCTGCAAGCTGGTCTTTCATCTTGGAAAGCACCTCTGCCACGCCCATGAGGATAGCCACATGCATATCGTGGCCACAAGCGTGCATAACCCCTACCGGCCCTCCGTTGTATTCAGATTTTACGGTTGATTTGAAAGGCAGATCCACCCGTTCAGACACCGGCAGCGCATCCATATCGGCGCGAAGACCGACAACAGGCCCGGGCTTCCCTCCTTTCAAAATGCCTACAACCCCTGTTTTAGCTACGCCTGTTCTGACTTCCATGCCAAGCGAACGAAGATGAGCCGCTACTTTTTCAGCGGTCTTAAACTCGCGGTTGGAGAGTTCAGGATTTTGGTGAAAATCGCGCCGCCAGGCTACGACTTGGGGCTCGATAACATCAGACATCTGGTCTACCTGACGTTTTAACCCAGGCTGAGCCAAAAGGGGTGTAATAAATAGAAGGTTTAGACAGAGCAGTGAATAACTTTTCATTTTACTTCGTTTTTAAGGCTGTTTCGAGATCGACCAACATTTTTTTTCCTTCAGCAGAAAATTTAAGGGACACTTTCTGACCGTTTTTTTCTTGCATAATGAAGGCAAAATTATCGGCCAATACCTCATCCGGGTGAATGATGTAGCCCGTATTGTCTTTGATCTGGTGGTAAAAATCCGGCTGGTCCTGGATATTCAAAGTACTACTGAAGCCGTCTTCTTTCACAACCACCTTCCATTTACCATCTGGTTGTTTTTCGATTTGAAAAAGGTTGAATTCCAGATAAGCGAAAAACGTATTCTGCTCATCCCTCCAGCCCTCATGATTGGCATATATAATCGGGACGGCATAAATAGTGGACCCATCGGTTTGAGTTAGTGCAATCTTTTGGGCAAAATCAACACCGTCCGGATTATACAGCACGCGGGCTGCAAGTGCTGGTGGAAGGCTGAGATTATTATATCCAATACTTTCAAAACCAATGAGTTGGTAGGTACGATCGCTTTTAGCCGGATTGAGCCTCGACCACACATGGAAAAGTTCATGGTATACCGTGGTTGTGAAAGCGGAGGTTTTGCGCCGTCCCAGTTCATCTGCAGGAATAATGATACAGTTTTCACGCGTGTACCAAACTCCATCGCCGTAATGCTTCCCTTTGGTTTTGATGAATAGTAGCGTATCCGGGAAAATATCTGGTGAAACAGCATTGACCGTGCGAAACACTTTTTCCATCACGCCTTCCATAAATCTAGCCTCCTCTGCGGAAAACCCTTCCACATCCGTTTTTAAAAACTGGATGTATGCGGGTAAAATAGTCTCCCTGGTCTGCCCTTTTAAAAGCGGTATATGGGTTTGAATGGACATTTCGGAGACATTCACTTTTTCAAAAAAACCGTCGCGCTGATCATACGTGATGGATCTGCCAGCCTCAACACTGTCTAGTAAAATACAGATTTTACCATTGGGAAATTTAAGCTCCCTCACAGGAGTCTGTGCCTCACAGGAAAGAACGAGCAGAAATAAAAGTGCGCTAAAAGTGTAAATGATGTACTTCATATTTTTGTGTGTTTATACACTTGCCAGAGATTTTGGTTGCCGGCAAAAGTAAGCAAGCTTTAATCGCCAAGATAAGGCACTCCAGGAAAAACCAATCTAAATACCGCTCCTCCAAAAACTGGACTTTCGACTGAAAGTTTAATTTTGTGAAGCACAAGGATACTTTGTACCAGTGAAAGCCCAACTCCGGTGCCTTTGACCATCAAATGGCGCGGACTTCGAAAAAACGGTTCAAAAATGAGCTTTTGCTCTTCAGGTGGGATACCCGGACCATGGTCGCAAACCTCCACCACATGACAACCATCGTCCCGAAAATCAGCCCGAACCAGAACCTGATGATCCGGGGAATATTTGCAGGCATTGTTCATTAGGTTAAGAATGGCTGTAAGCAGCAGGGCTTCGTTGGCGCGGATGGTAAGTGCCTTTTCATGCACTGGCATTTCGCTGAATTCAAGTCTGGCACGATAATCCAAGTGTCTTTTCTGTAGTTGTTGTTTGGCCTGCCAAAGTAATTCATCCAGCCTTGTCAGATCGAAAGGGATCGCTTGGGGATCATTATAAATACGAGCAAGTTGTAAAAGCTCTTCTTCCATCTCGCTCAATGCATATACATCATCGAGCACACTTTGCAGAGCCTGGCGATAGGCTGCCGGCTCACGCTCACGCTGTAGTGCTACTTCCAGTTGGGTGCGAATGGCGGTGAGTGGATTTCGAAGTTCGTGCGAGACATTGGAAAGAAACATTCGCTGCATCCGGAAGGCTTCTTCCACGCGATCGAGCAGTCGGTTGAACGTCTCTGCCAGTCGGCCAATTTCATCTTGATTGACTCCTGTCTCTACCCTTCTGCTCAAGTCGGCAGGCTGTAGACACTCTACTTCCCCAACAATACGCGACACGGGAGCAAGTGCCTGTCCGGCATAATACCAACCTGCTAACGCAACCAAAATCAATCCGACAAAAAAACTGAGCATCAATATGTTGCGCAGTCGAGCCAATTGTGTCGGGTCGAAATATCCTTCCACTACCACCACATAAGATATACCTGAAATGATGTTGACCTTTCGACCCAGGACCAGTAAATTGTAATGCTTGAAATGGACTTCGCCTTTTTGATAAATGTCCTGCAAATCTTTCACCGTTACTGGCGGTGCGTCAGGAATCACCGTAAAAACACGCTCGTATGCATTGTTGAAAATGCTGATGTTGTCTTGATAAGGCAGTGCGTCATCATCAGGAGCGATCCAATTGTTGGTCAAAGGGTTTAGGGCTACCGCGCCGCGCAAAGCTGTTTGAGCTGTCATTTCTGCCTTTGATTCCAGCCCATGGAAAAACGCATCTTCTGTATTTTTTTTGAATAGAAAATAGACCGAACACAGCACCCCTGCAAGGATGCCTGCTGCAATGAGTACAAAAAGTAAAGTGAGCCGGGTACGGATCTGCATTTTGATGATTGGTCTGTTGCTAATTGGTGGTTTGGTGATAGGCTTGCCTTTGCACGGAATTCCCGTTATTGTACGCAGTATTCGCAAAATTGTGTCATTCTTTGGTCTAATCCCCTACTCTTAAGTATTAAGCTCTTAGAGAATCCCTACCCAAAAATAATCCGCTAAATAGTCAGCAATATACGAATTCCCAATCTACAAATCAACCACGCACCAAATCAACCACTTTCTGAACGCCCGTTGAGGCTGGCGCTTCAATGATCGAAAGATTGGGCATACTTTTCAATTCAAAATTCAGTTGCGGGTGCGGATCAATATAGTAAACCGGAATATTGCGGTGCGCATATCGCATCAGACCGGCAGCCGGATAAACCTGTAAAGAGGTGCCTATAATCAGGAAAATATCCGCCTGTTCTGCTAACTCCGCAGCAGCATCCATCATTGGAACGGCCTCTCCAAACCACACAATATTAGGCCGTAACTGATGGCCGCGCTCGCACCTATCTCCGAGACAAAGGTCTTTGTCCCAGGGATACACCAGGTGTTCGAAGCCATTGGAACGTACTTGTCGGAGCTGACCATGCAAATGCAATACATGTGTGCTTCCGGCCCGCTCATGGAGATCATCCACATTTTGTGTTATGATATGCACCTTAAAATCGCGTTCCAGATAAACCAATGCATGGTGGCCGTCATTGGGTTTCACCTGGAGAAGCTGCGCCCGGCGTTGGTTGTAAAAATCCAGCACAAGCCCTGGGTTAGCAGCCCAGGCTTCGGGCGTTGCTACGTCTTCAATGCGATGATTTTCCCAAACCCCCCCACTATCGCGAAAGGTTTTGATGCCGCTTTCGGCACTGATACCAGCACCGGTCAGGACCACTATTTTTTGCTTCATGTGTCAAAGGTAGGAGGATGACATGAAAAGTGATAAAGACCAGACTACTGAACATTTTGACGATGGACGTTGGACGTTGGACTTGCACTCTAAATACTTGAAAAGCATGCATTTGCCGGATCAGGTCTAACGTCCACTGTCAAAATATCCAATAACCTATAAGAAGACGCACAATTCAACTCTTTTTCTTTTCTTGCGGCAAAATTTGTCAATCATGTATACTACACCTCGTCGAGAATTCCTAAAAACCTCTGCACTCGCCCTGGCAGGAAGTGCCCTTTTGCCAAAAACCATCCAAAACCTTGTACAGCCCGTCAGACACCTTGGCTTACAATTATATTCGGTTCGGGATAACATGGCAAAAGATCCGATCGCCACCTTAAAGGCCATCGCAGCGATGGGCTATAATGAGGTGGAAGCTTATGGTTATGCCGATGGAAAAATGTTTGGAATGCCCATCTCCGAGTATATGAATGTACTCACAAGCAATGGATTAAGTATGCCGTCCAGCCATTGTGGTTTTTCTCTGACAGATTATAATGAGGGCACAAAAAGTCTGTCAGACCGCGCAAAACAAGCCATTGACGATGCCGTAAAAATGGGCCAGAAATATGTTATTTACCCTTATGTACCCGTAGAAGAGCGGCCTGAGGTAGAGAAAATTGTCAAACTAATCACAGCCGGAGCCGAGTATGCCCAAAAAGCTGGCATTCGTTTTGGCTATCATAACCACGATTTTGAATACATACAGCGAGGCCCTGACGGTCGTTTGCTCATCGAGTGGCTGCTGCATGAAATTGACCCCAAAATCCTTGCCATGGAAATGGACATCTATTGGGTCTGCTTTGCAAAAAATAACCCGCTGGATTGGTTTAGACTTTATCCAGGTCGTTGGGAGCTTTGCCATGCCAAAGACCTGGCCGCTTCTGAACCCCACCAAACCATTGAATTTGGAGATGGTACGATCGATTTTGTCAGCATCTTTCGCCAAAGTCAACTTGCTGGCTTTCAACACTATATCATTGAACTAGAGCACTATCTCAGCACGCCCATGGATGGCGTGAAGCGGGCGCGGGAGAATTTTTTGAAGCTGACTTGGTAGCCGCCTGACTATTGGACATTGGACTTGGTCGCTGAAAACTTGAAAATCATGCACTTGCAGAATCAAATCCAACGTCCAAGGTCAAAATGTCCAACCGTCCTGGTTGAGCCCTCAATACTGTTCCGAATCATTCGGGAAATTGATGCTTTTTACATCCGCGATATACTGCTTGGTGGCATCTCCTACCGACTCAAAAAGTTCGAGATATCGGCGCAAAAAGCGTGGTTTGAAATCCTTGGTAATACCCAACATGTCATGGGTTACCAGCACCTGTCCGTCACAATTATTGCCGGCTCCAATTCCGATGGTCGGAATTTCAATGCTTGCGGAAACCTCTTTGGCCAATTGAGCCGGAATTTTTTCAAGCACCAGGGCAAAGCACCCGAGTTCGTCCAGTAATTTTGCATCATCCCGGAGTTTTTGTGCTTCTACATCTTCTTTAGCCCGCACGGTATAGGTACCAAATTTATAAATGCTTTGTGGCGTAAGTCCCAGGTGCCCCATAATCGGAATCCCTGCCCGAAGGATTCGACGAATGCTGTCTTCAACCTCTTCCCCGCCTTCAAGTTTCACCGCATGCGCACCCGATTCCTTCATAATACGAATGGCACTTGACAGGGCAATCTCCGAATTAGACTGGTAACTTCCGAAAGGCAGATCCACCACCACCATGGCCCGATTTACGGCACGCACCACTGATTGGGCGTGGTAAATCATCTGATCCAGCGTAATAGGCAAGGTAGTCTCGTGCCCCGCCATCACATTAGATGCGGAGTCACCTACCAACAAAATATCAATGCCAGCTTCATCGAGGATGCGGGCCATGGAAAAATCATATGCTGTGAGCATGGCAATCTTTTCGCCACGGTTTTTCATCGCTTGAATGGTGTGCGTCGTCACACGCTTAAGTTCGCTGGTTGCTGTTGACATGATTGAGAAGGCTAAATGCTTTACCCACCGCCTTCACTGAAGCTATGATGGGTAAATCTGTGATTGGGTGTAACCCGCCTTCGCTGAAGCTATGGCGGATAATTTTGAAGCGGTATAAGCCCCGCCTTCGCTGAAGCATCGACAGGTAAAGCCGAAAGATAGCACTGAAAACAAAAAAGTCGTGCCTATTTTAGTATGATTGGTAAAACAACCCATTATTATCGCCTGAATATTTCGAATAGAGGAGCTCACTGTTGAGGAGACCATACCGTTTTCAAGAGAAGAAGTTTGAAATAGCTGGATTTGATTTTAGTCGCAGTAATGCGTAATCAGAGGCCTTCGGAATCAGGTTCAGCAAGTCCTCCCACAATTTGGAGGACTTGCTCTCTCACCTGAATTTGTATAATCCCATGAACATATCTCTGGCGGAAATACATTTATTTCCACCTTTCAAAAGTACAAAAGTGGCCTCACTGCAACGCCAATGGCAATTACATTTTTAAAGCATTGTGAAATATTATTTTAAATAATAGTTAGAACAAGCAGATATTAAGATTAAAGCAGGAGCCTACTATAGCGCAGGAAATTGAATAAAAATTCGCAATTGTGAATAAAAATATCTTTTTAGGGTCAAAAAATTAAACTTTAGAAGATTCAGGATAGATTCTGAATTTAGATTTGTGAAATAAAAAATATTAAATATGATCCCGCTTATTTCAAATAAACCTCGCTCGCGACACAAAACGCGCTATTAGGCCTTAAAAAAACGCGCCAGACTGAAGATTATCAGCCCGGCGCGCAAGGAATAATTTATTTAAAAAGCAATTGTCAGATCATTTTACGAACCCAAGGGTGTCGGCAATGGAACTCAGATTCATGGAGTCTACCGTTATGCCATCTACCCGGATACCTTGACCGATGGTTCGGTTTTTGGAGGTAAAAATGCCATATCCTTCAGAAATATTGGAGTAATTGGGAAAGGTTTCTGCACCGGTTATCCCTCCGTTTGCGTCTGCTGTGACAAGATATTCTTTTATTTCTTTGCCACCACCATCCAGGATTATATCGCAGGTTGAAAATTCGCGGTAGCGGTTAGCTGCAGGCTTATTCAGGTGTTGAGCTAAAAAATTATAAAAGCTGTTGCCAGATATCCCAACGGTCCCTTCATATAAATCCGTACCAACCGTTACTGGAATTCGTTCGATATTTTTTGCTGCTTCCCAAACAAATTGCCGCGTATTTACCAAGCTGCCATTCAGATTCCTTTCATTCACCCGAATAATGAAGGTGACGTTGAAAAAGACCCCGTTGCCATCTGTACGCCACTTAATCGGAGTTAAAACAGAACTGGCAAAGGCGATTCTAGGCACTATATCCGTAATATTTGGTTTTAGTATAAGGAAGTTATTAGGAAGCGTCGTCTCCGCCGTAATATCAGCCTTGCCATCTTTGCGTTCTATGACCAGCTTGTATTTCTTGCCCGGCAATAGGGAGAGTCCGCTGCCTGGATCTGTCTTGTAAAGCCAGTTGGGCTCCGTGGCAAAAACGCCCGGGTTGCGAGGGTAGCCTTCCAGCGCTCCATTCACCCGATGAAGAGGTATCCGGCTTTGGTTGTCTGCACGCTCCAGCCACACCGTGATGGCATCTTCCGGGAAATAAAGGGAGTCCGCTATTTGGGCTACATCAAGCGCACTTTTAACTGGATCAATAAATGCTTTTTCAATTCGGATGTAGTGGGCTGAATCCGTCGGGGAAAGAATCCCATACACTATAGGGATCTCTTTCCAGGGAGCTGTTACTTCAAAATCATTGGAACAAGCTGCTACAAAGAGGCCAAATGGCAGCAAAAGAAGTAGTTTTTTCATGTTTACTTATACGTTGGACTATAGATCCCCAAGTTATTGGGCGGGCAAAGATACGCACCGGTTCGAGAGGACAAGTAAAAAGAGTTGCCAATGGGCGACGAATTTAAGATTTCAAAACCAGGGTTTCGAAAGGACGCAATGCTGCCCATGAACCGTTGGGGAGGGAGCAATTTTTTTCCGCTTTTGTCAAATTGCAAAATGCTGACCATCCTGCGTTATCCTGAACAAAATCAATGGCCCAAACATCGTTTTCCAACTCAAGAACCCGCTTGATCCGACTGCCCCGGAGAGAAAGCGCCTCCTCAAATTCAGCCTTTTGCTCCGCTGAATATTCACGCAGATCATCTGAAGTAAAAAACAGATTTCCCAACAAAGCGTTGATCGTCAGAAGGGTTTGCTGCTGGTCCGGGTTGAGCTTTTGATTTTCATTGCGGAGTATAAATACGTCCGGATCATTCTGAAAAGCCCGCCCATTGAGTTGCCAACGCCCCAGGGTGCTACGCAACGAGGCCAGTGTATCCACCCGTTCGCGATGACGTAAAAAAGAAAGCATAGTATGCTGCCATGCCAGGTGAACATCGCCCCCGATTCGACAATAATCTACCTGCCCGAAACAAGCACCTAAAGGTACCCCACAAGCGAGTATGCGCCGCGACCCCACCAGTCGGCGGAGAAATTCCATCGCTTCCCACATAACCCCGCCGCGGGTTTTACCCGGCGGTGGCGCGAGTGCTACGGCAAATAGAAAATCGAGTTTTAACAATTCAAAACCCCATTTTTCCATAGCGATATGAAACACCCCGCTGAGGTATTCCCGCACGCCATCAGAATAAAAATCGAGTGCATAGTACCAGCCTCCCCACAGCGGGTTCCAGCCGACTTTGATCGGTCGGCCTTTAGCGTCCTTCAGGAGCCAATCGGGATGACGGCGCATCAGTTCAGATTTGGCAGAAGCCACAAAGGGGGCAAGCCAAAGACCCGGTTCCATGCCTTTTTCTTTGATTTTATGCGTGATATGCCGCATTCCATTGGGGAAAGCAGGCTTAACACTTAGCCAATCCCCGACGGCCGTTTGCCAGCCGTCGTCAATTTGGAAGTATCGTGGTGGCATGGACTTTAGTCCATCGGGAAGGGTGGCGTTTACATGATCAGGATCATTTTCAATCGCCGTAAACGGCTCGTATCCCAACGGACTAAAATCCATGCCTACGGCAAACGAGTCAAGGTTTTTCAACAAAACCGCCTCCGAAATATCCGTAAAATGATTATACCAGCTCGTCCAGCCAATGGCCGGAGGAGCCGTTGGAGGGGCAACTTCAGCCAGGCGGAAATATTCATCAAAAAGGGATAGTTCCTCCCCTTCCCCCACCCAAAAATCGAGTGCCGGAAAAGAGTGACTTAACGCAAGTTCATCGAGGTCTTTCCGTACAGTGAGTATACCACTGGATTGGTCATAGAGAAAAAGCGTAAAGCCGGTACGTTCGTTTAAAGAACCTAGCAGTAATCCGGAACCCGGTTTCTGTGTTTTGCCAGAGTCCCCATTCCGGGTGATAAAAGTATAGGTCCAGGAATGAAGTTTCCCACGCCCTCGGGGAATGCCCTTGATCTGTTCATCTCCATACAACCCCATGTGCCGACGAGCGAAAGAACGTAGCCGGGGAATACGATCGGTAACTTTTAAGAGCCGGCTTTCACTCCAGGATTGGTAGCCATTGGCAAAAAACCGTGTATCTGGCGAAAGCGAAAGATCAAACTGGATCTCTAATCCCCGAACCTTCACATCCTGCTTGGGATGAAGAAAAACAGAATATCGGGTTCCCTGCCCTACCCCAACCTCGCTCTGCTGAAAATCAACATAGATCTCCTCAAAAGTATTGGCCCGGTTGGGCTGCAAGGGCTGGGCTTTCCCGTCTATGTTTAAGATGGCCTGGAGGAATCTCATGCTTTTTCTGATTTGAGTGGCAAATGTATGTCGCGCCTATCGCACCGACACGCTACATTTGCTCAAGCAATTTTTTAAATCATGCGCCACCTTACCTTTCTTGTTCTTTTGTTTTTGCTGCATACTGCACTCCGGGCGCAGGTATTCATGCGTCCTTTTGAAAATGCCGCGGCTATGGGCATGGGTGGCTCTGCCATTGCTGTGCCAAGCCTTTCTGACGGACTGGCCAATGAAGCCCAACTCGGTCTGGGTGAAAAACTCGCCTTTTGGGCCGGTTCAGCCTTGCCCTACGGGATACCGGGCTGGCAAACGGCAAATTTTCAAGCCGTGGCAGGCTTCGGAAAATACAGTGGTGCAGGCCTGGGCATTGAGCATTCTGCTACAGATATTTATGCCGAACAACGTTTTCGTCTGGCTTACGGGCGGCGATTGACCGAAGCCTTTTACCTCGGTGGTTCAGCAGATGTTTTGAGGGCCGACGCACAGGAATATGGATCTACTACCATGGCTACCTTTGGATTAAGTCTCCTGGCCCGGGCTTTGCCCGATTTATGGATCGGTGCAAAGATCCAAAACCCGTTCCAGCAAAAGATCGGAGAAGACCTGGCACCTACAGTATTACGTATCGGGGCATCCTGGAATCCTTCCAAGCTGCTTATGATGACTTTTGAAACAGAAAAAGACCTTGAACGCATTGCTATGATAAAAGCCGGATTTGAATACCGGCCTACGTCCATGTTCGTGATCCGTGCCGGAATGCGTAGCAACACCACCACTCGAATCGGCTTCGGCGCTGGACTTCGACTAAGAAATAACCTTGCCATTGATTTTGCTTCCGAATGGCACCCCAGCCTCGGCCTTACCCCCTCAGCCATGATCTCCTGGCGAAAAAAATAAACCCCATATCCGTTCATACATCATAGTTCATAGTTCAAAAATGCCCTTTTCAACAACTCCCATTCAAGACCTGATCGTATTTGAGCCCGCCATTTTTCAGGATGAGCGGGGCTATTTTTTTGAAAGCTACAACCAGCAGGTTTGGGCGAAGCAAGGTATAAACATCGCGTTTGTGCAAGACAATCAGGCCCGTTCCACCCGTGGTGTGTTGCGTGGCCTGCATTATCAGGTGGGAGAAATGGCACAGGCAAAACTCGTGCGGGTGATAGAAGGCGAGGTACTGGATGTTGCCGTGGATCTGCGCGAGCATTCCCCTACCTTGGGGCAATGGTATAGCATTCGCCTAAGTGCGGAGAATAAACGCCAGCTCCTGGTTCCCCGTGGTTTTGCACACGGGTATGTGGTGCTGAGCGAGACGGCCGAATTCTCCTACAAGTGTGATAATTTTTACTCCAAAGCGCATGAGGGTGGAATTCGCTTTGATGATCCTTTTCTGGGAATCGATTGGGCGTTTGACCTTGGGAAGGTGCTGGTGTCTGAGAAGGATCTTGTTTTGCCGGAATTTGTGGGCAGACGGAGGTAAGGTTTAATTTCTCCGAAGCCTTAAAAATCCGTGTCTCATCCGCGTTATCCGTGTTCTTCTTTGATCGAATGGAACACGGATAACGCGGATGAGACACGGATTTTTTATATTGTACACTTTAGGCCTACACCACCCGCGGCGCCAACAACTTATACAATACCGGCGTAACGATCCTGGACAGCAACGTACAGGAGATCAAGCCCCCGATCAGCACATAGGCCAAAGGCGAGTACAACGGATTTTCCTCCACCGCGATCGGCAGCAGACCACCAATGGCTGTGAGTGAGGTCAGCAAGATCGGTACAAAACGAATCTCGCCGGCTTCCTGAATGGCGTCGTCCAATGCACGACCATCCACCCGGAGCTGGTTCGTAAAATCTACCAGCAAAATGGAGTTTTTCACCTCTATCCCCATGAGTGCGATCAGGCCCACGACCACCGTGAAAGAGAACGGATAGCCCGTGGCAAGCAAGATCAGAATGGCCCCGATAATGCCCAATGGAATGACCGACAACACAATAATGGTGCTTCTAAAGGTTTTAAATTCCAGGATCAGGACTGCCAGAAGGCCAAAGATCGTTAGCAAAACAATCGGCCCCAGACCGCTGAATGAGCGCTCCGCACTTTCCACTTCACCAGCCATTTTGAACGAATACCCCTCCGGCATTTTCATCTCCGCCATTTTTTTACCCAGTGCTCGATTGAGCTCGGCTGAGCGAAATCCACTTTTCACAAAAGCCGTTATCCCGGTGAATCGGTCTTTATTGTAATGCTGGATAAAATTTGGAGATGGCTTAAACTGTATTTCTGCCACCTGATTCAGTGGAATAGCGGCGCCGGGAATATTATTGATGTACAGCTGTTTGAGTGCATCCAGCGTGGCATTTGCACCGGTTTTTGGCACAGTCACCGTTAGGTTGTAGTCTTCCCCGTCGGCTTCGGAGGCAAAGGTCCCGAGGTTAATTCCTGCAATAGCGAGCCGCACCATCCGGTCAATATCCGCGACCGGGATGCCCATGGTAGCAGCCTTGTCTTTGTTGATCTTAACCTGTAGATCGGTCTTCACGGTGGCAATGGGGTTGTCAATATAGATCGTCCCCTCGGTTTCAGCAAGGAGATTTTCAACACGGAGTGCTATGCCTCGGAGTGTGTCGAGGTTTTCTCCAAAGACCCGGATGGCAATCGGGGCTTCTATGGGTGGGCCTTGTTCAAAGTCCTTTACCGTAATGGTTGCGCCGGGTACATTTTTGAACTTTTCACGCAATTCATCGATCATCGCGAGCTTCACCGGCGGAGGAGTTCTTTCCTGCAATTGCACAAAAATTTGTCCGTAATCGAAGGCTTCGATTTCCCGGATCACGTTGTAGTAGATGCGCGGATTGCCCCGCCCTACATTCGTAGCATACCAGGTGATCTGAGGTTTTCCTCCATTGTATCTCGAAACGGGCGCCACCGAATCCGGCAACAAATGTTGCGCACGAAACTCCGGCGCAACGTATTCATTCAACACAGAATCAACCATTTGTGCAATTCTGTTGGTCTGCTCCAGGTTGGTACCCGTGGCGGCTTCTACGTCAATGTAAAACATGGGACGCTCACTGGCAGGGAACACCGCAAAGCCGGCCTTGCCAGCCAGACTCAACACGCCAACGAAAATGGCCGCTGAAATCACCATCGTGGTCTTCGGCCATTCAAGCCCTTTATGAAGTAAGCGGGCATAGGTACCAGAGATCAGCCATTTCAAACCACGCAAGAAGATATTGCCTCGTGGGTCGTGGTGTTCCGAAAGGACGCGGCTGCTCAAAAAAGGAACGATCGTGAGCGATACAAAGAGCGAGGCAAGCACACATAAAACCACCGCTAATGGCAGTGAACGAATAAAGTCACCAGAAGCCTCGGGCAAGAATACCAGGGGCAAAAAAGCCAGCACCAGGGTGGCGGTGCAACCCAGCACTGCAAGCCCGATCTGTCTCGTCGCCAGAATAGCCGCTTCCCTTCGGGAATGTCCTTCCCGAAGCCATCGCTCAATGTTTTCGACCACCACAATGGAGTCATCCACCAGAATACCCAGGGCGATGATCAGACCCACAATGCTAAGCTGATTCAAAGAATAGCCCAGCTGATCCAACGCAAAAAGTCCGATAGCGATACTGAGCGGAATGGAGATCATGACGACCTGCGCAGCGCGCCACCCGAGTGGCAGCAGCGTCAGCAACACCAGTAAGATCGCAATCCCAAAGTCTTTGGCAAAACGGCCCAGGCGCTTGCTTACGGAATCATTTTGGTCAAAAACCTTCGCATAATCCATGCTTTTAGGCAGTCCGACGCGCCAGGCCGCAACTTTCTTATTCACCGATGCACCGACATCAAAAATATTCTGCTCGTCTTTCATCCGCGCCGTTACCCAGACACAACGAGTGCCATTGATGCGGGCCAGGTGGCGGTTTTCTTCATAGGCCCAGTCTACGTCCGCGAGGTCGCGGAGATAAAGGATGCGACCATTCTGGCCATTCACCAGGGTATTACGCACTTCATCAATGCTTTGGTAATCCCCACTGGTCTCGATGTTGAAGGTGCGTTCGCCTACGCTTACGGCGCCTCCCGGAATACTGACGTTTTCGCTTTGAAGGGCGCCTAATACTCGACTGATCGGAACATTTTCCGCTGCCATTTTTGGCAAATTGAGGGCAATGCGCACTTCCCGTTTCGGGTAACCCCAGGTGTCGGCAGCTTTTATGCCCGGTATTTTTTCCAGATCTTCCTCCAGGCGTTCTGCCTCCTTGCGCAAATCGGCCCAAGAGGCATTTTCCGATATGATGGCCCCTTGCAGAATCGCCACGTCGGAGGAGGCAAATTTCTGGATCTGGAGCCGATAGATATCCTGGGGCAGATCCGCACGGGCAGCATTGACCTCCCGTACCACTTCCTCATATTTTTTATCGGTGTCTTCTCCGTGTTTGAATTCAATGGTCAACACGGCGATTCCATTGAAAGACAGGGAACGCATGCGGTCAATGTTCTCCAACGCACCGAGTCTGGATTCAAGTTTGTCAGTGATTTTGTTCTCGATCTCCGCAGGCCCGGCACCTGGGTACACGACGACTACATTGTAGCCGGGCGGTGCAAATTTGGGGTCCTCAGCTCGCGGCATATTGAACATAGAACCCAATCCCAGCGCCATCACAAAACAAAAGATGATGAAGGTGAACTGGGGATTCTTGACGGAGAATTCGGCGATTTTCATATGTATTTATTAACTTTGCTGAAAATATTTTCAAATGAACCTTCTCGAACGTATTACCCTTAACCCTGAAGTTCGTAAAGGCAAGCCGACAATTAGAAATATGCGGTTTACTGTAACTCAGTTGTTGGAATTATTAGCGGCTGGAATGTCACATGAAGAAATCCTTGAAGATTACGCTTACCTAGAAGAAGATGATATTCGAGCTTGCTTGGTATATGCGGCCTCCATGGCAAACTCTAAAATTTTGATTCCTGCCTTGGCAGCCTAGCAATGTTGAAATTCATCATTGATAGTCAATTGCCACCAAAATTATCGAGCAGGGATGGTTATCTTTGACCGACAGCGAGTAGTTGGATTTTAGCAAACATCCGTTACATCTTCCGCACCTTTTTCTTCTCGCTCAAATACGGCGCCCCACTCGTCACCACTTCTGCCACTCCCTCCAATCCTGAGGCAATTACCGCTTGATTCCCCTCCAGAAACGCGACCCGAACAGGCATTTTCTTCACACTGACTCCATCCGATTGCAAGGCAAATACAAAGGCAGACTGACCATTGCCTTCCACAATCGCTTCGACGGGGATCATGGTATAAGGCCTTGATTTTGAAGGGGTAATGTCCACTTCCGCAAACAAGCCCGGCGCGAATCTTTTCCCTTGTGGCTGAATGCGGATCTCTACCGGATATAATCCGCTGGCGGGGTCGGCAGCAGGAGCCAGATCGCTGACCTTACCGCTGAAGGTCGTACCCTCATAGGCATCCATTCCGATACTGGCAGCCATGCCAAGGCTCAGCCGGGCCCAATCGCGGTCACTCACGTTGATCTTTACGACCCAGTCGTTTGCACCAGTTTCAAACAGCACGAAGGCAGGCATTCCCGGGCCGGTGATCTCGCCTTCATTCACGAGTTTTTTGATGATCTTTCCACCTTTGGTAGCCCGAATCTCCGCGTATTGCTGATTGAAGGTGGCAATGCGAACTGTTTCTTTGGCGACATCCCGACCGGTCGTGGCGTTTTGTAGCAGTTCGAGCGTGGCACTACTGTCGCGGTAAAGCCCATTGACCCGGGCCAGATCGCGTTCCGCTTTAGCCAGACCTTGCTGGGCCTGGTTGACCTGCGCATCAATCTCCGTTTTATCCATGGCAGCCAGTAATTGGCCGGGGCGCACCAAATCCCCTTCCTCCACATAAATTTTGCGAATGATGCCGCCGATTTTAAAGGATAAGCGTTGCTCCGCTGAGGAGGTCAAGATCCCACTCGCATGAATGGGCAATGCCACTGTTTTTTGCTGCACAGCAACGGCATGAACCGGAATAGATTCGTCTGATATGGCTTGGGGAGTGGCATCCGCAGCAGATTTCGAGCCGCAGCCACCGAACAGCACAAAGAGACCCATGAAGGCAAAGGCGGAGAGAATGGCAGGAATAGCGATGGTTTTGAACGCTGTTTTTTTCATGTCGAAAGCGATTTTATTGTAATCCGGAACGCTGTTCCGGAGCATTTATTCAGTCTGGAACAGCGTTCCGACTACTGTTTGTTCATCATTTATAGTTCACCGTTTATAGTTCATAGTTCATAGTTCTACAACCCAGCAGCTTTGCGAAGACTAGCTTCTTTCACCAGCACTTCCGACCAGGCCAATAACTGTTGCAATTTTGCAGTCGTGACCCTGTTTTGCGCATCCAGAAACTCAAGCAGCAGTACCTGATTCGCCCGGTATTTGTTGTTTAGAATGCGAAAGGTTTCTTCTGCTGCGCCCAGCCCTACTTTCGCACTTTTGAAAGCATTTTGGGCGGCTTCCAGCTCATTCCAGGCCGAGGTGACCTGTAAAGAGATCTGTTGTTTCACCTGCTCCGTCTGGGTACGGACGCCTTCGGCCTGAAGCCTGGCTTCCTGCGTTTTGCTTTTGCGCATTCCCCCGTCAAAAAGATCGTAGCTCAATCCTACCTGAGCCAAAGCGTACAATTGGTCCTGATTGAATTTGTAGCCAAAACCCTGAAAACCCAGAGAACCACCCAGATAAAAATCCGGAAGCTTCGAATTGGCCGCATTGCGACGAATATCGGTTTCAGCTGCTTGCTGACCGGCCTGTAGCGCGGCAAATTCAGGGCGATTGCTCAGACTCTGCTGCACCAGTTCTGAAGGCTGGTAGCCTGGCAAAACAGATCGAAGCAGGGCCGTATCTGCCACTACTTCTGTTTGCAGATCTTTGTTGATGAGGTAGTTGAAGTATGCCCGGGCGGTGTTTTGCTGGCTTTTAAATTTAAAGATCTCGTTGTCAGCCTTACTGAGTTCGTAATCAGCCGTAGCGATCACATCCCGGGTGGCCACATTATTTTTAACCAGGCTTTCATTAAAGCGACGGAGTTCGGTCAGGACAGTTTTGGCGTTGATCCAGATCTTTTCAGCTTCCAAAACGCGGAGGTAATTCAAATAAGCTTCTGTTATCTGGTAGCGAAGTTCAAGTTCGGTAGCAGCTTTTCCGGCTGATTTACTTTGCAATAGATAGCCCTGTATCTGACGGTTGTATTTTAGGTCGGTATTGAAGATCGGATAGGCAAAGCTGACTTTTGTTTCCTGAAAATTGTTGGGCAGGAATTGGATCAGCTGATTTTCCAGGGTCGGAAATTGCCCGGGGATCACTCCCGGTGGCAAATTACCGGGCACTGCATTCAATGCGTTCAGGTTACCGTAGACATCATTGAGCAGGTCACCGATTGGGAAATCAATTTTCCGGCCGCCTCCTGCCACGGTATAATTGGCGTCAAAGGTGAGTTTGGGTTTTCCCAAAGCTTTGGACTGCCGTACTCCTTCCTGGGCTTTTGCGATGTAAAGGGTTTGTTGTTTGAGTCCAAGATTGGCGGACAAGCCTTCCTGTATATAGCCTTCGAGTATCGGAGATTGAGCTGAAAGCCAATTAGGAGAAAGGTATAAATACGCTGAGATCAGCCAAAAGGATAGAAATCTGTTCATATTGAATGAGCTATTTTCAAAAACTGGTTTTACTTTCTGAACAACGTTTATTAATTAGTGCAAAAAAAGGCAGCCTAAGGGGACTGCTAAAGCAAAAAGCGGTGAATGGTCGGTTGAACAGGTTGAACTGTAAATTGCGCCTATTTACCAGCTTTCGCCTTTCCTTTCTCTGTGATTGCAAAACTGCGGGTCATGGTTTTTACAAATTCTACTTTACGGAATCGGAGCGCCGACCAGTCTGCATCGATCGCGACCATGCGAACAGACTCAAAGCCTAGTTTACCTAAAATCTCCCAGCCATTGTCGCGATTAAATTCGCATTTGTAACGTTTGGAAGTCCCTTTGGGATAAGCGAACCAGAGCTGCCCATCGCCTTCCAGCTTTTCAGCAAATGCTGTAGCATAAGCATCTACCTGTGCCTGATTGGTCACGAAAGCCAGGCCAAAATGAAGCTTTTTAACCAGATTCAGATCTGATTTGAACATGGTTAAATCCTGCATCGCTTCCAGATTGGAGTTAAAACTTTCCGGCGCATTCAACACGCAGATCTCCGGCTGGTTCTTGAAATTCATTTTTTTAAAAATAGGATCCATGTTTTAAAAGTATTAAGCGGATTAAGAGGGTGTCGCATTTTTCTTTTCACCGCAGAGACGCGGAGCCTTAACAACTTGATTATCAATAACTCTTCGCCTCTGCGGTAAAAAAATGCGACATACGAGACACCCTCCCTTAATTACAAGCTCTCCGCCATTTTCACGATCATTTCAAAAGATTTTTTTGCCAGTTCGCCGCGGACTTCAGCCGGGTACATGCGCATACGCTCCCGAACAAAAAGCGATACCATTCCGTGCGCATGGCACCAAAGTGTGTAAGCAATGGTAGCCGAATCTGTGCTCTTGAAGTACCTTGCTGCCACGCAGGCCTCAACCGTTTCCACAAAAAATGAATGCGTAGCCATCCCAAGGGTCCAGCATTCCTGATTTTCAATATGCTCCATGGGGGCTCTGGTCAGGAACAACAGATCATACCAGTCTGGGTGCTTCAAGCCAAAATCGACATATAAACGACCGAATGCAATGAGCCTTTCCCAGGGATCTTCAATCGTGGTCGCTGGCAGGAGATGGTCCCGCTTGGCAGCGGCTGCCTCGTACTGAAGCGCAAAGAAGATCTCGTTCTTGTCTTTATAATACAGATAAATGGTGGCGGGACTGTACTCGATCCGCTCTGCAATGCTGCGGATGTTGAGCCCGTCATAGCCGTTTTCTTTAAAAATATCATGTGCAGCGCTCAGGATCCGTGCGCGCATGTCTGCTTTTTCCCGTTCTTTTCTCGATGCTATGCTCATGTGTGTTTTGCTAAACGGCGCAAAGTTACTGAACAGTGTTTAGTGAATCAAGTCTTGTTTTGAAAAAATAATAAATGATGTAATTATTGGGCACCAGACCTTTCAGGTCTTTTCAAGCTTTGGCAGGTATGCAAGTTTCTTCTGCGAATTCGAGTACCCCAGCCTTGTCATTCTGACGGAACCCGACAGAATGACAAGGCTGGGGGTTAGTATCAGGTCAAACGAAAATCTTATTCTTTTTCACCGCTTCATCAACTTCCCAACAAATAAAACCTCCCCATTCCGCAGCATCACCCAATAGTTCCCGCCCGGCAATCCGCTCAGGTCAAGGATACCTGAAACTGACGCATGGGGCAGCGTTGTGGAGCGCAGCACCCGCCCTGACGCGTCGGAAATCTCTACCGTACAAGAATTGATGCCTTCCGGAAGTAGCACCCGCACCCAGTCCGCCGCAGGATTCGGGTACATCAGCACCGCTCTACCTGCCGCCTCGCCTGTGCCCACCATCAAATCCACCACCACTTCCGCCACTGCCTCGCAGCCATTTTTATCCGTTACCGTCACGGTGTAGGTGCCCGCCACGAGGCCCCCGATGGCCTGCGCTGTGCTACCCATATCCCATTGATATCCAAAGGGTGCTGTGCCGCCGGAGATGGTGGTTACCACCGCAGCCCCATTGGGTGGATTTGTTTGGGTCTGATCGCTACTGCCAGTGCCTATCGTGAGCAAGCCCGGCTCTGTCATGGGTGGAAAAGTTTTCGATGACGTGCATCCGTAAGCATCTGTGACCGTCACGGAGTAATTGCCCGGCCCCAGTGGCTCTGCAAGGGCGTCTGTGCCCGGCCAGCCCGTCCAGGCCCAGGTATACGGCGCAATCCCTGTCACCGGCGTAGCCGACAACCAGCCGGTTTCGCCAAAACAACGAATGATCTGACCATCTACCATCAGACTCAGCAGGCCTTGCAGCACGAGGCTGGCCGAGGCCGAATCGCGACAGCCGTTGATGTCGGTGACCGTCAGGGCATAATTGCCCGGTGGAAGCTGCCCGAGATAAGCCGTGTCTGCCGCCGCGGGTAGCCACTGATAATGATAGGGCGCAGCGCCGTTGCTGACTAAAGCGGTGATGCTGCCGCCCAGTCCGCTGGTGCAATCCACGTCCGTGCTGCTGGTGCTCAGTTCGGGAAGGCTGGAAGTACTAACCTGTACAGTATCCAGGATTTGCCGGCCACTGCCGTCGGTGAGGGTGAGCAGGTAGCTGCCGGGAAGCAGGCCGCTGAGTTCAGGGCCGGTGCCGGCCTGAGGCGACCAGTTGTAAATATAGGGTTCACAGCCAAATACCGGGCTGATGGAGATGCTGCCGTTGGACTCGCCGACGCAGGCGGGTTTTACCACAGGTTCTGCAGCCAGGCTGAAAGCCGGAGACTCGTAAGCTCCGATGTCTACCGTGCCGCCCTGGATGCGGGGATTGCCTAGGAGGTCGGTTAGGAGGCCTGCGGCGGCGGCGTTGGAGCCCGCATTGATTAGGGGTGAGCAGGGGAGGAGGTTTAAATCTCCCGCTTGATAGTCTGCAAAAAGCGGGTCTGTAGAGAACAAGGACCCTGGCCCATAAAAATGTACAAGGGAGGGTACTGGAAGAGTATCAAGAGACGAGTTAGACACATAAAGGGAATCCAACACGTCGAATAAAAATGGATATTGTTTGCCTAGACCAATGTAAATATTATCATATGAAATCGAGTTGGAAATTAAAAATTTTGAAACCTCAAACGCGGCTATCGCGTTGATTATTTGATTGTTGGAAAACGTAGAAGAATTAATAGAACATAAACCTGTTCCTCTAAAATCAGTGAAACCACTATACAATTTATTATTATAGATTTCTGAATTTGAAAGTTTTATTGAATAAGGGTAAGGTACTCCAGGTGTTACGTTTAAATAGGTAAAAAACAAGCCCGTAGTGTTATCATGGATGCTAATTTTGTTACATACAATGTCAGATGCTATGGTAAAAAGAGCATCCCAAGAATTATTTTGTAACTCTATATTATAAAAGTTATGTGGCTCCCCTCGGTTACTCTCGTCGGAGAGAAAAAATGAGCCCCTGTTTTCGGATATATAAGTGTTTCTAATATCCCATTTATTATCACTATAAAACCTTAACCCTCCAATCATCGACCTTGTTGAAGTCTCAGTCGTGCTATTATTAGAAAATACACAAGAATCAATCACTGCATAGAATTCGGAAGTGGCTAAATCTGGCCCGAACACATCCATCATAAGCGTTCCGGAATGATGGTGTTCCGCAAAATCGCTTGTTACAATTTTTATATATGACCCCGTATTCCTGACATACCCCCAAGCAACAGCGTCTGAGCAGATCCCTGCCCAATTCCCTTGGAACTGACATCCAACAATGTTGGCAGTATCGCTCCTCTCAGAGTCATTCAAGTATAAGCCCCCCCCGGATCTCGCAGCCCCGTTCTCAATAAACTGGCAGTGCTCTATATCCTTGGGGCGTTCAAGCCAACTGCCTCCGTTCCGATATACGCCCCCGCCACTGCCGAGGAAACTCCGATTTTGGTAAAAACGACAGTTTTTAAACGTAGGCGCTACCGACCCTGTGCCACCACCTTCCACATAAATAGCACCTCCATTGGATCGGGCAGTATTGTGCTCAAATACACAATTCTGAATGTTAGGGTAGGCAATGCTGTTAGTCCCGTCTATAAAAATGGCTGCGCCTGAAGTCCCTGCTTGAGAATTGGACAGCGCAGGATCATCAGCTTGTCCGTAACGGAAGGTAAAACCATCCACCCAAGTACCCAATTCAGGATTAGCAAGGTGTAAAATGGTGTAGGAATTGTCAAGGCTATCACCAACCAGACCAATGTCACCGCTCAGTATGCTTGGGTTTTGGTCCAGCTTCCTTTCTTCAATAAGCATTTCTGTACCAGCAAAACTGCCATAGAGTTTTGCGCCCGATGTCAGCTGAAACCGCGCCGATCGGTCAGCTGTGCCAGATGGGAAATATTCGCCCTGAGCTACCCAAATTTCATCCCCCGAAAGGGCGAGGGCGAGCGCGTCATGCAAATCAAGAAATGCATCGGCCCAACTTTGGCCGTTGTTTTGCCCTACAGCATTTCCATCTACAAAATAGCGTGATTGGCTGCTGGAAAGGCTCGGGATGCTCCATAGAACAACCCATAAAATGTATATGCGGACCATAGGAAAAGGGATGGTATGATGAAGTTGGGGGAGTGATCGAAACCACTCCCCCAACTAAATAAGAATTAGATACTCCGAGCATCAATACGCTCAGTTTTTTACCAAGCGAAGCGATTTTTGCCCCCAGGATGCATTGATTTCTACCACATATATACCAGATTGTAGCACGGGAAGGCTGGCAGAAGTAATGATATTTTCCCCTTTGACGAAGCCTTGTATATCCTCTGCCACTAATTGTCCCAGCGTGTTAAAGAACCTTATGCTGCCAATACCATCCTCTGGTGCTTTAATATGTATCCGAAAAGCCTTCCCAGCCGGGTTAGGATAGATTTCTGCAGACCATGCGACCTTGTTAGGCATCGAGTTGGGAGGCGAAACCACCATTTCGGTCGCATTGGCGGCTCGAAGGACAAATGAACCTTTGTCTCCGTTCATCCCGTAGGATTCCGATAGAAAATCTACTATCTTATCATCCAACCCAAGCGTAATAGCCGAAGTGTCTTGCAACAATTCGCCTTCCAGATAGAACAAAGGAACACCTATGGGTAAATGTACCAAACCCCCGATTGCATTGTAACCGAGTAATCGAATGTGTCCACTTGAGGTCTCGGACCAATATTGTTCAGGCATTTCGCCCATTTGCGACGCCCATACTACGTTGGTTAATTTCCATTGCAAGGGGTTGTAATGAATCGCTATTTGCCAGCTGTTGTAATCTAGGGAATCTTGGATAAAGACAGGGATACTCACCCTGTCACCCTTTTTACCTCCTGATGGCAGAAACCCAAGTGGGATGGTTGAAGTATTTCTTTCGTCCATGAGCAAAAGACTTGCTCCTAACGCTGTGTTGTTCACATCTCCAATTTTGATCCCTTTAAATGCAGCGATTGCGCCCAAAGGGGGTACTGTAACCTGCACAGTCTGGGATAATGGTGTTAAAGGAAATGGTGGAAGCAGGATAGTTTTGTCCACAAATTTGTACGAATTATATGGCCATGGATTCGGTGGGGTTGGCGGTAGTTGCGGACCATAAATACCCAAAATAAGTTTTCGAAGTTCAACAATATCGAAAGTAGTAATACTACCTGAATTGTTCACGTCAGCGGCGGTCATCTTGTAAGGGCTGTCAAAAGGTTCAATTCCAAGGATGTGTTTACTGATCAACACGAGGTCGTAAGTGGTCACACCGTTGAGCGGGTTATCGACTTTTGCAGGATAAACCCATTGGGGTTGGTTAGGCAAATAACAAGCGCATATTGCAACACTTCCGTTAGTTAGGCTACTACCTTGACCAGACATTTCGCATGTGATAGGATCCGTAGGTGAAGTGGGGTCATCGTCTCCCACTCTGTATCCGACATCTTCCATCAAAGGGCCAAAGTGCAACTCATAGGTCATCGTCAGGCTGGTGATGCATATATCATCAGCCAATACAGTGCCATTGATTTGAGACACTGTAGTTGGCAAACAAGGTATCGTGGCATTTTGCTCTGTAAAAATGGCATTCCGGAAAGTAACTGCCTCAATGCAAGCATTGGTGGCCACAAAACCAAAACGGATCAGATTTTGAGGGTTGGTGGCACTTAAGTCAATTAGAGTATTCCCGTCAATATCAAAAGTCAACCCTAAAAGACCCGGAGCAATTTGAACAACTGAAACGCAGCTGCTCATAGTGCTACAATAAGCACTGGATGATAAGGTTGGGCTCCAGGTAAGCGTTCCAGAGTACTTTACCTCTACCTGTATCCTGCCTTCGGTGTATTTCTTACTGACTATGGACAACATATCCACATCAAAGAACACCGAGTGACAAGGGTCGGCACCTGGCGGAATACTGGAAGCTGTTTTGGCCTTCACTTCAAACTGCGAGCATAAAACAGGACAAGGGGCCGTATTCCATTCCACTAATTGAGGGCCGCCTACTACACTGGGTTGGCAACAACTACCACTAGGGCCTAACAGTAGCCTTCGGTTATCGGTAAAAGTTACAGTTGTACTACCACAATCTGATGACAGTTGAGGGCCATCTAGAATAATGTAAAACAGCGTGTTTCCGGGAGTAGCTGTATTGGTAGCATTTATTGAAACAAATCGATAATCTGCAAAAATTCGCTTATTAGTGATCGGCCCGGTAGTCTCGTTGTATAGTTCAAGTTCATTTGCTGGAAATAATCCTGCTTCGAGGGAGATCCCTGCCATAAGTGCTGGAGCTTCTACCTTCATTAAAAAGTCAAGTCGTTGTATGTTATAGATCTCATTAGGTTGCGAAAAGACAAAAACGGGTATTTTTTTGCGGTTGGGATAACCTGGTACAGGGTCATTTTGTGCAGTCCCTTGCCGAAGTTGAAACCCTGTTCCCACACATGTATTTGTTGGTGGCAGAACTTGGTATGAGGGTATGGGCCCGCCGTCACAACCGCTAATGCTTAAATTGCAAATATTTCCATTACTGAACTTCACGCTGGCACTAAGTTGCCCCAGTTCAATAATTTCTCCAGGATATGCATTAACCGCCAAAACGCAGAGAAGTCGTCGCCCAAAAACAGTCCAGTTTACAGGTGCCCCAGAGTCAATTACTTTGTAAGAGAATTTTTGATTGTTTTCTTCTACTCTATATAGTGGACTGGAGGGGATATTTGGATCATTAAGCCCATTTGGTGAGCACATAAGCGAAACCCCTTCATTTGGCTTGGAGGTAATCCGAGAGGTAATTGGGCTTGGCGTTACGATCAATGAACCACTTAAATTAAATTCATAAAAGTTGAATTGAAAGGGGAGGTTTATGTTGTTCGCGTTACCCGATTTAGCAAGGTAAATATAATAATAGACTGTGTTACATGGATTATGAGGAAATGGATTAGTACAGGAGGGATCAACAACAGAGGGAGGCTTAGCTTGGTTGCATATTTCAATCTCCCAATCATTACATGCCTGAGCCTTAACATTTAGTGGTAACCATGTTAGGAAAATAAAGATAGAGGAAAACAGAAGCATCGTTGCCCCCCCCCAATTATTACAAAAGAAAATTTTGCGTAACATAAAAAATGTTTGTAGAATTTAAAAAAAGATTGGTCATACGCATTGTAACATCGGTTGCAATGGTTTAAGAAAACAGAAAAAATTTGTTTGCCCCACCCTGGCTTCGGGGCAAACATCCGGCATTGCGGCGCAGTGCGCCACACGAGATTTAGCATTGAATGTCATGCTGTAGAGCAGATATCTGCCCAATAAATACGGATTAGATCGAAAAAATACGAATGAGCGTCAGTTCGGATGAACGTAGAAGCACCGGGAGTGCATCCGGGGTCTTTTAGGTTCCGTGGTCGGGGTGTCTTTTGTCAGCCGGGTGTAGCAAAACTCTGCGACTGAAATTCAGGCATACACTGGTTTTTTATAAGCTTACGGGTTCACAATTGCCAAGGCATAGCAAAGATAATCAGCGCAGGTAAAAAAACAAGTGTTATGAAACAAAATTAACCTGTTTGTCGGGTTCTCAGCGGTTATCGGTTTATAAAAAAACATCATGTGATTTATTCGAGCATAGGGTGATTTACTTGACGGTTTAGAGCGATAAACCTATAGATTGCGTTCATTGACAAGGCTGGTAAGAGATCAAAAACCTGTCTGACTTTTTCCCACAAAGCCCTTTTGATTTTGCATGTTTCTAGCGCTTTTTGAAAGGATTTATCTAAGCTTTTCGAATTTGTGGGATAAGGCGTTTTGCTGCATTGAGTTCACAATCGTTTTTCACATGACCATCTTGGTGTACAAAGGGTTCCACTGCAATGGGGAAAACAGTTTTCTCTTCCGGGTGCACCCAAACCGCCCCCAAAAGTTGGTGATGATTTGTGATGGTGCCGTTGCGATGCTGCTTGGTCAAACAATGTGCGCAGGACCGGTTCGCGGAACAAAAATGTCCGGTGCCATCACCAGCAAGCAGTGTAAAACCTCCTAAAACCTGCCGCTGTTTCACCATATCTTCTTTGCGCAACCTGTCCACCAAAGGATTGAACTGTGCCTGTAAGAGCATCGGCTCCACCCCGTCAAGTCCCTCTCGCAATGCAGTGTCTTCGGGAATTTGCTCAATCCCATAAATCCGCTTCAAATTCTCACTGCGAAGTGGATACTGCAGGCGAAAAGCCAATAATAAGGGGGCTTTGAGAGAAAAAACCGCTAAACCAGCGCTCAACAAATCCGCTAATGAGTAAGTTGAATTGTACTTGCGATGATCCTTAATAGTCTTAAAGCCTTCTCTTACCAATTTTATCAATTCATCAATCATGCATTTTTTGAACGAAACATATTGATGTTCAATGAACTACAAAAAAAACTAAATCACATCCTAACTTTTTACAAACCGAGAACCGCTGTACCGCGACCCGATGTATCTGTTCTATCTGGCTTATGTACTGGTGGTGCTCTTGCGGGAGGCTTATAACTACTCCGCGGTCATCAATATCTTCCCGGTTATGTAGCGTCACGGCATTTTCTTCCTGATGGTGGCCACTTACGGGCTTTTTTACCGGTATTTTATACGATTGTGGGAATTGGATAAATGGCAGGATCGGGTAACCAAATGGTACCTGGGCGCCATGTTTGTACTCACGGGTGTTTTTGGCGTACTGGTCAAATACGAACATGGTCTGCTGATGCAGGTGATCTTCACCGCTACCATGCTTTCTATTCTGGTCATTACCCTGGTTTCGGTCATCGTGATCATCCAGAATTTCCGGACCAGCATCCGGGCACGGATCGTGGTATTTGCCTTTTTGCCCCTTGCAGCGTCCTTTTCCCTCAATCTGTTGGGGAATATCAATGTCTTGCCCAATTATCCCTTTATACAATATGCGGTCATGTGGGGCTTCATCATTGAGGCCATGATCTTCGCCGTAGCCTTTATCCGCTGGCACGGATTTGTAGACAGCGACCGGACGGTTTTGCAGCTCAAATTATCGATGGAGCAGCAGGAAAATCTCCTGGCCGTTCAAGCCGCCAAGCAGAAAGTAAAAGACCGGATCGCACGTGATCTGCCCGATGATATCGCCGCTTCCATGTCCGGCATCCGGATCCTAAGTAAAGTAGCACACCAGCAATTTGCCCACAAGGTACCTGAGGCTGCGCCCTTGCTTGAACAAATCAGCAAGAGCGCCCAAAGCACACTGGAGAGCATCAGCGACCTGATCTGGGCCGTCAAGCCCCATCCAGATTACTTGAATAACATGGCCGACAGCATGCGCGAGCACGCACAAAAATTCCTGGATGCCAAGGACATTGATTACCAACTCAATATTCCGCGCAATCTGCCGGTCATGGAATTGGACATTGAGGCCCGACGCAATGCCTTCCTAATTTTCAAAGAGGCCATCAACAATGCCATGAAGCACAGCGAGTGTACCCGAATGGATATCAGCCTCTTAACTGATTTGGAAAAAATGACGCTCCTGGTTGCCGATAATGGAATTGGTTTCAACGTTGCTGAAAAGATCGACACCGGGGTAGGCCTTGGAAGTATGACCTAACGCGCGCATGATATTGGCGGCTCGATTAAGATCACTTCGGAGGTGGGGAAGGGTACTAAAGTGGCTTTTGAGTTGCCGGTTATAAAGAAATGACAAAAAAAATGTGGTCAAAGTGAGCATCCCCACATTGACCACATTCAAACCAATGATCCCATTTATTTAAGCAGGCGTGTCGTCTTTCTTCTCCTCGCTACCGGACACATAGTCTTTCGCTTTTTGCCAGAAATCCTTGCTTTCTTCGGCCATTTTGCTGGCTCCTTCCTTCATTTCGCCCACCATTGATTTGGCTTTTTCACTGAGGTAGTCCAGCGCATCACCACCGTGTGCCGCTATTTTTTCCTTGGCGGCCTGGGCCTCTGCTAGTTTTTCTTCTGCTTCAACCTTGGCTTCTGCGGCCATGGCTTCTGCTTTTACGCTGAGTTCGTTGAATTTTTCTGTGGCTGTTTCCTTTATTTCGCCAAATTTTATGGCTGCAGCAGCGGCAGCTTGTTCCGCAGCTTCGCTGGCTTTATCCAATGTTTCTTTGGCTGTATCGGCTGCTTTTTTCCAAAAATCTTCCATGGTAGGTTATGATATGGTGACGGGTTAAAGAATTGAAGGGAGTGGTCTGATGGTCTACATTCCCTATCTTAAACGAAAGAATGGCAAAAAGTTACTCCTAATTATTTTTTAGGCACTGTCCTCGGATTCTTCGCTACGCTCAGAAGGACACTAAGGCCTATTATTCGGAAGGAAAAAATGTTAAAAAACAATCACTTGCGTAGACCTGTCCAATGACTATTGTCCAATGTCCCCTCAAGCATTTTCTTCCCAGACCTGTGCCAGATGTACCATGGTCTCAGCAGCTTTATCCATGTCCTGCACAGAGACCCATTCCTGTTTGGAGTGGAATGCATGCTCTCCCGCAAAAAGATTCGGGCAAGGCAAACCCATAAATGACAAACGGGAGCCATCCGTGCCGCCGCGAATACTGCTTTGGATCGGACTCGGAAATCCAGCGCGTTTGAGGGCTTCCAGCGCATTGGCCACGACTTGCGGATGCCGGCGCAACACTTTGCCCATGTTGCGGTATTGCTCGCTGATCTTAACCTCTGCGCGGCTGTTCGGAAACGGCTGAATCGCGGTGTCCACGATGCGCTGCAAAGTTTTGCCATGTCGTTTCAGACCTGCCTCGGTAAAGTCGCGGAGGATGAGTTTGATGGTCGCTTTTTCAATATTCCCTTCCATGTGGACAGGGTGAATAAAGCCTTGCATACCGTCGGTATGTTCGGGGCTGAGTTTGTCCGGAAATTTGGCCACAATACGGGCAGCAATTTTAAGTGCATTTTCCATTTTGCCTTTTGCAAAGCCCGGGTGCGCAGAGATCCCATGAATGGTCACCACGGCTCCATCTGCACTAAAGGTCTCGTTTTCAATACTCCCTGCGGTTTCACCGTCAATGGTATAGCCAAATTTCGCACCGAGTTTTTTCATATCCACCTTATCTACGCCGCGACCAATTTCTTCGTCGGGGGTAAAAAGGATCCGGATCTTTCCGTGCTTTAATTGTTTGTTGGTCAGCAATATCTGGGCTGCGCTCATGATGGCGGCCAAACCTGCTTTGTTGTCAGCTCCAAGTAAGGTGCTGCCACTAGCAGTGATGATGTCATTCCCGATCTGCGCTTTCAGATCCGGATGATCCTGCATACGAATCACCACTGATTTGTCGTCGGGAAGCACCAGATCCTGGCCTTTGTAATTGGCATGAACGATGGGCTTTACGCCTTCGCCGGAGCAGTCAGGCGAGGTATCCATGTGCGAGCAAAAACAAATGACCGGCACTTTTTTATCTGAATTGGCTGGAATGGTAGCATACACATATCCGAATTCGTCCAAATGTGCGTCCGTTATGCCCATCGCCGAAAGCTCTTTCACGAGTATATGGCCAAGGTTCTTTTGCTTTTCTGTACTGGGTTGTGTCGGGCTATTCGGGTCACTTTGGGTGTCAATGGTGACGTATTGAAGGAATCTTTCTTTTGCGGTGTGCTGCATTGGGTGAGTGAGTGAATGGGTGAATGAGTATTGGTTGTTATGAATTGCTTCGTGCTTTTGAGCAAATTTTTAGGATCTAAAGGGCTTCATTTTGCAAATATTTCAACTGAGGGCTTTGGTCAATTTGGAGGTCTCCAATCATTTCAAGCCAAAATAAGCACTCATCGGCTTCTTCAACAACAATACTCATTTTAGCATGAAACTCTGCTTGTGAACGTGCCCTGCATGAGGCTCTTTAGTTGGCAGCCACTGAAGTCACAGCTTTGGTTAGCTGATATTCAATCACCCTCATCGCTTTGTGCGGAGAAAGTCCGCATAGAAAACTTATGACATCTACAGCCAATTTCTTGGTGCGTTGTCTCATTTTTTCAATAAACTCTTCTTTCGTCATTTGAATTAGGCTTCAAGTTTAGGTAGCGTTGTTCCCTCACTCATTCACTCACTCACTAATTCTCTCATTCACTCATTCACTCACTCAATTCCCACTAGCCGTATTATTCAAATCTCCCACCTTAATCCCTTTGAAATCTGCCCCGATATAATTGCCCTGCAGATTATTGACCGATATATAATCTGGAGGCAGCCCCCCCTGGAACGGATTCGCTGGGTTATTAAATGTGGTATACGCCGGAAAAAAACGCCAGGAAGTATTGGCTGGAAATCCGGGGTTGATCCCCAAAATCACCTTCCTGCCTTCTACAATGTCGTTGGTCGTGACCGAGTTACTTAGATTTATATCAGCTGCCACCATTTTCCAGGGTGAGTCGAGTATTTCGATACCCAGGGTATGTTTGGAGATCAGGACCAGATCATAGGTTGTTACACCATTCAGGTCAGTAACATCGTTGAGGGATTTAAGGGTGTAATTTCCGGCAACCGGGATATTTACAAATTGATAATTTCCGAGAGAATCTGAATAAACAGAAGCCGATGCGGAACCACTAATTTCCACCTTCACCCCTTTTATAGGTACTCCCCAATGGGTTTTAATGTTACCACCAATGCTAAATCCTTGTACTGCCGGCCGGAGATACCCGTTTTGCGTAACAGCCCCTGTATTGGTCGGATCCAACCATTCTTTGATCCTGGATTCCGGGGCACTTCCCTGATCCCAGGACAAATTGAAGCGTCCGAAGTAGGCTCCGGTCACTTTGCAATCATTGCCTGTTGCGGTACTTCCACCATGTAATTGGCCTACAATACGCTTATTGGCATCCATAAGTGGGCTGCCGGAGGAACCAGGTTGAAAAACGCCTATATCTGTTATACTCTTCCAATGAGAATTAACTGGGCTGGTACCGAAAACGCCCCCCCAGGGAAGTGTGTTTGGGTAGATGATTGAGGCTTGCGTATCGATCGAAATTTTCTTGATGTCCCCAAGCGGATGGTGAATATATACTGAATTAGCCGTTACCGTAAGTTGGTTGTTATCACGATTCCAGCCATTGAAATATACTTCATAATTAAGTGGTATAGGGCTGATTTTCAACAACATAAAATCTGTTTCTGACCGATAGGAGATCCGTTCACTTCCCAACACCGATTTTGGCACAGGTTCTACTGCAGGATTAGCACAGTTGGCAGATTCGTAGTCAAAATCAAAACGCCAAAGTCCAAAATCTGGGTTATTACCAATGATCTGGCAGTGATGTGCCGTCAGGAAATAAGGCTCAAAAGTGCCGGAAGTATTAGCAATGAGGGTTCCACTGCACCAGCCTTCCCCATTCGAAAAAACCATTAAGATTCGTGCAATTCCTTTTTTGGGGCTCTGCCACGCATTTCCTTCAGTACAATTGATGTTGATATTGCAGGGCAATCCATTGCCAAAATCCTCTGCACCGTTCATAGAATTCTGGTCGTAGGCAACATCTACCCGCTTGATACTGATCTTGCTTTGGCCTTGTACCGATGACGGCTCGTAAAGTTCCAGATAAGCCATTTCGCCTTTCAACACCCCGATCAAAAATTTGCCAGACTGTAAACAGCTCTGCGCAGTATAGGCTCCCAATACTTGTTGGTTTGCCCCATAGGCAAAAAAACTGGCGCCAGGTGGCAATTTAAACAGATCAAAGATCAATGTCAGGCCTTTTGCTCCTGTAGAACGAAGGGCGCATAACCAGACCCGATCCCCATTCGGGAGGGTCTGCCAGGCACCTGAATTCTCCAGGGAAATATCTGTCAGAATGGGCGCTGCAAATCGGTTTTGCCCAGGCGTATGGCTATCTTCACTCAGCGCCTTTTCTACGTCTAAGGCAGGAATCATCTGCGCAGAAGGCATTTTGCCAGCCAAAACAGATTGGTTTTCAGGCTGCAAACTAGGAGGCAATCCGCCTTCGCTGATCTGGGAGTGGGCCGTAAATGCCGCCAAAACGGCAAGGAGGATAAGTCGGTTTCGCATGCGCAATGGGACGTTTGGGTTGAAGAATTTGACCGGAAGGATTAAGGTACGAGGGAATACTCACTAAAAGCAGGCCAAAAGTAACAGAACGAGCGAAAAACATTTCGCTAAATTAAAAAAAGCCATGTTTGTACAAAACAAAAGCAATCTCAAATTTTGGTATTCCGCGGCATTGGAGAGGCTTAATGCCGGGTACCATTGGCATCAGGATTTTGATGGCCCCCGTAGAGGTCTAACATTGATCGACGTAAAACACAAAACTAATAATGTCTGACCGCTACGAGGTCTTAATGCCTGTTCTCAACCTATTTACTACCAAGATTTGACCGCTACGAGGTCTGGGGCCTTAATTGGTGCAAACATAGCTCCTGATCAAAGCGAAATGGATTTCGCTAAAAAGGATTTTGAATATCCGGATTGCTGATAAAATCAGTGTCCGTCAGTGTTTCAAGAAACTTAACCAAGGCTTTTTTCTGGTATGCTGTCAATCCCGTATACGTGCCATCGCCATTGGGAAAGCCTATGTTATTCAAAAATGCGCCCTCATTCACAACACCAAAGCCGTTATTGCTATAGTGATCCAACACCTGTTCGAGTGTTTGGAATCGTCCGTCATGCATGTATGGAGAAGTAAGGGCAATGTTGCGCAGGGTTGGCGCTCGGAATTTACCTTTATCAAAAGGGTTGCCCGTGACATTAAATCGCCCCAGATCCTTGAATTCATCTAAAGAGCCGACACTGTCAAGACCGTTGTTGAAAAACTTTCCGCCTGTGAGCGTTTCGCTGCCATGGCAATGGAAACATTGCGCATCGGGCAGGTTGTAGTCTTTCCCTTCGTCGAAGAACATCAATTTCCCATCCAGTTCCTCATCATCAAAAGCGTCAATATTCCCCGCTTTGAACAAATCATATTTTGACTTGCCACTGCTGACAAATATGCGCTCGAACTGAGCGATTGCCTTGGCAGCCAGCTCTTTGGTAATTTCTGATCGGTCGTTAATACCAAATGCTTTTCTGAACAGCGCAGGGTACGATGGGTGTTTTTTGAACTTCTCCACCACGTTGGTCCAGGTGTTATGCATTTCAATGGGGTTCTCTACCGGGCCCAGGGCCTGATCTTCCATCGTTTTTGCACGACCGTCCCAAAAAAGGCCGTCCTCTGGCAGGATATAGGCTAAATTGAGTACTGCCATAGCACTGCGGTTGCCAGATATGTGGTCGATCCCTGTGGATACAGCTTTGTTATCGGTAAAGCTCCCTGCTGGCAGGTGGCAGGTGGCACAAGACATGGTGCTATCCGCAGAAAGGATCGGATCGTAAAATAACCGACGACCCAATTGTATGCCATCAAGCGTCATTGGATTATCGGCAGGAATGGGTATTTCCGGAAAATACGCCGGTTTTACGATTGTGTAAGATTGCGGAGAATAAGCGATGTCCATCAAATCCCCCTGTGGTAGTGGCTGCGGATCTTCTGGATTGCAGGCAACCATAACGGAGAAGACTGCCAAAAGAATAAAGGACAGCCAAAGGATGTTTTTACGGAATAAGTCTTTCATAATCAATAGATTATTGTTCTACCGTAGTAGCTCGGCCAAAGTTAGCAGTCAATGTTTGTGCGACCGTTACGTCTGCAGCGCTATTGGAGGTAGCCGGGTGAATCAAAAGATTGTACAAGGTGCCATCAGCAAGGGTGAGGAATTCTTTCATATCAAAGCTAATCCTTGCACCCGGTTCTCCTGCATGAACGTGTATAGTATGCGCAAACTCAAAAGTTTTATACACAGGATTAGAACCACAGTGATACGCCAGAGAAAGGTCCTTACTGCCATTATTGTCAGAATCCGCTTTACCATCCAGCGTTGTAAAAATATAGCTACTCCATCCAGCCCAGTAATCATTTTCTATAGACAACGGGTGGCCTGCAGAGAAGTCAGCGGGGCGTTTTGCGTTAAGCGAGGGTTTTACACCGTAGCCCAAGCGAATACCAGTATATTCACCTTCAGGCACATTTTTGAACGTGATAGTGGGCGTAGCAAAGACTGCGTTGGAAGGTGTAAAATTCAGGTATTCGATCTCAGAAAGGACGATCTCCCTGTTGCCTTGGAGTAAAGTAATGTCAGAAAGGTACATTCGGCAGGCTTCTACAAACATCGGAACTGAACCAAATTGGTAGTCTTTGTTTTTTTCCAATTGTGCGCCATCAAAAGTGGCTCTGAACGTAATATCGAAATTAACTCCTAAGTCTTCAGCGCCATGTTCACCACAGGAGGACAAAAAAGCGAAAGAAATCAATGCAAAGAATATTGTATATTTTTTCATGGTGGTTGAATGAATGAGAGTCTGTTTTTTACAATTATTGTGAAACGCTAAAAGCGTTGGTCATGTTGGAAACAATGGCCACTTTCCACGCTAAAATGTCGTGGATGGACCAATTTACCCCTTCGAACAGCTGCTTGTAATCGGCTTTCAGCACCAAATGGAAGTCATAACCGGTGGGATGCACGTACAGACCACTGGCTTCAATGAATCGCTGCCCCAGATCGGATTGCAGGAATCGCAACGTATCTGGTTGTGTGGCCCCCATGGAATCCCGGACGACCACCGCCTGGAGAAACACAAATCCATTGGTTTGTCCACGCCAAAGGCTGTCTGGTTGAGGTGAAAGCGGGTGATCTACCGTAGTTTTTGATGGAATTACCTTCTGAGCTTCTTTAGATAGTCCTAAACGAATGCTAACCTGTTCAAAATTTGCATCCTGCCGAAAAGTACCGACGACATAATTTACCGGCGTACGTCGTACAAGTTGGAAATCATTGGTAAAACGTAGAGTGGAAGTATCCGGGCCCAAAAAAGTATGGAGCCTAAGTGTATCGCTCACAGAATGAACTACCCCATTCTGAAATAATTGAAAATCTGAGAGATAGAAAGCTACACTTTTAATTCGGAACAGATGACCGTTCGAGGCCTCGTAAAGCGAATCATTGCGAAAAAGTAGGGTGTCAAACACCTGGTTTACCGTCAGTACAAGTTTTGGGTACGCACAACAACAGTCCTTGTCCGCAGCCGCATCAAAGTTTGTTGCTGCGATGTCGAGACAGCCTTCTTTCGGCTCAAAACAAGCGGTCAGGCTAAGGGCGAATAGCAAGGAGTACAGGACAAGGGCGAAGCTGTTCATGTGTTATTGTAAAAATTTAGGCAAACGGTCAACAAAGTAGCCTTGGTCGTAAGCTCCGCTGAAATTTAGAGTCCCAAACCTACGCCACAGCACAAATACTTGTGCTAATCCTTGATCAGATTTTCGTCATTATTGAGGGTAACCTTGGTCACCTTGCAAAATTCGGTAAAAATGATCACTAATTACAAGTTGGATTTATCAAATCTGGTGGCTCGCACATAGTAAAATATGCTCCCGAACATTCAACTTTGCGGCGAAATAAATTAAGTATTCAGGCCCGCACAGGCTTTCCAACAAGTTTAAAGTTCAACATTAATTTTATGGATCAAAAGGGATTAGTTTTTGAACAAGCTGCAAATATGCTTGCACAGCTTGATTTCAAGGTTGTAAAGATGGATGATTCCCGGCCCTGGGGTGGCTTCTTTGTACTTGATGAAACACAGGCAGCCCAATTTGCTGCGTGCTATTTTCCGGATGAAAATCTGGATGCACTAAAGATTACCAATAAGTTAAGTCCAAAGATCCTGCTAGTGGCTCCGCATGCCCGTTTAAGTTGGCAGTATCATCATCGCCGCGCCGAAATTTGGAAATGTATCAGTAGCTCCGTAGGCGTTGTAACCAGCGACACCAATGAAGAAAAGCAACAACATACCCTATATGACGGAGATATCATCAAACTAAAACAAGGAGAGCGTCACCGGCTGATCGGACTGTCTGATTGGGGTATGGTCGCAGAAATCTGGCAACACACTGATGCCGATAATCCAAGCGATGAGGAAGATATCGTGCGGGTACAGGATGATTTTGGAAGATGAAAGTTTAAAGTATCAAGTTAAAAGCCCTGGGCAATCACTTTTAACTTGACTCTCATTTCCCTTCCAGCTCTTTCACAACCTGCTTGATGTACTGTTTCACTTGGGAAGAAAATTCCTTCTCAACGATCCAGCCTGCGTAATGGCGTTCGCGGGCAAGGACTGTCTTCACCGGTTCACCCACAAATTTACCAAAATTGAACACAACGGTGCCATCGGGCTGAACCCGAAGCTTTTGGGTGGCATCTACAAAATGGAGGTCATTGGTAAATTCGTGGATTGCCTGCATATCATTTTTGATAGGTGCAGGCACGCTATTGCCATCTTCGTCGAGCAGGTCTTTACCTTCATAGGCTTGGATCTGACCCCGGAAGACCGCCACCGTAGCCCGCACATCTGCCAGGGCATCATGCGCGTCTTCGAGTTCTTTTTGGCAATAGAGCCGATATGCCGCCTTCAGCGTACGAGGTTCCATCTTATAGAAAATGCGCTGCGCATCAATCAAACGTCGCTTTGAAATATCGAATTCCAGGCCTACGCGGGAAAACTCTTCCATCAACATAGGAACATCAAAGCGATTGGAGTTGTAGCCGCCAAGGTCGGAAGTCCCGATGAAATCCCAGATTTTTTGCGCTACCTGCGAAAATGATGGTTTATTGGCAAGGTCTTTAGGCGTGATCCCGTGAATCGCCATGGATTCTTCCGAGATCGGGATACCCGGGTTGATAAGCATCGAAAGTTCTTCGGCGGCCTGGCCGTCTTTGCGGAGTTTCACCAGCGCAATCTGTACAATACGATCGCGGATAACGTTTAGGCCTGTTGTTTCCACATCAAAGAAAACGAGGTCCCTGTCTAGGTTGATTTTGAAATCTTGCATATTTGGAGGGTGAAGGTACGGGCTTGAGGTCTGTACAAAAGACCTCGATGTTAATTCTTGTGTACTGTTGAAGCTTTTTTGACTTTTAAGAGATAAACCACTTAAAAACCTTCATTTTTGCGCAGTCAAGTGGTCTGATGAAGTAATATATTCCCGATGGCAAGTGGTTTGCGAAAATGAGATTCGGGGGTTTATTCACCGGGTGACTTTGAGTCTAACTTCGTCAACTTAAGGATTTGGGTAGGGTAAAGCGGAAATCGGAAATTATCTTTGCTTACAGTACCCACCCGATCCCTTAAGCCTTGTCATCTTGTCGAGACTTAAGGGCTCGGGTGGGGATGATAGGGCAGTGAAAGGTTCTGTCCACCGTAAATAAGACATAGCACCGATTATCAAACATAAATCAGGATAGTCGTCAATGACCCCAATGACCAACACAATTCACTCACTCATTCACTCACTCAATAACCAACCCATTGCAACCGCTGCCTTATACTCACCGCGACATCTCCTGGCTCTCTTTTAATTACCGGGTTCTTCAGGAAGCCAAAGACCCTGCAGTACCACTGTTGGAGCGCCTCAAGTTTTTGGCCATCTACTCTTCCAACCTCGATGAGTTCTTCCGTATTCGGGTAGCAGGTATCCGAAAACTCAAAAAAGTAGGCAAAAAAACCCGCGCCCAATTGCATTTCGACCCCAGCGAATTGCTCAAGGAAATCCACCATATCGTCAACCGGCAGCAGGCAGAATTTTCCGAAATATTTGAAAAACACATCGTTCCAGAGCTCAGTAAGCACCATGTGCATATTCTTCGGCGGCTCGACTTGAATGAAGAACAGCGACAGTTTGCGGAAGACTATTTTCAGGGCAATCTCCTACCATTCGTCATGCCCGTGCTGTTGGTCAAGCGCCGCATCAACCCTTTTCTGGCCAATGCCCACTTGTATCTGGCTGTTCATTTGCGCCAGAAAAAAAAGCCGCTCTCCGACAGCGAATATGCACTGGTGAAGATCCCTTCTGACCAGGTTTCCCGATTCGTATCGCTCCCAACCAAAGGCGGTCGACATGACGTGATCCTGCTCGATGATATTGTGCGCCATTCAGTTTCACGACTTTTCCCTGGCTACGATATCCAGGATACCTATTCCATCAAGCTATCCAGGGATGCCGAACTGGATATTGACGATGAGTTCAGTGGTGACCTCGTCCAAAAAATAAAAATGAGTCTGCAAAAACGACAAGTTGGACCTGCCAGTCGCTTTGTTTATGACCGGGAGATGCCTGAACATCAGCTTACGTACCTGCAAGATACCTTTGATCTTCGGAAAAACGATATGCTCCCGGAAGGGCGCTATCACAACAACTTCGACTTTTTCCGTTTTCCTGACTTCGGTCTCAAGCACCTGAAAAACAAGCCCTTGCCCCCCCTGCCCCACCCTGCTCTAACGGATGTGCCAGATATGCTTAAAGTGATTGGTGAAGCTGACCAACTGATCCACGTACCTTATCAATCCTTTGAACCTGTCATTCAGTTCTTTGAAAAAGCCGCTGTCGACCCGGCGGTAACCCACATCAAGGTAATCCAATACCGGGTAGCCAAAAGCAGCCGGATTCTGGAAGCACTCATGGAAGCAGTGCAACGAGGTAAGCAGGTGTCGGCTTTTGTAGAGATAAAGGCACGTTTCGACGAAGCAACCAACCTGGAATGGGGAGAACGGCTTGAAAAAGCTGGTGTCCGGGTACACTACTCTCTGCCAGGTTTGAAAGTCCACTCCAAACTCGCACTCGTACGCAGGGTTGAAAATGGGAACCCAAAATTATATGCCTATTTGGGCACAGGCAATTTTCACGAAGAAACTGCCAAGGTCTACTCCGATTTCGGCATTTTTACCGCCGACCCGCGCCTCACCAATGAAGTAAGCAATGTTCTGGCCCACCTGGAAAATATGACTCCCTCCCAGCCCTTCCAACATCTTTTGGTTGGAAAATTCAACCTCCGTGAAAAGTTATACCAACTGATCGCTAATGAAGTGGTGGCTGCAGAAAAGGGCGAGAAAGCGGAAATGATCCTAAAAATCAACAGTCTGGAAGACAAGGAGATCATCGCCAAGCTCTATAAAGCCTCCAAAGCAGGAGTTAAAATACGCCTGATCATTCGGGGCATCTGCTGCCTGGTACCGGGACTAAAAGATCTGAGCGAGAACATTGAGATCATCAGCATCGTAGACCGATATCTGGAACATGCCCGTGTGTTTGTCTTCTACAATGGTGGGGATGAATTAACCTTCCTCAGCAGTGCCGACTGGATGGAACGAAATCTCTCTTTCCGTATCGAAACCATTTTCCCTGTTTACGACCCTTTACTTCAACGAGAGATCCGTGACCTGCTCGATATCCAGCTCAACGACAACGTAAAGGCGCGTATCATTGACCCACAGAACCTAAATGAATACCGCCGTACCAACAGCGATATACCCGTACGGACTCAGCTGGAAACCTATTTCTATCTCAAAAGAAAATTTGAGGAAGGAAAAGCAGCGGACTCGGAAACTGACCGTGTGTAGCTTTGATTTATTGAATACACCTTGCTATTTGGACTGAACATCTACGATGTAAGAGCCTTAGTGTGTCTTTTCAGCTTGTATTTTGCATTTTTAAAAAATTTATGAATTTATTTTAAAAAATACTTGTGTATATAAATGTAGCGGGCTTATCTTTGCCGCCGCAAAACAGAGAACAACGGTTCTTGACACCAAACAAAAATTGCGGAAATAGCTCAGCTGGTAGAGCGCGACCTTGCCAAGGTCGAGGTCGCGAGTTCGAATCTCGTTTTCCGCTCAAAGCCTTTCCGATTCGTCGGAAAGGCTTTTTTGTTTCTAACTTTCCTGAAAGTTTCAAAACTTAGAAAGTTTTAAACTATTTTTGTTGTTCAACAGCCCGGGTGGTGAAATGGTAGACACGAGGGACTTAAAATCCCTTGACCTTTATCGGTCGTGCAGGTTCGAGTCCCGTCCCGGGCACTAAAAAAGCCCCTAGATGTAATGTCTGGGGGCTTTTCTGTTTTAGTTGGGAATTGGGGAACTGGAAAACCAAGAGGGAGTTGCCATAGCAATTTAACATTTTCCGGTTCTCCGGTTTTCCTCTTTAAACTCAAATTCTAATCACTCTCCCCAATCCATGAAAACCCTCCGCCAAAATCTCCACGGCATATACGCCCGAACTCAAAGAACCGAGATCCATTGAGAAGGTATTTGATCCAGCCACTACTTGCATGATTTGCAATAAACGCCCGGTCACATCCCAAACTCGGATGGTGCCGCCTACATTTAAAGGCTCAATCATACGCAGCAACACCTGCCCATCTGTTGTTGGGTTAGGCAAAATATCAAAAGCCAGGAGCTCTGGTGTTTGGGTGCCAAGAAGACAGTTATAATTCTGGTTGTGTACCACCGGCGCTGCGTAGAAATTGGTACAGCCCGTTTCCAGATCCGTTACCTGCAGCCCAAAGGTGCCGCTGGCCAGTGAGCAATACCAGATTCCGGTTTCGCCTGGGATCAGCGTGCTTGCATTGTACCATTGGAGCGCATAGTGAGCCGGTAAATTCGCAGAGTTGGTTACCCGCAAGGAATTGTTGTAGTTAAACCACAGCGGCAGCGCCGGAAGTGGATGGATCAACACCGAGGCAATATCCGAAGTAGCCACACAACCGTACGCAGACACATATTGGACCTGATAGGATCCACTTTGGGTTGGCACATAAATGAAATCTGTTGCGCCAGCAATCAAATTCCCGTTTAGAAGCCATTGGTTTCCAAACCCATAAGAGGAAGACAATACCGGCCCGGTCGAACCCTGGCAGCTCATCAAGCCATTGGGGGCATTGATAGTCGGAAGGGCTGGCTGTGGATAAACGATAATGGTATCCACAGAACGAATGGTATCCACTGGATGTAAGATATTCATTTCTATGGTAAGGCCACCCGCCACGAGGGTTCCGTCACTCAGGATATTGAACGACAACGTGCCACAATTGTCGTCCGTTCCTTTAATACCTGCATCATTGTCCAAGACTTTCAGGTTGTAATTACCCGCCCCAAGCTTGATATTGACCGGGAAAATATATGGCAGGGAAGCATTGTTAATGGCCGGTGAAGAATTATACACGATGGTGCCATCAGGTTGGCTAATTACAAGATAAAGGTCCGGATTGCCATAAAATGGCGGGTCCGTACATTCAATACCAAGCACCTTGATGTGCTCCAATAAAAAACCTGCAGTGTCTATAATGGCCTGGTAGGATAGCTCATACTGTCCTGACTGCCCATACGTGTGTGAAGCCGGGGTTTCCGCTGCGGACGTCGGGGAGCCATCCCCAAAATCCCAGACATAGCTAAACCCTTCGTTCCCATTGGAGGGCACATTGTTAGTGAACGATACCGTAACGCTGCCACAACCCGTGGGATTTGTGATGGAGAACCCATCCGTTGTACTGACTTTGGGCGAGATGTAAATGGACATCGGGAAGCTCGACTCCTTTGTAATAATGAACACGGTGGCTTTCAGCTTGACCGTCAGTTCAAAAGAATCAGATTCAAGCGGTGTGCCGCAGATCTTCATGCAGCCGTCTGTCTGGATAGCCGGATCAAAAACCGACTGATTCAGCTGATAATACAAGCCTGGTGGCAGACCTCCCACGGATAAGATCTCAAATTTGGTGATTGTGAGTCCGGGCGGTGTTGTGCTGTCAATAAGATTGACGGGCGTGGTCGTTTTGGGCAAACGGAAAGACACATCACGATCATAGGGCGTCCCTTTTACCCCATTGGGCAAGTCGGGCAAGTAAATCGTGTCAGCCGGAAAACCAGCTGGCACATTGACCACACAACCCGGACAACCCGATTGCGCATAAAAAAAGCTGGAAAAGAAAAAGAAGGAAAAACAAATGGTTAGCAGAAGCTGTCGCATGGTTACAACCGGTTAAAAAAGTGAAAAAATGCTGCATAACGGAAGACGGCAGAAGAATAAAGGACAAATAGCTAAGGGCAAATTGCAAAAGGCAAATTGCAAACTACTTCCCCCATACGTCACTAACGTCGGGATTAAAGGCAACCATCTTTTCGATGAGACCGATTGAGAGCAGGGATTAAAATGATGTATGATGTATGATGTAGAAAAAGCACCTGGCATTTTCATAGTTCATACATCATACACCAAAGTTCATACGTCAAAGTTTATCTTGCGATGACCATCCGCCGGGCCGCTCTTCCATCACGGTTGCTGAGGGTGTAGAAATAGGCACCGTTGGTGAGTTCTCCGGCATCGAAGGTGAATTCATTGCGGCCCACTTCGAGGCTGAGTTTCTGCATGTACTTGAGCTGTCCTAGTAGGTCGAATACTTCAAACTGAACATCACCTGCCACCAGAGACTCTGCTGTGATCAGGGTTTGATCGCCGAAGGGATTCGGGGTATTTTTCAGGATGGTAAACTGGTTTCCCAGATCGTAGGTACCTACAAGACACTGGCTGGATTTAAGCGTGAGGTAATAGTGTGAACCCGGAGCCGCTTGTCCAGGGAATTGAACTGGAATTGGTGTCCCAAAAACATAGGCATTTGCCGTGATCGTAAGGTCAAAGGTATCTGGCGCCACATTGGCACTCGTTGGGGTACCATAAAGCACGATACAACCCAACGCACCTGCCGGGAACTCACAATTGGGCGGATCGCAGGCATACGTGATCCCTACAGGTAAATCACTGATCGCGCCCGTAGTAGCGATGGTAGCCTTGGTTAGAGGCAGCCCCTGGAATGAAGACGGGAGATTGATGGTCACAGCCTGATTGTAAGCATGGTCAATACATGCATCATTCAGGTTATAGTTGGGCGCTGCAGCCGTGTAAGGCAATGGCCAGAACAACGAGTCCGTACCAAAAATAATTGAATCGCGCATGCACACAGGCGTTTGTGCAGAAAGAGAAAGTGCGCACAGCAGCGCAAAAAGCAAGGGTAGCGTTTTTTTCATAGTCAGGTTTGTGAATCAGAATGGTTTGTGAAAAATTTGGTTTTGACAAAAAAGGAAGCGTGAAGTTGAGGCCTTTTGTGGATTTATTGGTAAAAAGTTGTGAAGTTTGTAAAATATTGACGTTTTAGGGGGGGAATTAAAGAATTAAGAGCTGCTGCTAAGGTCCTGACGGATATTCAGGTGTGCCTAAACTGTTTATTTAGGGGGTATGGACCAGACTACTTTACATTTTCTAAAATCGAGACCTATAAGGTTTTCAAAAACCTTATAGGTCTGGGGACAAAACAAAAATGTCCAGTAGTATGGGTATGGACAATAGTGTACCTGCTCCCTGCTGGCTACGACCAAAGTAAGGCAGCTGTAGCTGACCTTAAACGAGGCCTTTAGGGACTCAATATGCAAAGTTATGCGGATAAAAGAACCTGCCAAATACCATTGACTATTACGACTTGGCCTAAAATTCAGAGAGGTTTAGAAGGTTTAAAGCGGTTAGAAGGTGTAGTACATTTCATTTCACTAAAAATTAATGATTTGAACTATTACTACACCCTCTACCCTTTTTAAACCCTCTAAACCCCCT
>CANJPT010000020.1 GCA_947476195.1 Lewinellaceae bacterium | reverse complement strand
CATCACCGGTAGCTTCCGACAAGGCCCAGTTGGCTGGCAATGACGAGGAGGAACCTGTTGCTGCCAGTGAATTAAAGTTCTCCGTCAAATCTACCCCCAAAGTCGTAATGCTAATCTGAGCCTGGAGTACTCCAGCAGAACTAAACAGAAAAAGGCCCAAAAACAGTACTGCTTTTGAACCGACCTGCAAGTTGGAGCTTAGAAAGGACTTATTGCGTAGTTTTGATATACGAGAAATTACCTGTCCGCAGTTAACGGAAAGTAACTGAGACACCTCTATCGAAGGATAGAATCGTAGACTTTTTTTCATGATGATGACTAATTGTGATTAAGCACAGAGAAATAACGGATTAAAACATAACACTCACAGTACAAAAACTGAGCCACTAATAACCCAGAAGAGCATTAGTGGGGCAAAGGTAAAATAAAAAATCAGAAATGAAAAGAATGCTGCTTGATTTCTTTTTCTAGCTACCAAAAATTAAAGAAAAAAAGTATCAAAAACAAAGATTTAAACCCAAAATTCGATTTGAAAAACTAAAATTAGTTCAATTTTAGTACTATTATCGGGCTAACAACATTTTCCGGGATCTTATGCCATAAGGCGTAACCAACTCATAAGACAATATCCCCCCCCCTAAAAAACCGTCCAACTGGAACTCAACCTGATTATGTCCAGCAGCAAACCATTCTTTTCGCTCTACGATCAAACGTCCGTTTACATCCCGCACACGAATACGCGCCTCGCAAGATTCCGGCAATACAAACCCAATCTCCGTCTGATTGCTGAACGGATTTGGAATGTTTTGCATCAATTGCAGTTGCCCGGCTTGCAGTTCAGTCGTGCCGCTCATCAAACCATAGTAGTATAAATCCACGGGTCCAGGTGTATAATCGACCGAATATGCTGTTCCGAGAAGCACATCATTGCTCAAATGCAATACCTCGCTCAATTTCTGTCCCCCTTGTAACGCTTTAAATTTTATCCGAAAAGCAGGTGCACCCTCTGGCAAATCTGCTCCTGCTACCATGGAAAGAAAGACCCTGATATCACCGGAATCTACGGTATATAGGCCAACATTGGCCGCTTGCAGGGGACTTCCGGCAATTGAATCAAACTCAAGGAACTGAATAATGGACGGATCAAACTGTAACCCAAATTGTAAAGCGAGTAACTCTTTAAAGTGCTCCGCCTTGAATTCAGCCACAAGTATGCTATTTTGTTCCAATATACGATCCTCCAATTGCCAGTTTAAGTCAGGTATCTGACTATTAAAGTTGGCTGGGTTAGCCGTATTATCAACATCCCCAAGTTTCATTCCGATAAAATCTTGATTATCAGCACCGGTGGTCAGCGTAATGGTTTCCGGAAAATATGGTGACATACCCAGGGACCAGGGATTGGATGGGACCGAGAAAACGTAAGCCCTATCTACAAAACGCCAGGTATGATTTTCAAACCATTGTTGCGAGACTGGATTTCCGAGTACTGCTAGTTGGATCAGGCTCTCATCAGCGTTTGTAATGGAATTACTAATATTAACATCTGCCGCGATTATTTTATATGGATCCGTAACCATAGAAACGCCAACCACATGCTGCAGGATTCGGGAGCCATCCGCGGCTGTCAAACCCATGATTGCATGTGGCATAGGTCTGTTTTTCGTTGGTGTAATGATAAGGTTATTACTCAAACTGTTTATCCCCGTAGCCGTATAGATGCCTGGAACACCTGTGATGTCTGTATCGCTGGAGGTTCCACTAAGGGTTACTGTTGTTAGGTTTACTCCAGACATTGTGCTAAGACGGTCACCTTCCCAAATGATTCTGCCGGTGATATCTACCTTGCAAGTACTAACTTCTACCTCAAACATACCGTCAACAGAATTTCCGGATGGGTCCATTGCTGTTGCTGTTACGGTCGTGATCTCCCCTGCCGGGAAGTCGTACGGGAAAAATATCTCATTACCTCCAACAAAATACCTGATTGTTGCTGAACAATTGTCCATCGCAGTAGCGATAAAGCTCAGGGTTGCGTTACACTCGTTGTCGTCTGCTGCGTATGGATTTGTAGGGTTTGGAGAAATAATCGCCGGGGCAACATTGTCTTCTACCGTGATATCAAATTCACAACTATTCGTACAAACACCAGCTGTATAGGCGTAAGTGATCGTATGGATACCCTGACCTGTAGAAGGGTTAAATATATTATCTAAAACATCCCCAGTAAAGTCCATGTCACCAGCATAAGCACTGCCAACCGGCAATCCTCCCGTCAAGGGGAATGCACCCGCATTCGGACAAACCGAATAATCTGCCGGACAAGTGACTTCGATTGGACTGATGTCCGTGGAAGCACCAAACGGGCTCACATTTAATAAACAGTAATGACTGTTCAATCCATTTATCAGCGTGGGCGTATCTGTGATACTTACTGCCGTAGAAATGGAAGTACTGATCACCTTGAAGGTGATTGTTATCAAAGGACTTCCGTCGTTTAGATTTTCTCCTTCAATGCCTGATTGATCAGACCACGAATATGTCATTTGATCAACAGGTATGTCCGGGAATGTTACTGGTAACGTGCCGTCAATGGGCACAGCAGCATGGCTTAGGTATTGCAACGCTGTAGGATTCCAGTTAAGGCTGTATTGCAAAGAAAGCAGGTTTATAAAACCACTGCTCGCTTCTACCGACACGGTGATTTCATCGCCACAATGCGCATTTGTGGGCGCAACTGCTGTCAATACCAAGGTTGTTGGCGTTGCTATGCTTAATACAAGGGAATCCGATACCGGGCAAGAACCATTGGATGTAAGGGTCAGAAAATAGGGCCCTAAATCAGTGGCCATATAGAACACATCAAGGCCATTGGCATCCGGTGAAAAAGCCCCCCCGGCGCCATTATCACTCCAGTTACCGCTGGTAGAATCTCCGGCCACCGCTCCTGTTAAATGAACCGTTCCACCACTACAAGTAGTTTGATCCAGGCCAGCATCTACAGAATCCAGCGGGACTACCATGACCGTTGCAGAAGTCGTTGCCGAACAGCCAAAGTCACTTACGGTGACCGAATAAGTCGTTTCTACCAATGGACTTACGGTCGCAGATGCCACGATATCGCCCGTGCTCCAGATATAGGAAGTGCCACCCGAGGCGGTCAAAGCAGTGCTACTGCCGTGGCAAACCGTGATATTCCCTGCAATTATAGGGTCGGGATAAGGATAGACCGAGATAATTTGCGTTCCTGTGCCCACACAACCGCTTGTACTGACTACCGTAACGGTATAAGTTGTATTTTCTGTTGGGTCTACCGTGATAGAATCTGTTGTAGCTCCTGTGCTCCACAAATAGGAAACACCTGGTGTTGCCATGAGCGTTGTACTTTCCCCACTACAAAGCATGTTGTCACCGCTTATGGTAACCAACAGTGGACTAATAGAGATAGTGTCCGTGTTATCCTGGATAAGCACGTCCACGAAGCAGAATTGACTATTCGAGGCCTCTACGGATACCGGAACACCCGAGATGACAATGGATGCAGCGCCACTGCTAACAAGTACCTGATAGGTTATGGTCCACAATACACTACTATCTGCCAGGTCTTCCCCGTAAGCACCGGCCAAATCAAACCAGCTGTAGCCCAATTCACCCAACCCGGTTCCAATGGTTTGTATGGCAGGCAATGCTCCCCCAATACTCTCAGGGACATTACTGATGTATTTAAATATGGTTGGATCCCACTGAAGGCTGTATTGTAGTGAAAGTATGTCCTTAAAACCACTTTCCGTTTTTATGGTAACTTCGATGAAGTCACCGCAGTGCACCTTGTCAGGGCCGTTGGCAGAAAGCGTCAAATCTGCTGGCTCCGCAAAATTTATGACAAGAGAATCACTCCCCTGACAAGGACCGTTTGTAGACAGCTTAATAATGATTGGCAAATCATAGCCAGAAGGAGGGGTGTATCTTGTGCTCAATAGATTGGGATTCAGAAATTTGCCGCCAATTCCACCGTCGTCCCAGATACTACTTGTAGCACCGCCGCCGATCGATCCATCCAATATTACGCTACCATTGATACAAGTAGTCCAGTCAGCTCCGGCATCGGCAGTTTGGGCTGGGAGCAGATTGACCGTCACAGCGGTTGCTGCGCTTTCACAATTATCGGCGTCTTTTATTTGCACATCATACACGCCCGCTGGCAAATCTGTAAATATAGGCGCTCCGAAGTAGCTTGCTCCATTGTCAATGGAATACTGGTAAGGCGGCAGTCCACCTGCCTCGCCGCTAAAAGTAATCTGCCCCATGTCAATGCCCGTACAGGTAGGACTTGGGATAGCTATAAATGTGACTGTTGGGCATTGGGCTTCAAGCCCTGTCCACCCAATTGAGATCAAGAGAAAAAGCAATAATGCCACCTTCCCGTATTTATTTTTTACGAAAGGAGTCACAAACATTTTTTGTAGCACACCTAAGCCTTGAAGGCTCAAAAAAGGAAGTGAAATCATGGCTACAAAAGGCCAGGAGCTGGGAAAGGATATTTCTCTTTTCATAACATCAAAACTGATAATTATGCTGCGAAATCACGGTTAGAGAAGCCGTGCAATTGGGAGCATATTTGGAAGTTTTATTACAAGGGCATACATTTTCCGGAGAAGGATTTGGATTTTTGAAACGTCGGAGAAGAAAAATATAGGGGATATTTGTGTATCTCACGCACAAATACTCCTTTTCTGTGCCCAAAGCGAACACAAATATATGGCAGATTTAAGTTTTTGCAGACGTTTATCCCTGAAGGTCCACAGGATCAGTTGAGGAGCAGTACTTGATTAGATACATACTACTGGACATTTTTGTTTTGCCCCCAGACCTATAGGGTTTCCAAAAACCTTATAGGTCTCGATTTTAGAAAATGTCCAGTAGTGTGGATTAGATAGCCCGTTAGATTGAGGCTGGTACAAAGCCAATAAAAAACGGGAAGGTTTTTGACCTTCCCGTTTTTTTATCCAAAAAATTTATCTGAAAAATTAATCGTAGCGACGGTTCTGCTTTTGACGTCTTCCTTTGAAGAAGTTGCCATCTTTTTCACCATTACCTTTTACGGGACCTTTACGAACCATTGCACAGCGGAAACCAATTGTTCTGCTGGCTTTGTCTTCTTCGAGGAAACGACGAGCGCCTGGAGAAAGCCAGAAAGCGCGGTCAGCCCAAGAGCCACCTTTGATAACACGAGCTTTGTCGCTGATAAGCGTGCTCACGCCATAACGGTACTCAATGTTTGACTCTTTATCACCATCAAGGTAATTGAACTCTTGTGGACGCTTGTAGTTGTCACGAAGTGCCGTGGTCGTAGTGTCCATTAGTTCGTACTTCAAGTGGCCCAAGCTATCTTTCTGAACCGGCAAACCCGTTTCTTTATCGATTGTCTTGGTCATAAAGACGTTACCACGATAGGAGTTAAGATCCTGGCTCTCCGTATCTTCCAGGTCAGAAGCCGTAAGTGGGCGGTATAGATCCATCGTCCATTCGTTTACGTTACCTGCCATGTTGAACAAGCCGTAATCGTTTGGCCAGCCAGACAATACGTCCGCCGGGAAGAATGCTTTATCATTAAGTGCTCCGGCCATACCACCAAAGTCACCACCGCCACGCTTGAAGTTGGCGAGCATTTTACCCTGATTTTTGTTGCGCTTTTGATAGCGAACGGTGTTGCCATTCCAAGGATAAATACGACGATCTGTGATAAGTTCGTCTTTAGTAGTCGCTTGGTTGCCGAGAAGACCCAGCGCTGCATATTCCCATTCAGCCTCTGTAGGGAGTCTGTAGGTAGGAAGCAGGATACCATCTTCAAGTCGAACCTGACGTTCGCCACCTGTAGCCTGGTCCTTGAGCAGTTTTTTTGCTGCTGGTTGATACTGACCAACGAGGTAGGCTTCTGTGTTGAAGTTGTTGTCGTCTTTTTGGTCAGGCGTAGGATCAATAATACCACGCTTGATGAGAATCATCTCATTTACGCGGTCGGTACGCCACTTGCAAAAGTCATTGGACTGATTCCAACTAACGCCTACCATTGGATAGTCGTAGTAATCGGGCGTACGGAAGTAGTTCTCTACCATCGGCTCATTGTACGCGAGTTCTTCGCGCCATACAAGCGTGTCAGGAAGCGCATGCCGCCAAACCTCAGGATAGGTTTCTCCGTATACCTTCTGAACCCAGAAAAGGTATTCTTGGTAGTCAATGTTACGTACTTCAGTCTCGTCAATATAAAACGAACCTACAGTAACACGGCGCTCAATGTTATTCCATTCATAGGTAACATCTTGCTGCACTTTACCCATTACGAAAGTGCCGCCTTCAATAAGCATAAGGTTAGGGCCAGTAACCTGGCCTTCGTAGTCGGTTTTTTCGAATCCGCCCCATTTCTGATCGTTGTACTTCCAGCCTGTGGTGGATGAGCTTTCGGATTTTTTTCCGCAGCTGGCTAGAACGAACACCAGTAGGGCGAAATTCAACCCGAGAATTAGTGTTTTCTTCATTGTATGAAAATACAGGTTTTGAAAAAATTGAATGGCAAATGTAGAAAAAGTAAATTTCTTGGTAGGTGTGTTCGCTTTAATTTTAACTATTCAGGGAAAAATTATTGAAACATACCAGTACAATCGTTGATATCAAGCCTTTTTTTATTCTGAAAATCATAGCCAAGAGTTATTTCAAAAGTTCCTCCGGCATTATTAGACAATTTAGAAATTGTAGCATCGTAGCTAATTCCAATTTTAAGTGAACCCGCTCTAAAACCCGCTAATAAGATGGCCGCATCGGCATTTTGAAAGGTATGCCTTAACCAAGTCCCTGCAAAAACCTGTCCCAAACTTGCATAAGCCCCCACATTCAACTGCTTATAGGGCCCCTGCGCTACAAAAAGAAAGTTTGGAGAAACAAACGAGCGCTCTTGTGTTTTATTGCCCTTTTTAATGATCCACTCCGTTCCACCATGAAAAGTATACCGAATAGGAAGTCCGGGTACCAGATTATTTTTTAACCGAAGAATGCTTTGACTGGGCGTATTAAGGTGTTTTAGCCCTATACCGAAGTAGAATTTATTACTTGAAATAAGTAGCCCACTTGAAATATCTAATTCAGTCCGGTTCGTAATATCCGGGCGGATCTCCGCTGTGTTGTACACAAATCCGTTGACATCATCGATCTGATCCGGGAATAGTAATTTGTCCCAGTTAAGGTTAACCTGATGGATGCCCAATTCAACTCCAAGTTTGAGGGAGATCAACTCGTTCACCTTAAGTCGATAGGCATAGGCGCCTGAAAATCGATTGGTTATAAAAATACCATCGCCCGCATTGTCACCCTCCAAATTGAAACCGATACCACTGTTGAGGCGATCAAAGCGTTGCTCATAACAGGCCGCGTAGGTGCGGTAAGCACTGTTGAAGCCTGTCCACTGGTTTCGGTAGGCAAGACCTACACGCGGAGCGTTGGCACTACCTGCAAAGGCGGGATTGAGCTGGAGTGGCATCGCATAGAACTGTGAAAAAACAGGGTCCTGGGCAATTGCTGATGCCTGGAAAAGACCCATTAGAGCTAAAAAAACCGTGGTGGCAATAAAACCCACCTTTGCAGGAGCTACAGTGGATAAATGGAGAAGAAGTTTTTTCATGCCGGCAAGTTCGTGATTTGGTTGATATGTTCAAGTGCAAACGTAGGAAAATGTCTAATAATGTCCAAGCAGGGCTAAACACATGATGTTTTTTACCAGCGGCAAGAACCAGGACTTTTTTTAGTTTTTATGTTTAGGATGTTGGATTGTTAAAACAAACTGACGTAACCAAGGTGAATTTTAGTGGCCCGAAAATCCACCGATTGGCCTATGTCATGCCGACCCACTGCGGCTGAAATGGCAAAAATGCCAGCCTTTGTATCAAAATTAAGGCCCACTCCCAAACCAACTGGCCGTAGAATAGTTGGATCTTTTGAGGTACGATCTTCCAGATACCCCCAATCGGCAAAGGCTGCAAGAAACGAATTATCACCGATGAGTAACCGCCATTCTGCAGTACCAACCACGAATCTGGTGGCTGACAAACTTTCTTCATCGAAACCTCGCAGGAGTTTATTGCCGCCAAGCCGGTAGTTTTCGTTTGCCAAAACAGATTTTTCTGAAAAAACAATGCCCCCGCGCAAGGCAAGTTTTATCGTGTTTCGTACAAAAACAGGGACAAAGGCTTCGCCACGAAGTTCTGTTCTATACCTCGCTTCCCGACCTGACACGGAATCATACAAGGTTGAAAAAGAAAATTCCGGGTCGTCCGGGTCGTGCAGATTTTCAATTTGGGCGTTGGGCCGGACCGTAATAAAACCTGCAGCAGCCTTCACGGTGAGCGACCAACCCTTGCGAGGATTAAACCTATAGTCGAGGTGTGAAAAAGCGGTTTCGACCCCAAATCCATTTTGTTTGTAATCAAGAATACTGGGCAATTCCCGTGAAGCCAGTATTGCCATTGTATCTACTTTTTGAAGGGTAGATGTTTTTTTTTCCCAAAAGAAGCGTACAAAATCTGCCCCCGCTAAGAGGTACGAAATACCCGCCTCCCCTTGCGCTTCAGTCCAGGTGCTATCCCTGCGGAAAATACCAAGTCGGGCTTCTGCACCAAACGTAGACCCCAAAATATAAGGCACACCCGCTTGAAGATCGATCTTTTGGGTTTCTGGCCGGAGTCGTTCCAATTCGGCAGAAAATCGTTCGCCTAAGTTTAATGCATTCTGAAAAGCCGCACTAAGTGATCCAGTAAGCAGGATTTTGCTGTTCGAAGACGCCGGCTGGGGAAGTAGGCCTATGATGAAATCAAACTTGCTCGCCCGTTTTTTTTTCAGGAACAAATTGACCGTGGCTTCGCCTGATCCGCCTCTGGGTTTTGCTAAACCTTCCAGGGGGGTAAAGTTGCCCGAAAAAGTGACGCTTGGATTTAAGGTCTGCTCCAGAAACACAAGGGAGCGCAATTGTTCGCGCAAGCGCAACACGCGGGTTCTGCTGTAGGGGGTCCCCGGCTTTAATCCAAGGTAATTGGGCAAAAACGCCTTTGGTAGCTTTAAATCTCCATTGATCTTCAATGTTTTAAAAACAAAAAGTCGCTTTTTATCTATCTGCAGAATGGCAAAAACTGAACCATCTTCCCGTATTTCCACACTGTCAAGCCACACCGTAGCAAACGGATAGCCGTTGTTTTCTGCCTGCTCCAATAGGTCCTGCTGGAGTTTCAAAACCGACTCATGGTGCAGGGGTTTATCTGTAAAAGATCTTGCCCGAAAACCAGCAGCTCCAAGCCAGTTTTCATGCTCAAAACCAGCCCCTGCACGGAGGGATACCCAATGCATCATTGGGCCCAGGGTTAGGGCTCGGAGCATGGGATGTTTGGTCATTGGAAGTTGCCCTTCGTTTTCAGGGGTAGCCGGATTGGCTATAGGGTAATTGCCTTGCCCGGTAAAAACCGAATCAATGGAAACCAGCAGAAATGATCTTTGGCGGAAATGATCAAGCAATTGAAGGCAAAAGGTGTCGAAGGAGGCCTGTGTAGCAATTTTAAAAAGAATAATATCTCCTTGATCTTCTGTTGGATCTGGCTTAAATCCTTTAATGTTTTCCCGAAACAAGGCCCGATCGGAAGCCTTGAGCACAAAACGGATGTCCATTGTCTGGGCAGGTAAGGCACAAACAACGCTGATAATCAACAGCAGCGCGCTTATAAATATCTTAGTCAAACGTTTGGACATGGCCTGAATGACGGCTTTTTGTCTGTAAGGTTGTTTTTCAAACAAAAGTTGCTACAATTGGCTAAAATCCGAAGCCTTTATCGAATAAAACAAATTACTATGCTTAGCACTTGTTCTGGGCCATAAACAGTATACCACCAGCTTACAGGAAGGATGACTCCTTTTTTATTAATCTTCTATGGTCAGCAATTTATCCGCCGCTTCCGTCAAAACAGGTGACCCCTCGTGTATTGGCTTGCCATTGAGTACTTGTTCATAAAGTCGCACATAATCGCGGGCCATACGATCGGCAGAAAAGTTTTCCTGCGCATGTTCGTGGCAACACCTGGGATCAAATGAACCCGCATTTTTGATGGCTTCCACGAGTTCTGACTTTTTAACCGAGAGGCATCCAAAATCTGAATAAAAAGCATCTACCGTACCATTCCAGGTACTTTTTTTCCGATCAGCACTTTCCTTTTTTCCTAATAATTCTGGCAGGGAACCAAAGGGGGTACCAAACACTGGGCATCCAAAGTACAGACTTTCCACGATTGTCAGGCCAAATGGTTCGTTCCATAAAACCGGGAATATCAGGCCTTTTGAACGGTTCAGAATGGCGTTTTTTCCATCGCCACCCAGCATCCCATGAAAACGAACATGCGGTGTAAGCGTTATCCGAAGTCCCATCCTAAAGTTGACCCTGGTGCCGCCAATGACATGTAATCGTTCGCCAGCCTTTCCTGCGAGGTCAATGCCTCCCCGTACATTTTTTACCCGCCAGGCTGCGTTTCCGAGGAAATGAAAGTACAGCCGGCGATTGTACAGATCTGGCTTGCCATAATCTTCAAAATCAATGCCGTTGTAGACAAATACGGATCCACCGTGCCGTTGGGCTTGATTTTGCGAGATAAAAACGGTGTTTGGATCAAAAATCTTTGGTTCTGAACTATTCCCGTAATGCGTGGTGATATGCGGCTTCGGAAGTTCCTCGTTCGTTTCAAAATAAAGGTGAACGATATCGCAATTTTCCGGAATTTGCTCAGCAAGGGGCTTTTTTTCATTGAGGATCAATACCTTGGCAAATGGACAGGCAGAACCTGGCTTGACCAGATAGGTGACCTCATGTCCCATACGAACGAGCGATTTACCCAACCACCAGATGACACGTTCGATACCACCGTAAAGGTGAACCGGAATTTTGGTATTGCTTACGAGGAGGATTTTCATCGCGACATAAAGCGAGTTAGACTTGGATTTACGCTGATTAAAAAGCTTAGCATTTCTTATGGTTTGCGCAATCTATTGTAGGTAAAGCCTTCGTCCATTAGATGTTCTGATACAACGGTCAAGCTTGGATAAATAAAGCATGGATACCCTTTTTGTGCATCACCACGCCAGATTTCCCGGAATAATATCGCTTAATATTTCAAAGGGCTGATGACACTGGCAATTCAGCAAGTTCGTGCCTATTGGATACTACGATGGCGGTGATAGCTAAAATGAAAAGATGAAAAGATGACTATATCACATAGAACATCGGTACTGACTTAAACAGGTTCCGAAATCCGCTCCAAAAACTCCGCCTCCGTCCAGATCTCCACCGTTTCCAAAGCCTGGGCTTTTTTAAGCTTTGAACCCGCTTTTTCGCCCACCACCAAAATACTTAGATGTTTGCTCACAGCACTCATCAGGCTGGCCCCTGCGGCCGCGGCTTTTTTCTCTGCCTCCTCCCTGGTCATTTGCGAAAGTGTTCCAGTGAATAAAATACTTTTCCCGTACAAGGGACCATCGGTATTCACATCAGTCCTTTTATCTTCCTCGGTTTGCTGCAGGTTTACGCCGAGGCGTTCCATCGTTTCCAACAAATCAATGTTATGCGGATTTTGAAAAAAGTTAAAAATATTTTTGGCTACTACCGGTCCGATGTCTTTAATGGTCTGATATTTTTCCAGATCCCAGTCTTTCAGATTCAGGACGTGTTCTATTTCGGCAGCAAGGAGTTTACTGGTACGCTGCCCTAAATGGTGTATGGTTAAGGAGTGTAACAAGCGTAGGATCGGATTTTTACAAGCTTTTTCTACAGCAGCTTTCATATTGGCGGCAGATTTTTCGCCAAAGCCCTCCAGTTTTGCAATTTGCGCGTAATCAAGCCGGTAAAGATCGGCAATGGAGTGCAGCCAGCCCAGTTTGAAGAATTTTTCGATCGTGCTTTCGCCCAGGCCTTCGATATCCATGGCGTGTTTGGAGGTATGAAAAACCATACGTGCCAGCACCTGCGCCTCGCACTCGGCGTTTTCGCAACGCCAGATGGCCTCGTCTTCCGGTTTGACCAAAACGGAATGGCAGACCGGACAATTTTTGGGGTAATGGATCTCCTGCTCCGAGCCGTTGCGTAGCTCCACCAGACTTTTTACAATGTAAGGGATCACATCGCCCGCCCGTTCTACCAACACCTGATCACCGATACGGAGATCTTTGGAACGGATGAATTCCTCGTTGTGCATACTCACATTTTGCACGATGACGCCCGCAAGGGCCACTGGCTCCAACTTGGCGACAGGCGTGACTGCTCCGGTTTTGCCTACCTGAAATTCGACATCGCGAAGCCGTGTGGTGGCTTGCCGGGCCTTAAATTTGAACGCAATGGCCCAGCGTGGGTGGTGGCTTGTGAACCCGCATTTTTCCTGCAGTTGGAGGTTGTTCACTTTCACCACGATACCGTCCAGTTCGTACGGATATTCATCACGATATTCCTGCCAGTCGGTGCAGAATTGGACGACCTCGCCGATGTTTTGGCAGACCTTTGAAGCCGGTAGATGTTGTTGAGTCCCCCCCTTTGCCAACGGTGTTTTAAAAGACAGCGACTCCAATAAGTGAATACTCTCGTGGTGGCTTGTGAATTTGTCCAGCACATTATTTCCTTCCTGATCTACGGCATAACCCAGCTGATAGAGGAACGCTTCGAGCCCTCGTTCTGCAGCTTCACGGGGGTCTTTCATCCGCAGACCTCCAGTGGCTGCATTTCGGGGATTGGCAAAAATAGTTCCGCCCGCTTCGTGTCGGTTCCTGTTTATTTTTTCAAAAATATCCTTTCGGATGAGCGCTTCGCCCCTTAGTTCGACTTTAAAAATGCCCTTTTTTGAAAATTCTGCCTGCAAGGGTACGGAACGAAGCGTTCGGATATTCGCTGTTATCTCTTCGCCCACATAGCCATTTCCACGGGTAGCTGCCCGGGTGAGGCGGTCATTTTCATACACGAGAGCGATCGTGCCTCCGTCGTATTTTGGCTCCACGCAGTATTCTACTTCAGCATCTTTCTCGAGTCCGCAGAGTTTTTTCACGGATTCATCAAAGTCATTCAGATCCGCTGCATTGTAACTATTGTCAAGCGAGAGCATCGGCGTAAGGTGAGCCACTTGCGGGGCATTTTCGGTCAGATCTTTGCCCACGCGCTGGGTTGGGGAATCCTGCGTAACCAATTGAGGATTCGCGGCTTCAATGGTTTCAAGCTGCTTGTAAAGCTGGTCGTATTCAAAATCGCTGATGACTGGATCGTTGCCTACGTAATAGCGCCATTCGTGGTAACGAAGCACATTGCGCAGGTCTTCCGCACGTTCGACAGGAGGCTCAGCAAACAGCGTGGCCTGCGGGGAGAAAAGTAGTTTTTTAGAAAGTTCGTAGAGGGCTCGTTGTGCGGTCTGGCTATACACGGTGCGTAGAATTTTGGACAAAAGTAATAGATGCTTTCAGATTGGAGGCATACCAAGATCAGTTCAAAAGCAGTTCTATTACCTTGCCGCTGGCAAGACTATATTCTTGCTACTTTCAACCTGAAAAATGACACTTAAAACTATTTTACAAGTATTCCTTCTGTTTGCACTGGTACTTTGGTCGTTTGACACAAAGGCCCAGGATACCTGCGTTTTTCTTTTTTCAATTCCACAAAACGCGCATTTCGCTGCTGCGGATCACCTCGCCAATACTTATCTCTTGGATGGTTTTGAAGTGGAGAAATATGACTCAACCGGTAAATTCATCGCCAGGTATTCCAACAATCGCCTCGGAGAAGCTCGTTTTCTTGATGTTTCGAACCCTTTGAAAATCCTGGTTTGGTACGCTGATTTTCAAACTGCTGTTTTTCTCGACCGAAATATGACCGAGTTGGGTCGGCTCAACCTGTCTTTAGCTGGTTTCCCTGCCGTACGTTGCCTGGCCAATGCTGCAGACGGCAATCTTTGGGTGTATGATGAAGCGAGATCTTATCTGCTCAAACTTTCCACGAGCGGAGAAAAAATACTGGAAAGCCAGCCGCTCAATCTGGAATTTTCACAGCGCTTTGCGCCTACTTGTATCCGCGACAACAGCGGTCAATCCATATTTTTAAGTGACCCGATACAGGGCGTCGCTGTGTTTGACCCTTATGCTCAGTTAGACAAAATATTGTTGATCAAAGGTTTGAGCCAGTTTGAAGTGGAAAACGAAACCCTTTTTTTTGCAGCTCCGGACGGGATTAGCGCCGAAAACTGGCGCGGATTATTTTCAAAGAAGACACCCCTGCCAGCAGCGGCGCAATCTGAAGGTGCCCTCTTTTGGATCTCAAAAAAGAGGCTTTTTTTGCTGACCAAATTTAAAGTACAAGTATATGCTTTTTGATTTAGGATCCACACCGTAAACCGTGTACCGTAAACCGTTCAAGGCGCTAAACGCTCAATAGTCCATCTTTCACCTTCACGGGTATAATGGATACGGTCGTGCAGGCGGCTCATCCGGCCCTGCCAGAATTCAAAAACTTCAGGAATCACCCGATACCCTCCCCAATTGGGAGGAAGGGGCAATTTCTCGATCCCGGAAAACTTCGCTTCAGCATCAGACTCAAGTTTCTGCAAAACCTCGCGCCCGGCAATCACATGGCTCTGCGGACTGGCCCAGGCACCTATCTGACTTGCACGTGGGCGACTCTGGAAATACATCCGTGATACTTCCTGGTCTATCTTCTCTACCCTGCCTTCAATGCGTATCTGCCGCTGAAGATCCAGCCAGGTAAATAGTAAGGCCGCCCGGGGGTTTGCCGCGAGGTCTTCTCCTTTCTGACTGTCGTAATTCGTGAAAAACGTAAAACCTTGATTATCAAAATCTTTCAGCAAAACCGTACGGGCACTAGGGCGTCCATCAGGGGTGGCTGTAGCCAGTGTCATGGCATTGGGTTCGGCCACCTGGCTGGCTTGGGCCTCCTCAAACCAAAAAGCAAATTGTGCCACTGGATCGGGGCGCACGTCGGTTTCGGAAAGAGATTCGAGGGCGTAGTGCTGACGGAGTTCTGCGAGTTTCATAAAATGTGCGATGTATGATGTTTGAAAGGTGGTCAAAGACATTTAGTGTAGTATATTACCATGTTTTCTTTTTCTGTGGGGGAAAATCTACCTTTGCGGCGCAAAAATCGGGGACGCACCTTATAACTTCGGTAAATTTAGGAAAATTTCATTCGCTACCCCCTTTTTTTACACTTCATACATCATATATCATACATCAAAGAATGGCATATCTCTTCACCTCAGAATCCGTATCCGAAGGGCACCCCGATAAAGTGGCCGACCAAATCAGCGACGCCATCCTCGACGAGTTTCTTCTCCAGGACCCTAATTCTAAAGTTGCCTGCGAAACCCTTGTGACCACTGGTCTGGTGGTAATCGCCGGCGAAGTACGTTCCCACGCATACGTGGATGTACAGGAAGCGGCTCGCAAAACCATCGAACGCATCGGCTATACCAAAGCTGAATACCAGTTCGATGCTAAAAGTTGTGGCATCCTTTCAGCCATCCATGAGCAAAGTGCAGATATCGCGCAGGGCGTGGATGTGGGCAAAAAGGAAGACGAACAAGGCGCTGGAGACCAGGGCATGATGTTTGGCTATGCGACCGATGAGACCTCGAATTTCATGCCGCTTCCGCTGGATCTCGCACACCTACTGCTACGTGAACTCGCGGCTATTCGCAAAGAGGGCAAGCAGATGAAATACCTGCGTCCCGATGCGAAAAGCCAGGTGACTATTGAATATTCGGACAAACACGTTCCGAAAAAGATCGACACCATCGTAATTTCGACGCAGCACGATGATTTTGACGAGGATGAAAAAATGCTCGCCAAGATTGCTGCGGATATGCAGCGGATCCTTATCCCACGGGTGAAAAAACTACTGCCAAGTCGCGAAGCACGTCTTTTTACGTCGGATGTAAAATACTTTATCAACCCAACGGGCAAATTCGTGATCGGTGGACCACACGGTGATTCCGGTCTCACTGGCCGTAAGATCATCGTGGATACCTACGGTGGCAAAGGCGCACACGGCGGTGGTGCTTTTAGCGGTAAAGACCCGTCTAAAGTGGACCGTTCCGCTGCTTATGCCACGCGCCACATCGCTAAAAACCTCGTAGCCAGCGGCTTGTGCAAACAGGTATTGGTACAGGTAGCTTATGCGATCGGAGTAGCCAAACCGGTTGGTTTGTATGTGAATACTTATGGCACCTGCAAGATCAAAGGAATGAGTGATGGCGAGATCGCCCAAAAGATCACCCATATTTTTGACCTGCGTCCGGCTGCTATCGTGCGCCGCTATGGTTTGAAAAACCCGATCTTCTCTGAGACGGCCGCTTATGGTCACTTTGGCCGTACGCCACATATGAAAACCGTCAGCGTTGGCCTCAATGGCCAAAAAGAAACCAAAACGGTGGAAACCTTCACCTGGGAGAAGCTTGACGCTGTCACGGATATTAAGAAGGAATTTGGGCTGTAGTTTTTTGACCGTTTTTCTTTTTTGACAGGATTTACAGGATGAACAGGATGCAAACCGCAAAGCGGTTCTGTGTATAATTCCTGTACATCCTGTAAATCCTGTCAAATTAAACGTCTATGTCCTCCACCATCCTTTTCGAAACCAGAGCACAGGGCAAACTCCTGCTCACCGGGGAGTACTTTGTCCTGGATGGCGCAACAGCCCTGGCGATGCCTGTTCGTTTCGGACAAACCCTTCGGGTGGAAGCTGGAGCATTGGCGCATCACATCGATTGGAGAAGTTTGGACCCGGATGGAAGCAAGTGGTTTGAGGCCCGGTTTGAATTACCCGGTTTGCAAATTCGGATCGAATCGGATCTAAAAACGGCCTTGACCTTGTTCAATATCCTTGCAGCCTGCCAAAAACTGAATCCTGAGCATTTTGCTGCGCCCCAATCGTATCGCGTGGTCACACAGAACGATTTTCCACGCGAATGGGGACTGGGCACCAGCAGCACCCTCATTGCTGCCCTGGCACGCTGGGCCTCCGTAAATCCCTATAAGATCCTTTTTGAAACCCTTGGAGGCTCCGGCTACGACCTTGCCTGTGCCTATGCCGAAGGACCGATCCTCTATCGTTTAGAAGGACAAACGCCCATCATAGCGCCGGTTCAATTCGCGCCTGCATATTCCAATCAGCTCTATTTTGTTTTCCTGGGCAAAAAGCAAAACAGCCGCGATGGCATTGCCCGGTTCCGTGAAAGAGCGCCCAAAAGTCCTGAATTACTCGATAAAATATCCCGCATGACTCAGCAGTTCCTGGACGCAAGAACCCTCGAAGCACTGGATGCTGCGATCCTGGAACACGAGCTCCTGATCAGCGAAACCCTTCTGATGCCTCGCGTCAAAGGCTTGTATTTCAGCGATTTTTGGGGCGAAGTGAAAAGTTTGGGGGCCTGGGGGGGGGATTTTGTACTGGTTACAAGCGCGCGGTCGGAAGCAGAAACCAGGGAGTATTTTACGGAGAAAGGCTTAACGACTATTTTAAGCTGGAAGGAAATGGTGTTGTAAAGGAACTTGCCCTCATCCTCTAAAATAGAAAGTGCCGCTGTGGTGAATGCTTTGGTATTTGAAGCGATCTAAAAATTGGTGTTTTCATCACCCGTTTTTTTGCAATTGAAGCAACTCCATATCCTTTTTGGTGAATCACTTTCCCGTCTTTAACAATGGCTATGGAGGCGCCGGCCACCTTGAATTTTGTCAGGGTATTCTCCATCAACGAATCAATTTTCTGCGAGGATAATTGAGCCGAAGCTGTGGTGGATACAAAAAGGAAAAGGAGCAGGGATGTTAAAAGGGTAGTTGTATTTTTCATGATGAGAAATTTTGGCATAAACGAAGGACAAGTTTTGGGAAGGTTTTAATTTTTTCGTTCAAATATAATGCCCCGTTATGACGTAACAAAAAATGGGACTGGGATTGAACAGAGATAAAAGATATAAACGGATTTCGAAAAACCAGTTTATATCGGTCAAATCTATTCAATCCCTGTCCCATTCCTACAAAAACCTGATCCTTAATTCTTCTCCATTTTCATCGCTTCTTCCACCATTTCCCGCCAGGAAGGTTTGGGGATGGGCGGTGCCGCCTGCCCGTTTTGCCTTTGCCATTCAGCTTTAGTAATGACCACCAGCGGCTTAAGTTTTGCCTTCGCCAGTGCTGAATTGAGCGCCTTCAGGTCTTTATTGAAAATGACCTCTGCTTTTGAATGGGCTTCTTTGAGCTCTTCGCCTTGTGTTTTTTGTCCATCTAACACCGATTGTGTCGGCATATTATCAGAAAACTCGGTGTACACGTAGAGTTTTCCAATGCGGGAGCGGAGTTGCTCCTCGCCTGTGATACCTTTAGATTCGATGGTCTCTGTAAGCGTTTTTCTGAACGCATCAAGCTTGGTGCTGAGTTGTGTCAAATCGGATTTCAACTTCTTGTCTGTGGTCAGCGCGATCCTTTGATCTGTGCTGTCTTTTAGGTTTCGTACCTGCGATTCGAGCAGACTCAGGTTTTCCACCATATCGAACAGCCCGTCTGAGATACTGCGCTTTTTAGCGTAATCCATATCTGGCTGCAATGGATCCGGGATAAGTGTAAGCGATCCCTGGGTGGTAGCAAAGCCCTCCGAAATAAGCCGCACCGTGTAAGTGCCGGGCAATACCATACGACCAATAAAGCCCGCATATGCGCCAAAATTCCCTTGTCCTAAAACACCTTTGGCGGCTTTAGGCGGCGCCAGACGCATGTCCCAACGAACGAAATTGATACCCTTCCGTTTGGTACCTGGCATGGTAGCAACCACCTTTCCGGCAGCGTCCAGGATCTCCACCGTCACGTCGCCGGTACTCAGGCGGTCTTTCAGGTAATATTGTATCGTTGCAATTTCAGGCGCATTTTGGCCGGCGTAGGAATCTGTGTTCGGGAAAGAGGCGCCGTAGTGACCGCTGGTGACCGCCGTCGGGCGGCTGGGCAACAAGGCAGCGTCCTGTTGCAAAATTTCTGGTGTAAGCCGGCGCAGGGGAGAAATATCATCCACGATAAAGATCCCGCGTCCATGCGTAGCGAGCACCAGATCGTTGGTTTTAGGATGGATAACAATATCCCGTACGGCTACATATTCAGGCAGTTTGGACTTGTATAGCACCCAGTTCTGACCGCCATCCATGCTGATGTAAAGGCCAAACTCTGTACCCAGGAACAGCAGGTCGCGATTTACCAGGTCTTCCACGATCACGTGGGCATAGCCTTGCAACACGTTATCTGTGCTGATATTGGTCCAAGTTTTCCCTCCGTCAGCAGATTTTGCGACATAGGTTTTTATGTCGCCATAAGCATGGTTGTCGAAGGTGGCATACACCACATTGCGATCAAAACGGCTTGGGGTAACCCGGCTCACCCAGGTACCTGCTGGCACCCCTGGAATGTTTTTAGAAATAAGTTCCCAGTTTTTGCCGCCATCCCTGGTCATCTGGATATTACCATCATCGCTTCCGGTGAAGATCAGATTTTCATCCAGCGGAGATGGGCCGATGCTAAAAATGGTGCAGTGGTTTTCAGCAGACGTATTGTCTACCGTCACCCCACCACTTTCGGCTTGCTTCTGTTTTTCTTTGTTATTGGTGGTCAGATCAGGCGAAATACGTTGCCAGCTGTGACCACGATCTGAGCTTTTGAATAAATACTGAGCACCCATGTAAAGCGTACCTGGATTTACCAGGCCCTTCACAAGCGGGGTGTTCCAGTTCCAACGAAATTTATCATCGCCTTTATTGGGTTGAGGCTGAAGCAATTGTGATTGGTTGGTACGGGTATCTACTTTAGACACCTCGCCCCCCTGGCTTTCACTATAAACGATCGCCGGATCAAGCGCATCTGGTTGCACCCAAAACCCATCGCCGCCGCCAACGTTCTCCCAGTCGCGGTTTTCAATACCACCGGCGCTTTGCGAAGGACCGCGCCAGGATCCATTGTCCTGTAAACCGCCATACACGTTGTACGGAGATTGGTCGTCTACCTGAACATGGTAAAACATCGATACCGGCAGGGTATTCAGGTGCGTCCAGGTTACCCCCTGGTCGAGGCTCATGTACAGACCACCGTCTGTGCCGAGATACATATGATTGGTGCTGTTCGGATTGATCCAGAGGGCGTGGTGATCTGAGTGTACCCAGCCACCTGCATTGGAGGCATCACTGAAAGAATAGCCGCCATCTACACTGGTAGAAAAAGAAAATGCCGGGCGATAGACACGCTTGGGATCTTTTGGATCCACGACCAGGGTACTAAAGTAGAAGGGCCGGGCTGTCACGTTGTTGTTCGCGCTTTGGTATTTCCAGCTCTCCCCGCCATCAGCGGAGATAAGCAGGCTGGTTTTTTCACTTTCTACAATGACCAACATATTATCCGGCGCACTAGGGGCCAGCGCAATGGCTATGCGACCGATCTCGCCTGTGGGAAGTCCATTGGAGAGTTTGCGCCAATTTTTGCCACCGTCGACGCTTTTGTACAACGCACTACCCGGGCCGCCCGAAACAAATGAATAGGGGCTGCGGCGAAATTGCCACATAGAGGCTAAAAGCACATCTGGATTACGTGGGTCCATAACAATGTCTGCACAACCGGTTTTTTCGTCGGTGTAGAGAATCTTTTCCCATGTCTTGCCACCATCGGTGGTCTTGTAAAGGCCACGGTCAGGACTATCGCTCCAGAGTTTGCCTGGAACGGCTACATAAAGCGTATTGGCATCTGTGGGGTGAAGGATGATTTTGGAAATGTGTTCAGAATTTTCGAGACCCATACGAGTCCAGTTACGTCCGGCATCCGTGGATCTGTAGATGCCCTGACCGACGGCAACGCTGTTACGCATGTTGCTTTCGCCAGTACCTACCCAGATGGTTTCTGGTTTGTTTTGGTCGATTGCAAGGCAGCCAATGCTTTGAGGGTATTTTTCAAAAACAGGCTCGAAGGTGAATCCGGCAGTGGTTGATTTCCAGACACCACCACCCGCTGTGCCAACGTAAAGCGTCTTTGGGCTACTATTTACGCCTTCGATGGCTGTAATTCGGCCGCCCATGACAGCCGGCCCGATACTACGAGCTTCTATGGCGCCAAAAGCGGAAGAGGTAAGTTTGGTCTGGGCATTTGCACCAAAGACCAAAAAGGCAAAAAAAGGAAAAAAGGAAATTAGTTGTTTCATTTTCAATAATTTAAAGGACAAAAAAAACCGCAGAAGTGCAGATCAGCAGCGTAAATCTGCTTCTCCGCGCTTCTGCGGTTTAACGCAGGTTGGGAATTTTTAAAATCGGTCAAAAAGGGTACTTTTTTCGCCATTTTTCAGACTGAGCGTTAAAGCTATACTCCTTCAAAAACGCAAAAACTGACAAAAAAGCCACCATTTTATACCTCCAACAAAAAACCAACATTCGCTTAAATTAGGAAAGCGTATAAAATTTACTTGGTAGGCATGGAGAAAACCTTCGGATCTATCAAAGGATTTAATGCAATAGAGGTAACTGTAACCGTAGAACTCCCCATGGTTGGATCAGCTTGCTGCATGGTAAATGGAAACACGATACCATCTTGTCTTCTGAAATTAGAATAGATCGTAGCCGTTTCGGTCTCTTTACCATCTACTTCTTCCACGCGAACATTCTTGATCTCGTAGTAGGTAGCTGGATCGATGAAGGAGTATTCGGAGCGTTTGCCACCTTTATTAACCTTGATCTTGATGGCCTCGGTGCCATCCACATCTTCTTTGCCAACATACTCAAGGGTGTAACCTTTTGCTTTGTAGCCAACGAGTGTGCCATCTACATCGGTCATGTCTTTCATCATACTGACCTGATCGGCCGTGAGTGGCTCAGGATCCATTTGGTTCATAAATGGATTGGTAGACCAGCCAGCATTGCCGTTGAGTACGGTTGTTTGGGTCATACCCATCACGGATACATCCATACGCATGGACTTATCACGCATTGTAACCATGTTCATAACAATAGACATGCCTGGAGCGCCATCAGCCGAAATTTTGGCCTCAGATTTAACCGCCTCAACCCTGGCCCACATGTCGCCACCAATAGCAGCGATGTGCTTGGCTACGATTTCATCAGCATTTTGCGCCCGTGAATAACCGGAGATAAAAATGAGTAAAGCTGCAAAAGAGAGCGTTTTTTTCATTGTTGTTAATATTGAATTTGGAAATGATTTGCCAAAAGTCTGGCATATTTATCAGACACAAAGAAACAAAGATTCGCACGCTAAGAAGCAAAATTTTAGATAAAAAGTCGACATGTGAGGATAAAATAGCGTTTTTTAAGCTATAAAGACCCGCAATTCGCACCAAAAGATAGTAATCTGAATAAAAACAATCTGCCTGAAACGCACAAAATATTATTCACCCATTCCTAGAATCAAATTCAAACTTTTTCAACTACCCTTTTTTAACGGTCTTTTCTGAAAACTATATTTCAATCCACCATTCAACAGCAATTCTATCAAAAGTAAAACTCCTACTGTTGAAAAAAAAGTTACTTTTGTTGAATTTTTTTTAAAAAAACGGCTTCGGCCAATTATGGATATTCAAATCAGTATAAAACCTAATCTCAAGTTAGCACTCCGGAATCCTGAAAGTAGTGCCCTTGGTAAAAAGATTATTCGGGAAGGAATCCTACTCATGCGCCTGCTGGGCTACGAGCAGTTTACTTTCAAAAAACTGGCCGAAGCAATAGATAGCACCGAAGCGAGTATCTATCGGTATTTTGAAAACAAGCACCGCTTATTGCTTTATTTCCTCACTTGGTACTGGAATTATGTTGAGTATCAGGCTATCGTGTCCCTTAAGAACTTGAATGACCCTATGCTTAAGATAAAAAAGATCATTGAGATTCTTACGGATGTACCTCCAAGTTGGTCGGGCGCTTCCGGAATAGACAAAAATGCCCTGCAAGAGATCGCGATCGCAGAAAGCAGCAAAGCCTACCTTACGAAAGAAATAGATGTGATCAATCACGAACAATTGTTCAAACCTTATAAAGACCTCTGCGAACACATTGGAAATGTATTCCAAGAATATAATCCGGACTATAAATACCCACGTTCGCTGGCAAGTACCATCGTTGAAATGGCGCAGCATCAATCTTATTTCATGGAACACCTGCCAGCACTTACAGACTTTGGCGGGAAACGGGATGGCACTAAAGTGGCAGGGTTCTTAGAAAGTGTGGTCTTTTCTGCTCTTGGACATACTACCCCTTAAAGATTTACGAATGTCACTTTGCCTAACTGAGTGGCGATCAAAGTGATTACCGTTCGTTTTGGCCAACCTTTCAAGGTGTTTAGTGTTTAATCCTCAATTTTTCCCTTAGTCCCCCTGAGGTTTCTTAGGTTTGCCCCGCGCCATGTCCTTAGATAAAATCAAACAGCCCATCACCACTGAGCTCGACACCTTCGAGTTGCGGTTTCGCGATTCCATGAAGAGTAATGTCCCGCTTTTGGACAAGATCACCTGGTACATCGTGCAGCGAAAGGGCAAGCAGGTGCGCCCGATGCTCGTTTTGCTTAGCGCGCGGCTTTTTGGCCCTATCGACGAGCCCTCCTATACCGCCGCTTCCATGGTGGAACTCCTGCATACGGCCACACTCGTACATGATGATGTGGTGGACGATTCAAACGAACGCCGGGGTTTTTTCTCTATCAATGCACTTTGGAAAAACAAGATCGCCGTGCTCGTGGGCGACTTTCTGCTCTCCCAGGGACTCTTGTTATCCGTTAAAAGTCAGCAATTTGTAATGCTGGAACTCGTGAGCAGGGCCGTGAAAGAAATGGCCGAGGGCGAACTCATGCAGATGGAAAAAGCCCGCCGAATGGACATCAAAGAGGAGGTTTACTTTGAGATCATCCGGCAAAAAACGGCTTCGCTCATTGCTGCCGCCTGTTGCGCCGGCGCCGTGAGCACCGCTCCGGGCGACGACGAGATCCGGCAGCGCATGTGGCTCTTCGGCGAAAAAACGGGCATGGCTTTCCAGATCCGCGACGACCTATTTGACTTTGGCGACGACGATATCGGCAAGCCCCTCGGCATCGACATCAAAGAAAAAAAGATGACCCTGCCGCTCATCTACGCCCTCAACCAGGCCCAACGCAGTGAACGCCGACGAATCATCAACATCGTTAAAAACGAAAGCCACAAACCTGAAAAAGTGGACGAGGTAATACAATTCGTGCGCCGGAGCGGCGGACTGGATTATGCCCGGGAAGCCATGTACCGATACCGGCAAGAGGCATTTGATCTGCTGGATATGGCTCCGGAGAGTCCGGCGCGGCAGTCTTTGCGGGATTTGTTGGTGTTTGTTACGGAGCGGAAGCGGTAGGGGATGTTAAGAGGGGTGGAACACGGATTGAACGGATGAGACACGGATTTTTGTTTGCTTCGCAAACTTCGAGGTTGTATAAAAATCCGTGTCTCATCCGTGTAATCCGTGTTCCACCCCTCTTAGTACAAACCCAAAAACCACCTCAAGGCCTTTCGTTCAACTTTTTCATCGCCTCCACCACCTTAAAAGATAGCAACGGCAACCCAATCTTCGCCCGCAATTCATTGATGCTGTTTTCATCGCCTTCCCAGGGTTTTATGAATAGCTCCCCATTCTCCAGAACACTGACCACCGTGATATATCGCTGCGGTTTGCCCAAAGCCAGATTGCAATGGTCGTACAGTTTGGCGTAGAAGATCCAGGGAGCTTCTCCTTCTTCACAGGTTTTTTTCAAGGCCGGGAGCCACTTCAGGCATTCGACCACATTGTTCGAGTTAATGAGCATGGAAAAAGCTGCACTGCAGGCACTTTCGCCAAATTCTGATTTTTTGGGCCAGCTGGTTTTTTCCAGCATGGGGCGGAGCGCCGCAAGATGTTGCTCGTACTTTTTTTGGATGATGGCCTCAGGCAATGGGTCCATTTCAAAGAGCACACTATCCAGTCCCTGTTGGTAACCGGACAATGCATTTAAGCCATTCAGGTAACCCATGTAAGTGAGTTCGCCAGAGGCACTTCGGTCATCCAGGCGCATGGAGTCCAATTGAAAGGAGAATGTTGAGTACTTGAATTTGCTGTATTTATCCCGGATCTTCTGATTCAGTGAAGCCCAGCGTTTGTCTTTGTGCAGCACATCAAACCGCGGGTCAAATTGTACGATCATGCCACTACCGTACCCGGGGTTAAGTTTTAGCACCCACTTATTCAAAAACGAAAAAGCCTCCGGGTACCGCTTTTCTTCCACCGCTTTTAAAGCATTTCGATAAAAGATATTAGGCTGATCCAAATGAGACTGCCTGATCTCTACCCGCCGGTTCAAAACCCTGCCTTCCTCGGTACTATTGGGTCGAAAAGACTCTTTACTACCCATGGCCAGCGTAATAAACCGGAAGGCAGGAAGTTTAAGCGTATCCGTCAGGTATTGAAATACTGCATGTACCCGGCTTTCCGACAATTGTTGATTTTTGCTTCCAATGCTGTCGGTATGTCCGGATAGCTCAAAAACCAGATCCGGGTACTTCCGGGCAAAGACTGCAAAAGAATCCAGCATCGTCTTGTGCGCATCGGTCAGGACAAAGGTATCATTTTGAAATAACAAGGCTTGATTGTCCATTTGGGGCGACACACCCAGTGTTTTGGGATCGTACCGGCTGCAATAATAAATGGAGCTGTCAGCAACTGCCGATTGTGTGGGGATTTCTGCCACGGAGACCTTATCCACATAATAAATCAGGTCATCAAAATTCCGGGAGGACGGCCATTTTTCGTCTGCAAACAGTCCAATTGTAAAATAATTGCTCGTGCACAAGGGCCTGATGCGCCATTTAACCTGGTACCAGGCATCATAAATGACCGTGTCTACACTTAGTAAAGGGAGAATGAGTTTTTTGTTGCCCCCAGCAATACGATATTCGATATTTTGAGGCAATAAGGCAATACCGATATGTTTGGCCCGTTCCGGATCGGCTCTTTTGGAGCTTTCTATGTATAGCCAAAAACTGGCCTCATACAATTGCCCTACACTCAAAGGCTGGGTACTCCGGGCAGTCAAATAACTGGCGCACATAAACTCTTTCGCCCCGCAACTTGGAGAATACCCCATCTCGATCATCGCCTTGCCCTCCTTGGGCGACAGCCTATCAAAGGGATTCCCCATTTTATTATCATCTGAACATCGTTTATAGTCCTTGTCTAAGAGCCAACATCCCCAGCGCGCATTATCCCAGTGATAAACTATACTTGGATACTGACCGTACAACATATTGCATGTCAGGCACTTTTGTTCGCCATGCTCCTCAAAGCTTCCGTTTTGGATCAGGTTCTGAGCCTTGGAGGTATCGGGAGCGTATATAAATAGGAGACCAAGAAGGTAAGGAAAACGACTCATGCTAAAAGGATTTGGTTTGATAATACAAACGTATGAATCCTGAGAAAGCGTATATGAAGGGATGGAACACAATATTATCATACATCCTCGATGTTTGCGAAGCAAACAAAAAATCCGTGTCTCGTATGTTCGCCCCGTGATCCCCTCTAAATCGGAATCCATCCTCTCTTAGTGCTCCACCGCATACTGCAAACTCATCTTCCCCTTCCATACCTCCTCTGGCTCCAGACTCACCAGCCCTTGCAGATTGGTAAATACATCCACATTGCAGCTCATCGGCTCAAGGGCAATACTCTCCCGATGCGGTGGGGTGAATACCTGAAAAAATGGAAATTCCGCTGCCGAAGCTTTCATACTCAGCGTCTGCCCTTCACCCTGAAGGGTCAGCTGGTAAGTACCCGAAGACTTGGCATATTGAAAACAATTGTCTAAAAAGGTATCTTCCACCTTCTTGAGCGCATGAAATGCCTGGAAAGGGGTGGAAGTCCCGGTAGGAATCATTCGGTCATTGATGTCCACTTTTTCGCAGGCAGGCAATTTGAGCCGGTGCAGGTCAGCCCGATGGGCGAGCCGATAATAAGGGTGCCAGCCAAAGCCCATGGGAATGGCCGTACTGTGCAGATTAATCACTTCTACCTGCATTTCGAATTTCCCGGAGTCGTGGATCGTAAATTCAATTTCCAGGGAGAATGGAAAGGGGTAACAATCCCGATCGCCAGCATAATCAAAGTAACAACGGATACTGGCCAGGTCCTGTCCTAAAAAAACGAACTCCGTTTCAAATGCTTCCTCCCGCACGAAACCGTGAATAGCATTATTGGTATCCTCGTTATTGATTGGAAACTGGTATTTTTTGCCAAGCCATGTGTATTTGCCGCCGTCCAGACGGTTGGGGAAAGGAAACAGGACCGTGCTTTTACCCCATTTTCCGGCTGTTAGTTCCTCTGGAGTGGTATGTCCGTCGAGAATACTTTGGTTTCCAAACTGAATGTCCAGCACATTTGCACCAGCGCCTGGCACAATGCTGAAACCATTGCCTGTCAGCGGGCTTCGCAGGTCAAAGCGCGTATATTTGCCAAAAGGGGTCTTGGTGAGTTCGTACATAAGAAAGGAATGTTTGGTGAAGTACGGGGTAAATGTATAAATTCATAAAATATCATTGGGCAAGAAACCCTTAGCACTTTGCGTTGTTTCAACTTTTCTGATCGTTTCAGACTATAACAACATGAAAATAAACAGCATCTTAACCCTCTCGATCCTATGCCTAAGTCTCTGGGCCTGTCAATCGGAGCCCACCAAAAACGCCGGCAATATCCCTGTTCAAGCAAAAGACCTGCCTGTGCCAGCCGCTAAAAAGAACATCGTCTTTTTTGGCAACAGCCTTACAGCAGCCTACCAGCTATCCCCCGAACAGGGTTTCACCGCGCTGTTACAATTCAGACTAGATTCCCTGAAATTGTCTTATACCTGCGTTAACTCCGGACTCAGCGGTGAAACGACTGCAGATGGCGTCAACCGGATCGACTGGGTATTGCAACAGCCTGTAGATATCTTTTTTCTGGAATTAGGCGGCAACGACGCGCTTCGGGGCTTACCCGTAACAGCGTCCAAAAAGAACCTGGAAATCATACTGGAAAAAGTAAAAGCAAAATATCCCACCTGCAAAATAATCCTGGCCGGAATGCTGGCGCCACCCAATCTCGGCGCCGCTTATACCAATGCCTTCCGGGATATGTACCCCGCTCTATCAAAAAGTCAAGGAGTATCGCTTATTCCTTTCCTACTTGAAAATGTGGGCGGCATGCCAGAACTTAATTTGCCCGATGGCATTCACCCGAATGTGAAAGGTCAGAAAATTGTGGCAGAGAATGTCTGGAAAGTGTTGAAACCGCTTTTATAATGTGATTAATGAGCTCAATGTGATTTGTACTCGGGCGACTTAAGCTTTTCTCTTTTTCCAAACAAATCCCAGACTTAGGCAGGAACCCCACATTAGCTCCATTAACCAAGTTAATTATTTCACCATTCTTCCAGCCGGACCGAGATCAGTCCTCCCGTTGCATTCAAATCAAAAGCTGCTTCTGCCCAATGTGGGGGACGAAATTTGGGCCGGGCATTGTTGGAGAACCCGTACGGTTCGGTAGGGATACCTGCCCAATTGGTGTCAAGTTTCCCGTTGCCATTCATGTCATGGAAACAACTGACGGCGTATCTGCCGGGTGGCAAATTACCCAGGGATACCTTCATCGTACCCGTGTGTCTAATTGGCACGATCTTATTCGCACACATTTGATCGCTTTTCAAAAAAGAACCCTCCCGATCGTAGACGGCCACATACAAATTGCCTTTCACCTCGAGGAGATTGCTAAACATTACCTGAAGTTCAGGTTGAAAAAATTGGGGGAAAAACCAAAGTAGGAGAATCATTGTACTATTTTTTAGAGGCTTTAAACATTACCTACAACTTAAAGTTGCTAAATTACGTTATTGTGAAGCATAAAAAGGGCTGATAATGCCTAAAGGTAAGCTTGTGCTGAAAACAGCATACTACGGTACGGGTGAATAATACCTTGTAACATTCAGATAGCGTACTTTTTATCCAGGCAACTATCTTTTGTGTGAAAAATGGGGCTTTTGGACAAAAAGGAATCAGTTGAATGTCAACAATTACTGTTCACCCCCACCCAAAATCCTCAAAAATTAAATTTTGAAAAAGGCTTCTAAAACTCAATTTTCCCAAACTTTGACTGCGCTTCGCCTATTATTAACAAATACTTGTCCGCCGATGCTTTTTTTCTGCGGGAAAAAAACATACTTTTGCGACCCGTTTTGAAAAACCTGATTTTTTCTTGAAAATTTGGATAATTTAATTTTTTATCAACTAAAATTCTTTCATCCATTCAAAAAGCAAGCGGTCTCCAAATATCATTTTTAAAAACCACGATTTTCAAATCGTCTTTGCTCATAAATTAGTTTCCATAATGAATATTCGCAACGTCGCAATCATCGCCCACGTAGACCACGGTAAAACCACCCTGGTGGACAAAATGATCCTCGCCTCCCAGATCTTCAAGGATCACGAGGTGACCGGCGACCTTATGCTTGACAACAATGACCTGGAGCGTGAGCGTGGCATCACCATTCTTTCCAAAAACGTTTCCATCAACTTTAAAGGGATCAAGATCAATGTGATCGACACCCCTGGTCACGCTGACTTTGGCGGCGAGGTGGAGCGCGTGCTTAATATGGCAGATGGTGTGCTTCTCCTCGTAGATGCCTTTGAAGGCCCAATGCCGCAGACCCGTTTCGTACTGCAGAAAGCATTGGAAATGGGCAAAAAGCCTATAGTAGTTATTAACAAGGTAGACAAACCCAACTGCAACCCTGATTGGGCGCACGAGCAGGTATTTGACCTTATGTTCTCCCTGGAGGCCAATGAAGAACAATTGGACTTTCCGGTCGTATTTGGCTCCGCCAAAAACAACTGGATGGCACACGACTGGAAAAACCCAGCCACGGACATCTCTGTCCTACTTGAAGACATTGTCAAATACATTCCAGAGCCAAAAATAGCCGAAGGAAACACCCAAATGCTGGTGACTTCCCTTGACTTTTCAACCTTTATCGGTCGTATTGCAGTAGGTCGCCTTTTGCGTGGAAAACTGGTGGCAAACCAAGCCGTCACACTTTGCAAAAAAGACGGTCGAATGCTTAAGCACCGCATCAAACAATTGTTTGTGTTTGATGGCTTAGCCAAGAAAGAAGTGAAAGAAGTTGAAGCTGGCGACATTTGTGCTGTAGTAGGGGTAGACGGCTTTGAAATCGGTGATACCATTGCCGACAATGAAAATCCAGAGGCACTCGCACCGATTTCGATCGACGAGCCAACCATGTCGATGCTCTTCACTATCAATGATTCTCCATTTTTCGGACAAGAAGGCAAATTTGTAACCAGCCGTCACGTTCGCGAACGCCTGGAAAAAGAACTCGAGAAAAACCTGGCGATGCGCATGGAGGAAACCAACTCTGCCGATTCCTTTATGGTGTTCGGACGAGGTGTTTTGCACCTTTCTATCCTAATCGAGACCATGCGTCGCGAAGGGTATGAACTTCAAATTGGTCAACCACGCGTTATTGTTAAAGTGATCAATGGCCAAAAGTGCGAACCAATCGAAGAACTCTCGATTGACGTGCCGGAATCTACCAGCGGCAAGTGTATTGAATACGTAACCCGTCGCAAGGGTGTAATGCTTAGCATGGAGCCAAAAGGCGACCGATTCCTGTTGCGTTTTGAGATTCCTGCACGCGGCATCATCGGACTGCGGTCCAACATCCTTACCGCTACGCAGGGTGAGGCGATCATGACCCACCGTTTTAAGGCCTACGAGCCTTGGCGTGGCGACATCGGTGGCCGTCAAAACGGCTCGCTGATCTCTATGGAGAATGGTAATGCATTTGCTTATTCGCTTGACAACCTGCAAGACCGCGGCACCTTCTTTATCGAACCAGGTGAAGAGGTGTATGAAGGACAGGTAATTGGCGAAAATAACCGCCCAATGGATTTGGTCATCAACGTGACCAAGAGTAAAAAACTGACCAACCACCGTGCTTCGGGTGCAGACGATAAAACATCTATCACACCCGCCCAACGCTTTACCCTTGAAGAAGCCCTCGAGTACATTCAAGAAGATGAGTACGTGGAACTAACGCCCAAAAGCATCCGCTTGCGTAAAGTTTACCTCAAAGATTTTGAGCGTAAAAAATCTGAGAAAAGTATACCAGTAGGATAAGAGTAGGTAAAGACGTACAGAATTGCCAGAATTAGCAGTTCTGTACGTACTATTTTTCCTGCTGCACGCAGAAATTCTTTTCAAAACCTTCTTGTTTGTTTGGAAATTTTACTTTTGCAGCCGTTTAGGTTGGAGTACAATTTTGCAAACCTTAGGTTTTTTGTAAAAAACCTATTTTTTTTCTGGAAAAATCTTTTTTTCAAAATTAAAACAACGCTTACTGCGCTGAAAAAAGGTTTATAAGAAAAATTAAATTGCCCCAACAGCCTGACAAATAAACTATGCGTACCAAACTATCTCAGTTCAACTTTGACCTTCCCACCGAATTGGTGGCCCAGTATCCTGCTGATGAGCGCGACCAAAGCCGCCTCATGGTGTTACACCGCAAAACAGGAAAAATTGAGCATAAGGTTTTCAAAGATATCCTCGGCTACTTTAGCGAAGGGGATACGATGATCTTCAACAATACGAAGGTTTTTCCCGCAAGACTTTTTGGACAAAAAGAAAAAACCGGCGCGAAGATTGAAGTATTTCTGCTCCGTGAACTCAATCACGAGGCTCGTCTCTGGGACGTGCTCGTAGATCCTGCCCGTAAAATTCGCGTAGGCAACAAGCTCTATTTTGAAGACGAGCATGGCAATGATGCGCTGATTGCGGAGGTTGTAGACAACACCACTTCCCGCGGGCGTACCATTCGTTTCCTTTTTGATGGTACAGATGAAGAGTTCATCAACGAACTCGTCAAACTCGGTAACACGCCGCTGCCTAAGTATATAGAAAGAGAGCCTGAAGCCATCGACCGCGAGCGCTACCAAACGATTTACGCCAAAGAATTGGGTGCCGTAGCGGCTCCAACAGCTGGCCTGCACTTTAGCCGGGAGCTGATGAAACGACTCGAACTCAAAGGAATTAATTTTGCAGAACTCACCCTGCACATTGGTTTGGGTACTTTTCGCACCATAGACGTGGAAGATCTGTCCAAACACAAGATGGAGGCAGAGTATTTCAAAATCACACAGGCAGCAGCGGAGACGGTCAATAAAAGTATCATGGCCGATAAAAAAGTGTGCGCCATTGGGACAACTACGATGCGCTCTATTGAGACATCTGTAAGTGCAGACCGTATGCTGAAACAAGTGGAAGGCTGGACCAATAAATTCATTTACCCTCCTTACGAATTTAGCATTGCCAATTGCATGGTCACCAACTTCCACCTTCCGAAGTCAAGCCTGCTCATTATGATCGCAGCTTTTGGCGGCTTCGACTTAGTCATGGAAGCTTACCACCAGGCTGTAAAAGAAAAGTACCGCTTTTTCAGCTACGGCGATGCCATGCTCATTCTTTGATCAAATCTTCCTAAACCTTCTAAAAGAGTAAGACTTATGTATTGGACACTCGAACTGGCCTCCTACTTAGAAGAGGCTCCGTGGCCAGCCTCAAAAGACGAACTAATTGACTACGCCATACGCTCCGGCTCCCCTGCCGAAGTCATCGAAAATCTGGAAGAACTGGAAGACGATGGCGAGCTATACGAAAGCATTGAAGATATTTGGCCGGATTATCCGCGCCACGACGACTTCTTTTTCAACGAAGACGAGTATTAACGGCTGAGTTGTATTGCCCATTTCCCGGGCATACTAAAACGGCGCGAAGGGCTTATTGCCTTTCGCGCCGTAGTAATTTGGGGTGGGGAGGAAGGCGGTTCTTTGCGTAAATTCAAATTTTATTTCGTGTAAATTCAAAATAATTTCTCTGCAAATTCAAAATTTTACCAACTTTGGGCTTTTTAAACGATGTTCGTAGCACGTCAAATAGAAGCCCGTTTGCGGGAATTATTGCCCAAATACCCCATATTGGCACTGACAGGTCCACGCCAATCGGGCAAAACCACACTTTTAAAAAAGATTTTTCCCGACTACCAGTACTTGTCGCTGGAGGACACCGACCTACGGAGCTTTGCAGAAAATGACCCGATCGGTTTTCTAAAAAAGTATCCCGAACGCGTCATTTTCGATGAAGCGCAGCGGGTACCTTTGCTTTTTTCTTATCTGCAAACAGCGGTAGATAAAAGCGGAAAAATGGGGCAGTTTATCTTGTCTGGCTCGCAAAATTTCCACCTGATGAGCAGTATCACACAAAGTTTGGCGGGGCGGGTGGCCTTGTTCAAGTTGCTCCCGCTGGATTTTCATGAATTGCGCGAAGCGGATCTTTTGTCCAACGATTGGAAAGTGCAATTGCTTAAAGGTTGTTATCCCGCCATTTATGCCCGCAACATCGAAGCACCAGTTTTCTATTCCAATTACCTTCAAACCTATATTGACCGGGATGTTCGGGAACTCTCGAGGGTACAGGATTTGCGGCTTTTTCGAAATTTTCTTGCGCTTTGTGCGGCCCGCACAGGTCAACTTCTTAATCTGAGTAATCTGGCAAATGAGTGTGGCATCTCGCAACCAACCGCCAAATCGTGGCTGTCGGTCTTAGAAAGCAGTTACATTGTATTCCAGTTACAGCCCTACTATCAAAATTTCAACAAACGAATCAGCAAAACACCCAAGTTGTATTTCTATGATACAGGTCTTGCTTGCTTTTTGCTCAACTTACGCCAGCCTGCCGACCTGGATAATCCAACTCTTTTGGGTAGCCTTTTTGAAAACCTTATCGTAGCAGAATTTCTCAAACAAAACCACCATCAATATCGTTTGAAAGAATATTGGTTTTGGCGTGATACGCTGGGCAACGAAGTGGACCTGCTTTCCAAAAGTGGTCAGATGTTCGAACTTTTTGAAGTAAAATCTACTCAAACCATCCTGCCAGCCCTTTTCAAAGGCATGGATTATTTCTCAGGATTGGCAGCTGAAAGAGTGAAGGTAAAAACCCTGATTTATGGTGGGCAAGAGAATCAGGATCGAACGAATTACAAGGTGCGGGCCTGGAATAATTGGTAAAAAATCATGTCAAGTCCCTACCCAATTCCGCCGTGTGTGGTCTTCTTTAAACCCTCCCCAGGTTTTTAGCTGTAAAAATTAATGTCCCCGCCGAGGTTATACTTAAGATCACTTCCCGGAGCTTAAATGGCTTTTTTGACTCACACTTGGCACGACGAGGACGGCTGCCACCATTTAATTCGTGTTTGGGCTAGGGGAATACCTAGCGGGGCAGAAAATCTCAGCCGTTTGCACCTCTTTATAAATTAAGTGATTATAATTGCTCTACGTTTGCAGTGGAAAAATTAAATCAGCTAGGATTGAATATCCCCGCTACCAATGTTGTTTCATTAGACATGCCTCTTGGTACGGGGTGTCATGTCGAAGGACTTGCTCCGTCTCAATTAGGACAAGACCTTCGAAACAATTATCCTTTACCATCAGGGGCGACAAGGAATACTACTGGTGGAAGTGCTCCAGCTTCCAATTGTAATTAGTCAAATTTGTGTATGGGGTTGTTATAAAAGCCAACCCCATACACTAAAACCATACTTTATGAAGCTCTTCACTATTTTATTGGTCATCATTTTTTCATGCTATTCATGTTTCAGCACTAAAGAAACAATATTGGAGAGATGAACAACATGGTATAAAGTGGGAGTTTGAAGGATTGTTTTATGAAAATCTTGCATTGATAACAGACTCGACCTTTACAACAATCCGTGGCATTTCAGTTGGAAGGCAATTTGAAACTGATAAAAAGTACATAAAAGAAAACCAGTTTTCAAATGTTAAACAGCGATGAAATCTCAAAATGGCTGATTTCCGCCCCGTCAGGTGTTCCTCCAAGCAAACCAAGGCTGCTCCCCCGCCTCGCTAGGGTCCTTTTTTGACCCAGCGCCACTCCAGCAGGGTTCCAGGATGAGGAACAAACCTACAAGAGCGCCTCTGTTCCATCTGTCAGCGATTCCCTTTTCGAGTAAATCTGCATGGCCAGAATGCTGAACACTTGGCGGCTCGGGAAACATTAGCAACAACGTTTGATTCGTACATTTGCTTGGGTACTCATGGAAGTGGCGCAGGGTCAAAAAAAGACCCGAGTACGGCAAGAAAGGAGCTTTGAAATGCTTGCGGAATACCTGGCGTAGCGGAAAAAAGCTTTAAAATAGTAAATTCTTTTATTTTTGCCCGTAATATCAATATGAAAAAACGAAATAACGGGGATGAATATTTGCGCCCACATTTCGTGCAATTTCAAAATTTTACTTCCCACCTGACATCCTGCGGCTAAAGCCGCCGGTACAAAAAACGGCGCGAAAGGCCCCCAAGTCTTTAGCGCTGTTTTTTAGAATGCAGCCACTTCATTTATATCCTGATAATATCCACCACCCTATCTATAACCCTTTGGTGAACCAGTGCGGATATTTTGCCCGCCGTCTTGATAATCAAATTTTTATCTGCTGTAAAAATGCGATTGGGGCGAATATTAGAAAGCACAGGAAGCGCCCCCAGTTCGAAATCGTCAAAGTTGACCGGAATGGCAAACGGGTCTTTCGGCGAGTTTTGGGAGGTGATTTGACAAAGGATGATATCATTGCCAGGTAAGTCAGCGAGCACCAAAGCAGGGCGACGCTTGCTACCTGTCAAATCTGAAAATGGAAAAGGAATGACTACGACCTCACCTTTTATAAATCTTGCCATGCTTCGTCTTCTTTTTCGGTGAGCCAATCTTGCGCCAACACCTGTTCGCTTGCGAAGTGTGTAAGTGTTGCATCCTCTTTTTCGGGTTGGGTGCCCAATAGAAAGTGCAAGAGTTTTTGCCGTTCGGCAGTGCTGAGTTGCTTTACAATTTCCAGAATCTGGTTGAATTGTAAAGGCAAATAAATCGGTTGAATTTGTGCAGTCATTGAAGATAGAGATTTCTTGCCTCAAAAATACATCTGATTCTTTACTTTGCAATAACAGTCCGGCGAAGTCTACTTCGCCGGACTATTGAATTTCTAAAACGCATATCCGCGCAATCCGCCTGATTCGCGAAATCCGCGTTACAACAGACCCTTCACCATTTCTGCAAACGCCGCAATAGAAACAGCTCCCTGATCGCCCTCTCCCTGCTTCCGCACGCTCACCGTGCCAGCTTCCACTTCTTTCTCCCCTACGATCAACAGGAACGGGATGCGCTTGAGTTCGTTGTCGCGGATCTTACGACCGATGGTCTCATTGCGGTCGTCTACCACGCCGCGCAGGTCTTGTGTTTCGAGGGCCTGCTTGACCTGGTAGGAATATTCCACAAACTTATCAGACACTGGCAGGATGGCAAATTGCTCCGGCGATAACCAGAGTGGGAATTTACCCGCACAGTGCTCGATCAATACGCCCATGAAACGCTCCATCGAACCAAATGGCGCCCGGTGGATCATCACCGGACGGTGCTCTGCGTTATCAGCGCCGATATAGGTCAGGTCGAAACGCTCAGGAAGGTTATAGTCTACCTGAATGGTACCGAGTTGCCAGGAGCGACCCAGCGCATCTTTCACCATAAAGTCAAGTTTCGGGCCGTAGAATGCTGCCTCGCCGTATTCTTTTACGGCATCCAGGCCCACTTCTGCAACCGCATCAATAATGGCCTGTTCTGCTTTTTCCCAGTTTTCTTCGCTGCCGATGTATTTTGCACGGTCGTGCTGGTCACGGAGACTGATCTGGGCAGTGAATTTCTCAAAGCCCAGTTTAGCCAATACATAACGCGTCAATTCCAGTACCCCGAGAAACTCTTCTTTGAGCTGGTCTTCCGTACAGAAAATGTGCGCATCATCCTGCGTAAAGCCTCGTACCCGGGTGAGGCCATGCAATTCACCCGACATTTCGTAGCGGTACACCGTACCAAACTCCGCAATACGCACTGGCAACTCCCGATAAGAGCGCGGGCGGTACCCGTATATTTCACAGTGGTGGGGGCAGTTCATCGGCTTCAACAGGAACTCCTCGCCGTCTTGCGGGGTCATGATGGGCTGGAACGAATCCTTGCCGTATTTCTCCCAGTGACCGGAAGTGACATACAGTTTTTTTGAGCCGATATGTGGGGTGATCACTGGCTGGTAGCCGCGTTTGATCTGTTCTTTCTTCAAAAAGTCTTCCAGGCGCTGACGTACTGCCGTGCCTTTTGGCAACCAGAGCGGCAGGCCGGAACCTACTTTTTCGGAGAACATGAACAGTTCGAGTTCTGCACCGAGCTTGCGGTGGTCGCGTTTTTTGGCTTCTTCCAGAAGGGTCAGATATTCCTCCAGTTCCTTTTGTTTCGGGAACGTGATGGCATAGACGCGGGTCAGTTGCTGGCGCTCAATATCCCCACGCCAGTAAGCTCCGGCGAGGTTGAGGATCTTCACCGCTTTGATGGTCTCCGTGCTTGGGATGTGTGGTCCTTTGCAGAGATCGGTGAAATTGCCTTGCTGATAAAAGGTGATCTGTCCATCCTGTAAGCCATCGATGAGCTCGAGTTTGTACTGATCGCCTTTTTCGGTGAAATACTTAATGGCATCTGCTTTAGAGACTTCCGTCCGGATATACTCGCTTTTCTGACGCGCCAGCTCGAGCACTTTTTGCTCAATGGCAGGCAGGTCGGCAAAGGTCAGGGGCTTGTCGCCTGAGTCAATGTCGTAGTAAAAACCATTTTCAATCGCTGGTCCGATGCCGAATTTGGTACCAGGGTGCAGCGCTTCGATGGCTTCGGCCAGCAAGTGCGCCGAAGAGTGCCAGAAGGTTTGCTTGCCTTCTTTGTCTTCCCATTTGTGGAAATTGATCGTGCAATCTGCGTCGATCGGGCGACTCAGATCACGGATTTCTCCATTGACAGAAGCTGCCAGCACCACGCGGGCCAGGCCCTCGCTGATGCTTTTCGCTACGTCCAGCGAAGTGGTTCCGGCGGCATACTGACGAATGTTGCCGTCGGGGAATGTGATGTTGATCATGAAAAAATGTGTTTAGCCCGGCCATACTAGAGTCGGGTGCCGTGCCCCATACGAACGGAGTGGGCGGTTTGTAAAAATTTGATGGACAAAGGTAAGGGAATGATACCTGCAGCGCAGCCCCGGAGTGTGGCAATTCTAATGGGCCGCAACATTTTACTCCAGTTTAAACTTAAAAGGCATGGTATAGCGAACCCTAACCGGAATACCACTTACCCGGCCAGGCGTCCAGCGGGGCATTTTATTGACGACATAAACTACGGCTTTTGCTAAAACAGGCTGAGGGGTCTCCACTACATTTACTTCAGAGATCTTCCCGTCTTTCCCGACCACAAAAGTCAAAATAACCCTCCCTGACCAGCCATTTTCCTTTGCTTCTTCCGGATATTCAACATTTCGACTCAAATAGATATACATTGCCTGGAGACCGCCCGGAAAGGAAGGTTCTTCCTGCTCTTCATATTCGCCCAGATCCTCCTTAAAAAGTGCTGTTTTAGGAGTTCCATCTTCATTGAAAAAAGCTCCTTTTTTGAGTGAATCCAGCTCCCAAAGCAATTCTTTTTTTAGGGTTCCATTTCGATAAAAGCTTTTTTCCAGGCCGTTTTTTTTTCCCTGTTCAAAGGTTGTTTCTTCATGGAGCCCACCGCTTAAATACCACCGGCTGCAGCGGCCATGCAGGATCCCGTTTTCATAATCGCTATATCGCCAATTGAACAGGATCCGATTGCTATCCAGGGAAAAAACAGCAATGGAACATTTGTCTTCATTATCGGCCGCACACTTCTTGATCTCCATGTAGTGTGCCAGTATCCTTGAACCAGTTGGTTCATAATTTTTATCATAATACAGGGTATCCTGGGCCTGAGCAGACAGGCATGACAGAAACCAACAGAAAAAAAGCAATTGAACCGATCTGGAATTCATTTTTCATGAGGTGTTTATACAAGGTTTCTTGTGGTGGGGACACCAAAATTAAACGTCTGATTTCTGGTCGGTCACTTCCTGATCTTGAAGTTCTCAAACAAAAATGTCTGCGAATTGGGATCGTTTACAATCGGGGAAACGCCCACAGGCCAAAGCATCACCTCATCTACCAGCATGGGTTTGTAGCCAAATGTTTTGATCTGAAGATGCGCCCCGCGAGGCAGGGGAAATCGGGCTTCAGACCGGATCCAACTATCCTGTACATCGTTGGATTTTCTGCTTTCCAGCTTGATGTTTTGCAATTCAGCCCCAGATGCATCACGAACACTGAGCAGCCAGAACCCGGAGCTCCATTTGCCTTTATCCAAACATGTCCAGCCCGAAAACACCATTTGGGTATCGCGCTCAAAAGGAGATACAAAATCATAAATGTCATCCTCTTTAGCTTTGACCTGGTGGCTTCCTGCGCCATATAAAGCCTGACTTGAAGGAGCCTCATCATAGCCTAAATGAAGGCTGGGGGCAGAGGATTTACCGCTCTGAAACACAGATTTTGCGTCCTGGATCGCCCTGCTGTTTGCCAGATCGGCCAGACGCAGTCGATAGAGGGAAAAGTCCTTGGTTTCAGCGACCTGCTCGGAAATGTCTGTCAGATATTTTTCGCCATTTTTGAGTTCCGGAATGGCATCCGATCCGACCAACAGGAGGATATCCTTTTGATTAGGGAATTTTTGGAGCAGCGTCCGTTCCACCAATGGGTTTGAAAGCATCTGCACGCGCTCCAGGGTATGTTGCAAACCGATTCGGGAAAGCATCGAATTGACCATCGGCAAACCTGTGGCCACTGAAAGTCGGGTGCCATAGAGCTGCGTTCTGAAATTGATGTCAGACAGTATTTTATCCGACCAGGCCATCATTTTCGGCAGGCAAAGCATCGCCTGGTAATCCGTGATCTCTATCTTGTTTTGACGCAGAACATCAAATATTTCCTGCTCATGTGCCGCGTCAAAATAATTGGCTTGAAAGGAATCTTTGAATACCGGCTTGATGTATTGATTGATTTCTGCATTCCAAAGCCCGGCAACCGATAACGAAAACAAGGACGCCATAAACCAGGGAGAGGTCACCCGAAACAGGCGATCGATAAACACCACTGCAGTCACTGTCAGGGCGAAATAAAAGGTCCAACCCAGTCGACCGGAAGCCTTGAACATGGTCAGCCAGCTGAAATTTTCCTCCAGCCATGCCGGCGGTATTTTGATGAGACTTGTATTGGCCGCAAGTAAAAACAACAAAATAGAGGCGCCTAATAAAATGCGGTGTTCCGGCACGAGCCGCTGCAGGCTGGGTTTGTTTTGACGAAAAAACGGAGCTGCAAAAGTCATGAGCAACATCACAGCCAACGCTACCGTCGTGACGATCCCGACGTTGAGCATCGCTTCAAACTCGATCTCCGGTATCTTGAAATTGTTGTGCTTCAGCCAATCGTACAGGATGGAATTGGGTGGATGAAAAAGCCCTTCAAAAGTTGCGTGGTAATCAAAGAAGCCCCACTGCGGATTCAAACGGTCGTTTACCGGGTCAAATAGCTTGAAATCGAGAAAAACCAGCCCAAGCACAAAAAGTCCCATGCCAGAAATAATGGCCGGGCGCTTCCAGTTTTTAAGCTTAAATCCTTCAAAGACAAAAACCAGTATTCCTGCTAATAGAAGGAAAAAGTTGACATTAAATCCCGTATATGGATTGTTGAATGTAAAAAAGGTGGAAACACCCAGCATCAGTGCATCGCGTTTTTCCAGACGCCCCAGCCTGTATTTCCTCAAAAACCACAACATGGCCATGGGAATCAAAAACGGATAGGCCAGGCCAAAATGCCCGCTCAAACGCCGGACCTGCGGCGCCAGCAATAAGATCATCGGGGCAAATAGAATCGCCGTAAACAGGTGAACCTTTAAGGCCCTCAACAGAAAAAAAAGCAGCACCACCGCTGCAAAAAGCAAGTACAAATTGAGCCCGTTGACAAAGCCTACCGTTTGCCCGGCAATATCTGTGACATGTCGGTTGATCCATTGTAAAGCATTCGACCATGAGCCCTGGGCATCTGTCAGATAGATATATTCACCATCCGGGTAATTCATGCTCCGTAGCATGGATCCATGGTCGTAACGGGTGTGGAAGGTCGTGTTGTAGTACAACATCAGTGCATCGCCCCCAAAGGAATACATCATCGAATTGGGCTTCGTGAAATAGTCTTTGAAAATGGGGCGTGCCAACAACAGCAGAAACACGACTGCCGCCAATGCGCCCAGCCATTGTTGTCTTTTGGGAGTCAAAAATTGATTTATCCGGGCTGTGTATGTCACGTTAAAAACTTTAAGTCCGTTCAAAAGACCATCCTGGAGCCATGTCTGTTTGGAAGCCTGGCAAAGGTATAAATTTGGGTAGTACCTTGTTTGCTAATGGCGGTTTTTGGGGGGTTAACCATGTAGAGCATGTTTTATTAAATTAACCACATAGTTCACATAGTACACATAGTTTTTAGATGCGCTTGAAAACTATGTGTGCTATGTGAACTATGTGAACTATGTGGTTAAAAAAACCTCAAACACACTACATGGTTAAAACCCCAACGCTCAAGCGTACTTTTGCCTCCCTGTTTTAAAATCTCTGGCCACCCATAAAATGATGCGTTTCCTTTTTGGTCTTCTACTTCTCCCGCTTTTTCTGGCGTTTTGCCAGAAAGAAAAGTTTACCTCCAGCCCGGCGGACAAACTGGAATTCAGCACCGACACGCTGCATTTTGATACCGTTTTTACCCAATTGGGCTCTGCAACGCGTTATTTTAAGATCTACAATCACCACAATAAGAGCATTCGGATCTCGAAACTCTACCTTGAAAACGGCACAAACTCACGCTTCAACCTGAACGTGGATGGTGTCAGCAGCGACGATCTGGAAAATCTGGAAATCGCCCCGAACGACAGCATGTACGTTTTTGCGGATGTAACCGTGAACCCAACGGACATCTCCTCGCCCTTCGTGATCGAAGAAAATGTGGTGTTCGAGACCAACGGGAATGTGCAGAAAGTGGTGCTGGAGGCCTTTGGGCAAAACGCCAACTACATTCCTTCGCGCTTTGGCGCAGGCGGAGCAGTAGGCCTGAGCTGCAATGGTGGCGAAATTGTTTGGGACGACCCAAAGCCCTATGTCATCTATGGCGTTCTGGTCATTGACTCTTGTACGCTGCGGATCGCAAAAGGCACCCGGGTGTATGTGCATGGCGGCCTGGGAAAATATGTGGACACCGCAGGCATCACACAGCGCTACAACGACGGCTTTATTGCCTTCGTCGGCCAGGGCAAACTGATCGTAGATGGAACAATAGATGCACCGGTCATTTTTGAAGGCGACCGTCTGGAATCTGAATTTGACGAAGATCCCGGACAATGGACAGGACTTTGGCTGCAGGCAGGCACCACAGGACATAGCATCAACCATTGTATTGTACGGAATTCCATCATTGGTATTCGGGTGGATTCTGCGGCAGAACTGACCCTTCGAAACACCCAGATATACAACACAGCCAGCAGCGGTCTCATCGGTATTCACGCTAAAATAACGGCTGATAATTGCCTCTTTTATTCAAATACTGGCTACGGAATTCAACTGGAATACGGCGGCGAGTACGATTTTACATATTGTACCGTGGCAAGTTATGGTGTAGATGGCGAAGCGCTCCGTATGGGCAACGCCCTTTGTCTGGATGCAACCTGCGGGCTTTTTGAGTCGAACAAACTCCAGGCGCATTTCCAGAATTGCATTTTATTCGGAAGCCGAACCGACCAGATCACGCTTTTCGACCGCATGAACGACCCTACCCTATTTGACTACCAGTTAAAAAACTGCATTGTACGGGTCAAAGATCTGATCAAGCCAACGGGTTATCCAGATTTTCCCGACCATTGCCAGCCTTGCATCATGGCGGATGGACAAGACACGATATTTACAAATATAAGCAAGTCCAATTTCCACCTGGACACCCTGCACTCTATTGCTAACCGCTTTGCGATTCCTGTACCCGGCATTGAGCTGGATCTGGATGGGAAAATGCGGGATGGTACGATGCCTGATGCGGGCTGCTTTGAAATTGAATTTTGAAAAATTCGAGGGTTTTTAAAACACTAAGGAACTAAGCATCACTAAGTATAAGAGGGGTTTAAGGTATGTAACCCTTAGTGTAGCTTAGTTCCTTAGTGTTTTAAAATAAAGAAACTACGGTAACACTGCGCTGAAATAATCCCTAAAAAATTTCCATTTTTGCCGTCGAATATGAAACGAATTATTGTCGCCATTGACGGCTTGTCCTCCTGTGGTAAAAGCACCCTCGCCAAATCACTCGCCAAATCACTCCACTACGCTTACCTCGATTCAGGGGCAATGTACCGGGCCGTGACCCTTTATTTTTTGGAAAACAACATTGATTACGAAAACCCAGAGGCAGTCGCCGATGCTTTACAGCACATCGAGATTCACTTCGAGCGGATTGACGGACAGAACCGAACCTTTCTCAATGGAAGAGATGTTGAGCACGATATACGTGAAATGAGCGTAAACGACCATGTAAGCCCAGTATCCGCACTTTCAGCCGTACGTCGGGCGATGGTAGCACAACAACAAGCCATGGGAAAGCGCAGGCAAATTGTATCCGATGGGCGCGACATTGGCACTGTGGTATTCCCAGACGCCGAGTTAAAGATCTATCTTTTGGCAGATGCCGATGTGCGAACCAGCCGTCGCCACCTTGAATTAGCCTCCAAAGGTATTGACGGAGAATGGGAAGATATCCAACGTAACCTGCTTGAGCGAGACCGAATTGATTCCAGCCGCGCAGATAGCCCGCTACGGAAAGCAGACGATGCGGTAGTTATTGACAATACCTTACTTTCTGAGGAACAGCAACTGGAAAAGGCGCTTGAGTTGGCAAGAATAAAGTTACAAGAATAAAGTTTCAAGTTAAAAGTATCAAGTTGAAAGTAGCGAGGGGGCGAGGTCTGTGCGCTCCCTTACTACTTGTAACTTAATTCTAATTCCCTCCTTTCGCCTTTTTCTCTTTAAAGTCAACCAGCAAAGAAAAAATATGCGAATACTGCACTGCTGAAACATTGCCAATGTCTGTAAGTGCGTAATCAATTTTTACACGGCCAAAACGAAGGCCTACGCCAAAATTAGGCTGCATGGAAAGATTCTCTTTTGCAGGATTAAAATCATCTTTTACCCGTTGAAAATTACCGACCCCAACGCGGATCTGCAAAAATTTCTTGTAATCCATTTCCACGCCAAACCGCGGATCAATACTAATCGCCTTTGAACTGATCAGAACGTTGCGTTGACCATCAGTGGTCCAAACCAGATCTAGCGCCGGGGTAAGCGTTGTTTCTTTCCCAAGTTTAAATTTATAGGCTCCTCCAAACACAAAACTGGGCTTTGTAATTTCGATATTACTGACCGGGAGTGCATTGCCTGTGGTATCCCAGGTGCTGCGAATATCCTCTGTGAAATCAAATGACCAGGCATTGAAGGTGGTAGTAAGGTCGCGGCCCTGAATGCCGAGCATCAGCGCGCCTTTGCGGTACTGGGCGCCTGCATCTGCCCCAAATCCCCAGGCACCGGCAAATGAACCGATCTTCCGACGAATGACTTTCATTGTCCCGCCTACTGAAAATGCCGGGTTTTTTAATTTCTGAGCATAACTCCCCATAAATGCATAGTCGGCTGCGCTAAACTCCGTCACGTTATCGTAGTTGATGGTTCCATCCGTATTGACCAAATTGATCGTGTAAGGAATATTGTCAATGCCCAGACGAATAAGCGAAAAGGCCAGATAGGAACTCCGTTCGCGGTTGAGAGACTTGCCAAATCCGATCCAGTCGTACTTGCCCACGCCGCCAAACCACTCGGCGTGCATCGCACCTGATTGCATGGGTGCGGTGATCTGGCTCAGTCCGGCAGCATTCCAATAGGCCGCTGTGATATCATCCGTTAGCGCTGCTTGTGCGCCCGACATACCATGAGCGCGCCCCCCCACGCCAATGGCGAGAAACTCGTTGGAATACTTTTGAGCAGAAATACCGGAAACGCTGACCATGAGCCAAAGTCCGAAAGAGAGTAATTGCTTTTTCATATGATGTGCTTGACGTTGTAAAAATGGGGCGGGTTGCCCGAAAAAAATGGAGTTTTATTCATTTTACTTTCCTAAAGCACGAATTCGCTACTTTTGCCGTCCAATGCACCCACCATTATTTAAAATCAGGCAGAATAGTTACCTCGGCTTTATTAATGCCAGAGGCGAAGTCGTCATTGAGCCTCAATATCTGGAGGCCGGCGAGTTCCAAAATGGCTTCACTACGGTGCGGCTCAATGGTCTTTTAGCTTTGTTGGACGAGCAAGGCAGGATGTACTTCAAACGTTTGTACAGGGCCATCGGACCCTTTTCTGAAGGCGTGGCCCGGGTACAGGTAGCACAACTCTGGGGTTTTACAGACCCGCGTGGAAACGAAGTGATCGCCCCAGTTTTTGAACTTGCCGGTGATTTCTGCGAAGGACTTGCCCCGGCCACGTTTGAAGGGAGTGCCGGTTTTCTTAATCCCAAAGGACAATTTGAAATCAGACCGGTTTTTTCCCAGACTGGCAATTTCAGCGCCGGACTTGCCCCAGCCAGTACAGAAGGGCTTTGGGGATTTGTAGATAAAACAGGTGCCTATCGCATTGAACCGCAATGGGATGGCGCAAGTCCATTTCAGGGTGCTTCTGCGTTGGTGACCCGCGACGGACTTTGGGGACTCTGCAACCGAAAGGGCGAAGAAACCGTGCAGCCACAGTTCGAGTTTGTAAAAGGCCACGCGCACGGAGAGTTCTTCGATGGTATGGCACTGGCTTTCCGCGATGGAAAATATGGCTTTGTGAGCCAGGATGGAAATATCGCCGTGGAACCTATGTTTGATCTGGCCGGAGACTTTGGCGAAGGATTGGCTTTGGTAGAAATCAACGGTGCCTACGGCTATATCAACAAAACAGGCAAATTGACCATCATGCCAAAATTCGAAGACGCCGGAGTGTTTTCGGATGGATTGGCACAAGTGTGTTCCAATGGATTATGGGGATTTATCCGCCCAGATGGGCAAAGTGCTATCCCTCCCACATTTCAAGCTGCCGCCCCTTTTCGCGATGGCCTTGCTTTTACCATTCTGGATGGCAAATGGCAATATATCAACCGACAGGGGGAAGTGGTCTGGCGGGAGGTTTGAGCGTGGTCATTGGGGTCATTAGTCATT
>CANJPT010000019.1 GCA_947476195.1 Lewinellaceae bacterium | reverse complement strand
GCAAAACTGACCTCCTGGCCTGGCGGCGCGTAGCGTTCATCAGCAGGACGATGGTCGGTATCAGGCATTAAAACGAGCCGTAAATTTTGCCCTAAATGGTCTGAAAACCATTGATTTATCTCCTTATTAATAACAAGGCCAATACATGGGTCATCCCAGACCTGCACTTCGATTTTTGGCAAAAGGTCTGTTTCCGCCGCTAGTGGAATTTGCACCTTTTTTTGTGGATCTCCTTTCCAAAAGACCGTCAAAAAAGGCGTCTCAAGGGCTGTTCCCAACATGGCCATTTTCGGAATTTCCCGCTGGGATACAAATCGCCCCGTCTCGTCTACCAGCATCCAGCGACGGTCGTAACGCAGGCCGCGACGTTCGGGCACGGCTTCCTGCAGCGAAATACCGCCGAGCGATTTGATGGGGTAGATCCAGATTTCGGAGAGGAGAAGGGAGGGTGTCATTTAGGTCATTAAAGTCATTGGGTCATTAAAGTCATTGGGTCATTAAAGTCATTAAAGTCATTAAAGTCATTAAAGTCATTGGGTCATTAAAGTCATTGGGTCATTAAAGTCATTTAGTCATTATGGTCATTTGGTCATTAAGTCATTTTTTGCCCCGAACCCCAATTACTTTGAATTTTATGCCGTCGTAGCGATTTTCAGGCTTTTCGGCATCTCGGAACACCTGAAGCGTGGCGGATCTCTTCTCTGGTTTTTCTTTGGATAAAAATAATTGGGCGTTACGTATAATAACCACCACTTCCTCCTGGCCGATCACTTCGAGCGAGCAAAGGCAGTCGAGCAAAGCATCGAGGTTGTTGCCAAAATAGTCCGGAAATAACAGGTTTTTAGCAATTCTTGGATAAAAACCACGCAAGGTGAGGGCTTTTTCGCCATCGATCTCGGCCACAAAAACGTATGGAGGAAAGGAAGGTGCGTCGTCGATAAGTTCCATAATTTGGACGTTTAATCTATTTTCAAAAAGGTTTTATAGTGGTCTCTGGAAAAATAGGCGCTGTGGTCGGAGCCAGTCACCAGGCGTTCCGGGCCTCGGTTTTGGCCTTTAACTTTGGGATGGACATCCCATTCTGAGTATCGGATGCGTTTGTTTTGGCTGTCCTTGGCCGGGAGGTGTTTTTCTTTATTCTGGAATTCGCGTCCACCTACAAAATCATCCGGTGAATGCCCGTTCCTTCGGATATATTGTAAGGTTTCCAGTACGTAAGCCGGGACTTGTGCAGGATTAGATTGCGAGTTGCCTTGGCTGGTTTGGGTAGTTGGATTGTTTGTGTTACTTTCTGCGACTTTTTGCTGTCTATGCCATACAAACCAGGCTACTGCAATCAAGGCAGCTATGATAAGCAGTCTGGCAAGAAGTTGTTTTTGCGGAGAAGGTCTTTGCATGCGGGCCAATAAATTTTACAGGACAAATATATGGATTGCTGTGGTGAAAAAAAACTGCCCCGCCCATCTAACCGATGCGCGGGGCAGTTTCAGATCCCCAGATCCCCAAATCCCCATTACAGGACCTTCAGAAGTTCCTCTTCAAGATTTGCACGTGGGTTAACGGCTACAATCTTTCCATCTTTTCCGATTAGAAAGGTTTTGGGTATAGCGCGCACGCCATAGACTGCAGCGGGAGCTGAATCCCAGAACTTAAGATCACTGACATGGTTACTCCAAATCAGGCCGTCTTGTTTGATGGCTTCAATCCATTTATCCTTGCTTTCTTGTTTGTCAAGTGACACACTAAAAACCTCAAAGCCTTTGCTTTTGTACTTGTTGTACATTTCCACCACATGTGGGTTTGCTTTGCGGCAAGGGCCGCACCAGGAAGCCCAGAAGTCGAGGAGTACAACCTTTCCCTTTAGTGCAGACAGGGAATGGATTTTACCAGAAGGGTCTGGCAAACTAATTTCAGGAGCGACCATGCCAACGTTGATGGTTTCAGCAGCTTGAGCCTGATTTTGCTGACTTTCAAGCTTGCCGATCATATTGGAAAAATCCAAGGCATACTTCGAGCCTGGCATAGAGGCGGAAAGTGCCTGGCTTTGGGCTTTGAAATCAGCCATGAAAGGTGCTGCACTTTGCCCCAAAAGCTGGGTGGTAAGGAAGGCTTTCATGAGCGGCGTACAGCCACGTTCAATATAGACTTTGGCTTCTTCCGGGGTTTTTAACTGGTTTTTGATCAATTCCTGAATGATGCCTGTATAGCAAACCAGAGTTTCGGAGCCCTTCACCTGCATCTCCATGCGATCTATGGAGTTAAGGTCTCCAGCGATGTCGATTACGCCTTCTTTGCCATTTAGAATAAAGAATACTTGCTTCGCCCCAATTTTCAGGCGATAAAGGCCTTCTTCCCAAGGCTTTTCGGATTTGATTTCAAAAGCGCCGTTTGCATCACAAGTGGCACGTCCCAGACTTACATTACTTCGGTCGAAATGCGCGAGGTCCAGGGTCACCTGAAGATTAGAAGCCCCAGCGATAATACCCTTAAATACATGTTCATTGGCCAAGCCATTGCAAGCAATCATCATTGCAAAAACGGGTATTAACAGGAGAATAAAAGATTTTAACTTGTTCATTTTCAAAAATTTAAAAAGTAAAATCCAACTTTGGAAGGACTTTGAAATAGGACGAAATTATTTAAAATTAGTCGTTCATGATTTGGGAAAGCGTTGTCTCATATGTCCGAGCCCATTCCGTAACTGCGCCCCAATTTTCTCCATCCACGGAGATGACCGTTCCTTTCACTTCTCCCAAGTTTTCAAATGCGGCATTTTCTGTCTGTAAAAAACGCTCAAAATTTGCTTTTTGTTCAGCGCTAACGGTCACGATGACCCTGCTTTGAGCTTCCCCGAAAAGCCAGGCATCTTTACGGATATTTTCATTGGAACTTACCTCAAATCCCAACCCGCGTGGCATGGCACTTTCAACTAGATTGGCAAAAACGCCACCATCGCTTACATCATGTGCGGATTCGATGAGTTTCCGGGCAATTGCTTTTTTAATCACATGTTGGACTGCAACCTCCTCTTCCAGATCAAAATATGGGCAAGGGCTGTACTCCACCCCCAACACGCCGCGCAGATATTCGCTGCTGCTGAGATCCTCCCGGCTTTGGCCAATAAGATAAATCGAATCGCCTTCATGCTTGAAATCTAGCGTCATCATCATCTCGTAATCATCGAGCATACCGAGCATACCGATGGTTGGGGTAGGGTAGACTGGCACTGTTTGGCCGCCCTTGGTATATTGGTTGTAAAAGCTCACGTTACCGCCTGTAACCGGCGTTTCGAATTTGCGACAGGCTTCACCCATTCCCCGAATGGATTCAGCGAACTGATAATAGACTTCGGGGTTGTATGGATTGCCGAAATTCAGGCAATTGGTGATTGCAACCGGATCGCCCCCGGCGCACACAATATTCCGGGCTGCTTCAGCTACTGCGATCATGGCGCCTTTGTGTGGGTCGGCATAAACGTACGCAGCGTTGCAATCAGTAGTCAGAACCAGGGCTTTACGGGTTCCTTTTACATAAACGACCGCAGCATCAGATGGACGGTTGGTAGTCATGGTTGCGGTTTGGACCATGGAATCATATTGCTGCGTGATCCAGTTTTTGGATGCCAGATTGGGCGAATTCCAAAGTCGGCGAGCGGCATCCAAGTGGTTGACTGTTTTGATCTGGGATAGATCAAATTTCTCGATTTCCTGCAAATATTCAGGGCGTTTTTGCTCCCGAATATATACCGGAGCGCCGCCACCTAATACCAGTGGATCCGCAGGAACTTCAGCAACGAGTTTACCTTCATAATAATACTGGAGAATATCCCCTTCGATGGTTGTGCCGATTTGGGCACAATCCAGGTCCCATTTTTCAAAAACAGCCAGAATCTCGGATTCTCTGCCAGGCTTTACGACAATCAACATGCGCTCCTGACTTTCTGAAAGCAGGATCTCCCAGTCTTTCATATTGGCCTGCCGGGTTGGTACTTTGCTCAGGTCAATGCGCATGCCGCATCCTGCCTTGGCGCTCATTTCGGAGGTGGAGCAGGTGATCCCTGCAGCACCCATGTCCTGCATGCCGACGATTGCGCCGGTAGTGATGGCTTCTAAGGTTGCCTCCAGCAATAATTTTTCTTGAAAAGGATCGCCGACTTGAACTGCTGGCAAGTCTTCATGAGAGTCTTCACCGAGGTCAGCAGATGCGAAGGTTGCACCGTGAATCCCGTCTTTGCCAGTAGCAGAGCCAACAATAAACACCGGATTGCCAGGTCCGCCTGCTGTTGCGCTGACGGTCTCACCGGCTTTCACGATTCCTGCTGACATGGCATTTACCAGAATGTCATGGTTGTAACAAGGCATAAAATACACTTCACCACCAACTGTTGGCACTCCAAAGCAATTGCCGTAATCACCGATGCCTTTTACTACCCCACGGATGAGGTTTTTCATGCGGGGCGAATCAGGTGTTCCAAATCTCAGGGAATTAAGTGCTGCGATTGGTCTTGCACCCATCGTGAAAATATCCCGGTGAATACCCCCAACGCCAGTAGCGGCGCCTTGATAGGGCTCAATTGCAGACGGGTGGTTGTGGCTTTCGATTTTGAACACGCAGCCGAGGTCATCGCCGATGTCCACAAGACCTGCGTTTTCCTCCCCCGCACCCACAAGCAATCTTTTGCCGCTTCGGGGCAAAGTTTTGAGTTGCAGAATTGAATTTTTATACGAGCAATGTTCGCTCCACATCACCGAAAAGATGCTGAGTTCGGTGAAATTGGGCACGCGGCTCAAAAGTTCCTGGATCTTTACAAATTCGTCGGCAGTAAGGCCGAGGCTTTTGGCGGTTTCGACGGTAACGTCCATATTTTTATTTGTGCTGAAAAACGTTGGCTTGCAAGCCACAAAAGTAATGAGCTCAGCCGATAGGCACTAAGAACACTTTGGAAAAGTACATTTAAAAACAAAAAAGTCCCGTGCCAAGGGAAGTACGGGGCAATGAGAGATACGTTTACCAGTATTTTCCCCGTTTCGTAGAAGATTCAGGCGAAAATTCCGGATCAAGGCGTAGCTTTTTATATAAGTAATGTTATATGTGTGCGCAGATACTTGAGTATTTTCTAAAAAACTATAACCTTGCAGCCGTTATGGCGTTGGCCATTCATGATTCTTAGTATATAGTTGAAAAAATGATCATTGTACAAGATAAACTCGTAAGTGACGATGTGGTTGAGCAGCAGTTCATCTGCAATCTTTCCGCTTGTAAGGGTGCCTGTTGCTGGGAAGGTGACTTTGGGGCGCCTCTGGAAAAAGCGGAATTAGCCATTCTTGAATCTATTCAAGATAAGGTGCGGCCTTTTCTTAGCCCGGAGGGTATTGCAGCTATAGAAACTGAGGGACCTCATAAGTGGTATGAGGGTATGGAGGACTACGGCACTACACTAGTCAATGGGGGGGCTTGTGCTTATCTGACCTATGATGTGCTCGGGATTGCCCAATGTGGCATCGAAATGGCCTGGCGGGCAGGTGAAATTGAATTTCAAAAACCGATTTCCTGCCATCTTTATCCCATACGAGTCTCTAAATATGAACACTTTGACTCAGAAGTACTCAATTATGATCGCTGGGATATTTGCGCTGCTGCCTGTCAGTTAGGAGAGAAAGAACAAGTACCGGTATATCAGTTTTTAAAAACAGCGATCGTCCGAAAATTCGGCGTGGATTTTTACGAGGAATTGGACGGGGCAGCCAGGTTTTTAAAAGAATCGAATGGGGGAATTTAAAAGTGTCAAGTATTTGGGCGAACTTTCCACTTGAAACTTTCTACTTGAAACTTCTAACTTGATGCCTTCCACCACTTTCCCTGCGGTTAAACTCATTGAATGCCCGCGTGATGCGATGCAGGGTCTGCACGATTTTATTCCTACTGATACGAAAGCGGCTTATATCAATCAACTGCTGCAGGTAGGTTTTGATACACTCGATTTTGGGTCATTCGTAAGTCCCAAGGCCATTCCGCAGATGCGTGATACGGCGGAGGTTTTAAGCAAACTGGATCTCAGCATTACCAAAACCAAGCTATTGGCCATAGTCGCCAATGAGCGTGGGGCGGTGGAAGCTTGTCAATTCCCGGAGATTCAATACCTTGGGTATCCTTTCAGTATCAGTGAGACCTTCCAAAAGCGAAATACAAATGCGACCATTGCGGAGAGTGTGGAACGCACCAAATTGATACAGGATATGTGCGTCCGGCACAACAAAGAACTCGTGCTATATATTTCTATGGGCTTTGGTAACCCTTATGGCGACCCCTGGAATGTAGAAACGGTGCAACGCTGGGTAGATGCGCTGGTGCCGCTTGGAATACGCACATTTTCCTTGTCAGATACGATTGGCTGTTCCAATCCAGAGAACATTTCCTATTTGTTTCGTAACCTCATTCCGGCTTATCCCAACATTGAATTTGGAGCACATTTGCATACACTGCCTCAAAACTGGCATGAAAAAATAGAAGCCGCCTGGTCCAGTGGCTGCCGTAGGTATGATGGTGCTTTGCGTGGTTTTGGCGGCTGCCCGATGGCCAAAGATGATCTTACCGGAAATATGGCCATGGAAAACCTCCTGTTTTTTCTCGATGAAGCAGGAGTCGAATCCAGCCTTGACCGGAGTGCTTTTGGTCGGAGTCTGGCCCTGGCAGATGAAGTCTTCAGTTAGCCCCACCGTCTACCGTTTACCGTCTACCGTCCACCGTCCACCGTCCACCGTCCACCGTCTACCGTCCAATGTCCAAAATAGTCCTGATAAGCCCGGCACATCCTTTGCGCGGCGGTATCGCAGCCTCTTCCGAACGCCTTGCGCTGGCTTTGCAAGATGCAGGGCATGAGGTGGTGATTTACTCGTTCTCCCTGCAATACCCTGCCTTTCTGTTCCCTGGAAAAACGCAGTTTACGGAGGATCCTAAGCCAGAAAACCTTCAAATTAAAACCAGACTCAATGCCGTAAATCCCGTCAATTGGCTACTGATAGGGCGTGAGATAGCCCGGGAAGTTCCGGATCAGATTATTGTTCGATTCTGGTTGCCTTTTATGGGCCCGTGCCTTGGTTCCGCGTTGAAAGTCGCAAGGCTATTCAATAGAAAAAAATTCCGGGTCACTGGCCTTGTTGACAACATCATTCCCCATGAAAAACGATTGGGAGATCGGCTGTTTGCACATTGGTTTGCGGGCGCCTGCGATGATTTTGTGGTGATGTCGAAGTCGGTCGGGACTGAGATCAGATCGTTTTTGCCACGCTCTAAAAATACGGAAAACGTGGTTCGTTTTGCCCCACATCCGATCTATGATACGTATGGGGAGCAATTGGAAAAAAAAGAGGCCAGACATCGGTTAAAGCTTCCTGAAAATGCTTCGATGGTGCTGTTTTTTGGCTTCATCAGAAAATACAAGGGTTTAGATCTGCTGCTGAAATCACTGAAAGATACGCCAGACGTACATGCCATCGTAGCCGGGGAATGTTATGAAGACTGGAGTTTTTATCAGAAGATCATTCAGGACGATGGCCTGGCTGAGCGGGTTCATTTGTTCACAGATTTCATTCCGGCAGATCAGGTTCGGGAGTTCTTTTCTGCTACGGACCTGGTGGTACAGCCTTACCGGTCGGCTACACAGAGTGGAATTTCGCAGATCGCCTATCATTTTGAAAAGCCGATGGTGGTGACCAATGTTGGTGGTCTTCCGGAGATTGTAACCCATGGAGTTTCAGGTTATGTGGTTGAACCAGCGTCAGGTGCAATAGCTCAGGCCATGCGTGATTTTTTTGAAAATGGCGGAGAATCTGTGCTGCAAGCGGGTGTAAAAGCAGAAAAGCTAAGGTTTTCCTGGGAATATCTGGTCGCACAACTTTTGGGGTAGCTATATAAAAGCCTGACCGCTAACATAGCGACCAGGCTTTTTGTGATCCCGACAGGGCTCGAACCTGTAGCCTACAGATTAGAAATCTGTTGCACTATCCATTGTGCTACGGGACCAATTGAGCGCAAAAGTAAAAACTTTCAGCAAGCCAATCTTCCTTTGGGCATGCAAAAGTTCTAAAATATTGGAATGTGTTGGGTCGGAGCCGATTATCATGATATGGTTCGCCTTATCTTTAGGACTAAATAACGGGCAAATATGACATCAAACTTATCGAATATTCAGATCGACGAAGGCTGGAAACAGGCCCTGGCCGGAGAATTTCAAAAGCCATATTTCGCAGATATTAAAGCATTTTTAGTCGCCGAAAATCAGGCCGGTAAAACGATTTATCCACCTGGACCCTTAATTTTCAACGCTTTCAACAAAACACCCTTTGATGCAGCAAAGGTGGTCTTACTTGGTCAGGATCCCTACCACAATCCAGGCGAAGCAATGGGACTTTGCTTTTCAGTTCCGCGAGGCGTGAAAACGCCGCCATCTCTGGTTAATATTTACAAAGAAATCAAAAATAGCCTTGGGATCCAGGCACCAATACATGGTGATCTCAGCAAGTGGACGGAGCAAGGGGTTTTACTCTTAAATGCTATGCTTACAGTGGAGGCAGGGAAACCTGCCAGTCATCAGAAAATTGGCTGGCAAACTTTTACAGATGCTGTGATCCGTACTATTTCTGAACAAAAGGAAGGCGTGGTTTTTCTACTCTGGGGAAATTTTGCCCGAACAAAAAAAAGTCTAGTTGATGAATCAAAGCACTTCATCCTTGAATCAGCGCACCCTTCCCCTTTGGCTGGAAACGCTTTTCAGGGTTGTGGTCATTTTGTGCGGACCAATGAAATCCTGGACAAGCAGGGAAAAACGCTGATAGATTGGTCGCTGGATTGAGCGTCGAGCTATGAAGCAGGTATCAGGGATGTAAGGCAGTTTTTTTACAATAATATCGGAATGCACCTGGCCCTCCGTACATTAGCGGCTCAAATGTTCTCCCGACCAATGTCCACCACAACCACGGATTTAGAATTCGCCAAAAATATCGACGCGCTAAAACTCGCAGTCTCCAGCCTCAATCGCCACCTTGAAAAGATCCATGAAGGGGGCGGTGCAAAACGTATTCAAAAACTTCACGGTGAAGGTAAAATGACCGCCCGTGAACGAATTGATTACCTTTTGGATGCCGGTAAACCCAGGATCGAAGTCGGCGCCTTTGCCGGCTATGAAATGTATCAGGAGCACGGTGGCTGTCCTGCCGGTGGGGTGGTGGTTGTGATCGGATATGTTCGTGGTCGCCAATGCATCGTGGTCGCCAATGATGCGACCGTGAAAGCAGGTGCCTGGTTTCCCATCACTGGAAAAAAGAATCTCCGTGCTCAGGAAATTGCCATGGAAAACCGCCTGCCCATTATTTATCTGGTAGATTCGGCCGGGGTCTATCTGCCCCTGCAGGATGAAATATTTCCAGACAAAGAACATTTTGGCCGCATTTTTCGCAACAACGCTAAAATGTCTTCTGCAGGGATTCCGCAGATTGCGGCCATTATGGGGGCTTGTGTTGCTGGTGGGGCGTATTTGCCCATTATGTCTGATGAAGCCCTGATCGTAGAAAGGACTGGTTCTGTTTTTCTCGCCGGACCATACCTCGTGAAAGCAGCTATCGGCGAGGATGCGGACCAGGAAGTTCTCGGTGGGTCCTCTACTCATTCGGAGATCAGTGGGGTTACAGATTATAAAATGCCGGACGATCAGACTTGTTTGGATACCATCAAGGACATTGTTGACAAATATGGCCGGTTTGAAAATGCAGGCTTTGATCGGGTAGAATCTAAGCCGGCGGAAGGAAAGCCTGAAGATCTTTTCGAAATTTACCCTGAAAATGGCGCAAAGCCATATAATACGGTTGAATTACTGCGTCGGATTGTAGATGATGGTAAACTCACCCAATATAAAGAGCATTACGGCAAAACCATCATCACGGCCTATGCCCGAATAGACGGCTGGGCAGTAGGTATTGTGGTCAACAACCGTCAGGTGGTCAAAAGTGCCAAGGGAGAGATCCAGTTTGGCGGCGTCATTTATTCAGATTCAGCGGATAAAGCCACCCGGTTTATCTTAAATTGTAATCAGAAAAAGATCCCGCTCGTGTTTTTGCAGGATGTGACCGGTTTCATGGTTGGTACCCGTTCTGAACACGGCGGTATCATCAAAGATGGTGCAAAGATGGTCAATGCGGTGGCCAACTCAACGGTGCCGAAATTCACAATCGTGATTGGAAATTCATACGGCGCTGGCAATTATGCGATGTGCGGCAAAGCCTATGATCCTCGCTTGATCGCCGCCTGGCCAACCGCTAAAATTGCGGTAATGGGCGGAGAACAGGCCGCTAAGGTGTTGACACAGATACAAGTACAATCCTTGAAGGCCAAAGGTCACGCGCCGGATCCGGCGGCTGAAAAAGAACTTTTGGAAAAAACAAAAGCCAGTTACCTCGCCCAGACTACCCCTTACTATGCCGCGGCCCGTCTTTGGGTAGACGCCATCATTGATCCCCGGGATACCCGAAAATGGATCTCCATGGGTATTGAGGCTGCCAATAATGCACCGGTGGAGAAGTTTAATGTTGGGGTGATTCAGGTTTGACCACCGTTAATTATCGCTCCAATACAAACCTTCCAACTTTTCTTCCTCCATCCTCAGTTACGACCTCAAGGAAATATAAGCCCGCAGGCAAAGCATTCGTCAATGGAATAGATTGCGCTTCACGGCTAGCTTGTATAGAGAACGACTGTAAACGCATCCCACGGCTATCCAAAATCCGTATAGTCAGATCTTCTCCCTGCCAGGCAGACAAATCGGCAAAAAGTTCGCCATTTGTCGGGTTTGGGAAGAGTAAGATGCTACCTTGATTTGACCATATAATATCTTCCTCCGCACTGCGGTTTTGACTGTGCGTCACGCCGATCGGGCAATTGAACGTATTGAGGTGCGCTTCGTAGAAATTCTGACTCACCAGACGCGAGGTAATATCGATAAAGGTTGGATTCGCCTGAGCTGGCAGCGTGTATTCAAATACTTCGAATCCTCCATTAGAAATACTATCGGTGGTAGATTTGAATCGGATAGAATAAAAGGGCGAGTAGTTCGGATTGCGAACGGTATATTTTCTGCCCTCAGAGGAGCTGAAAACGGAGAGGTTGGCTGGGGCCACGGCACTTAGTCCATCAGGTAATTGGATGGCGGTGTATATCAATTTGCTGGCGCAGTTGTTTGTCACTCGGATGTAATAGGTTCGGCGTTGTTGCGCATCAGCCGTTATGCCAAGCAGGTCGTATCGAATGCATCCATTGGTTTTTGTATCGCAAGGAAGTTCTTCGCGCACAGTCACCGTGAAGCAACAAGTGGCTATTGAACCACAGTTGTCTTTTGCTTTATAGCATACCTGGGTATTGCCTACTGTGAAAAGTGCTCCTGAGGCCGGGCCGTTGGTCAGACTCAGTGTATTCCCGGGACATAAACAGTTACTTGAAGCAACAGGCAAATCATATACCACTGGAATCGGTCCTGTTCCGGGTGTAGTGGCGACGTTCATATTGGCAGGACAAGCCAGACTCAAGGTCGATGGTGGCGGCGTAAGATATTGCAGGGTATAGGTTACGAGCGTATCGCATCCGCCTGTGCTGGATGGTACCATACCAGTAACCACACCGGGTTGGGTGTAAAATTGCCCGTCAATCTCGACGGAGGTGCCTGGACAGAACGTAAGGAGTTTACTTACCTCATGGATGGGCAAATAGGCAATCGAAACATGTGCTATCGTATCACATCCTATGCCAGAGCTAAGCAAGGTATCTGTGAAAGAAATAGGCTCCGTGTATACTTGCCCATTAAAGGTCACAGAGCTGCCTGGACAGATATCAAAGTGGAAATTTCGGAAAGGAAAAGGAAGCTGATTCAGCAAATAATACACAATGGTATCACAGGTGACCGCAGATGAAACCGTGTCAAGAACCAATCCTGAGTCTTGATAATCTATGCCATTGATCGTGACAGTCTCATAAGGGCAGAAGTAAACCACCTGTATCCGCTCTTCATAGGGAAGCTGGGTAATGAAAAATGTAGTGGAGGTGTCACAATCGTTCCCTATACCAGGAATGAATTTTTGGAAAGTGCCTGCTTGATTGAAAGTGAACCCTCGGACAGTGACCGATTTTCCAGGACAAAACGAAGCGTTCTCTACCCAAAAAGGCGTTTGCCTAACCTGAATTTTGACGGTATCAAGTTGTTGAAAGCCACATGCATCCGTAGCTGTTATGTAATACAGGCCGGCGAAAGAAGTGTTGATGGATTGTGTGCTGGCACCATTAGACCATTGGTATTTAATAAACCCGGGCCCTGCATTGATGAGCGCAAATTCGTTTGAGCAAATGAGCTGATCCAGGCCCAGATTGAGTTTGGGCGCCACAGGCAATTGGACGGTTATACTGTCCAGGTTATTGAAATAATTGCATTCCTCGATATCAGAGAGCGGGAAATTGTTGGGTAAAAATGGGGTGTTGGTGCTACCGAGGTCATTTACAACAGCAAAAATTTGAAAGCCATTTTGCACGGCATTTGTTCCAAACTGATTTTCCAGATTCACCAATTGGATCGTGGCACAGCTGTCCGGATTAGAGGAATTGTAATTATAAATTCCTATTTTATCGGCACCTTGGATGTATGGGTTGCCATCATAAAAAGTGATACTCAGATCAGGAAGCATTCCGCCGGCCAACTCGCAAATGCTGAGTTCCATGTTCACGGAGTTACCCGAACAGGCAATGCTTTTGAGGTCAATAATAAAGTCATTTCCCGCTGGGCAAGGGTTAGGTATGGTACAATCTGGGCAGATCAAATGCTCCTCCAAGGTATTGGTCGTCCAGGGTACCATGGAATTGGCGGCGGCAGTAGAGCTAATAAGTTGCAGTAGGTCGATCGGTGTGGTTACCGGATTTTGAATGTCAATCGCTTCAAGCACCAGGCTGTCAACATATCCACAAGAGTCAGCCATCGAACCGTCGGCAAGCATTTTCCATAAAAGAACATCGCCAAATCCAGTGGTTGCCACCCCTGTAAAATACAAGGAGTCGGCCACCGCCACGGATTGATCGGGCCCTAACGCAGTCGTATTCGGGGATGCGTTTGGTCCATAAGAAAGGTTTTTGCCCCAGATAAACGCACCATCCTTGTTTACTTTAAAAACGAAGTATTTGCTGTTGTTGACTCGTTGACCTGACAAAACATATCCGTCAGCCACAGAAATAACCCTCAAAGCCGTGGTGTTCAAATCATATTTTTTGACCCAAAGGATATTTCCGTCCAAGTCAGTTTTTTGAAGGTGGATCACGTTTGGAAATGAATTGCCAGGGGGTGGTGGTTCGTGTATGTCTTCATCCACAAGGTAGGCAGCCACCAGTGTATTGCTGTCGGCTAAGAGGTCGCGGGCGATGAAATCACTTTGAGCGGTCGTATCATCATGACTCAACTGAGCCCAAACAGGTGATCCATTCAAAGGGTCAAAACGCGCAAGCATCAATCGTCTGGCGGTGTTATTGAAACTGTCACGCCCTTCCACTGAGCCAAGGCCGTAGAGTGCCCCATTCACCATGACCATCTTTGTCATCACGTCGTAGGAGATATGCTCGTAACGGCTGGCGAATGCAGGTAGGATATTACCAGTAGCCCTTTGTAATTCAAGGATTTCTATGTCCGTTTCGCCATCTGATAATACAGAATTTTGATAATAGATAAAATTGCCCCCGATTGCTTTTTCCAAAATTCCGCCAGCTAAAGGATTACTGCTCGAGATAGGATGTGCCCATAAAAACAAATTGGACACGGGGTCGTAGCGGAAAACAAATCCTCGGGTAGCACCCGCAAACTGGGTTTGGGTGCCACAACCAACAATCATACCTTCCGAGTCTTCAAATATCTGAATGGGTGTAATGGGCTCAAAGGGGTTGATTCGAAACTCGCGCATCCAAATCACCTCGCCTGCCAGGCTTATTTTTTGAATAAAGGTTTTGGTCACATTGCGGCCAGCGAGGTACAAATTACCGTCACCGCTCTTTGTGAGTACCGTTCCGATTTCAGTCTGGGTTTCAGAGCCGTAGGTTTTGAAAAAAGTTTGGGTAGGACAATCGGGCGTTTGGCAAAACACCAAGGTATTGTGCAAAATAATAGCCATTACAAACAGGGCTCTTCTGGGTATTGAATACATAGGATGATTAAGATAGTTGAGATGTTATCCGGAGACGATAGGACAAATATAATGAAGCTTTTTGAGCTCTTGGTTGAAATATGAGGATATGTCGGCCACCCGAATATTTCTATGGAGTAGTCCTACCTATTTGGGTGATTTTCGCACAATATAATGCAGTATCAACGGATTGTTTTCATTCCTCAAAACGCTTACTGGGCATTGTAACTTCAAACTTTTTTTATGGTTTCGCTCGATACATCTAAGGAAGCCTTTATGCCAAACGACTCGCTTTTTAGGCTCAAATCTGATACCAGTAATCCAAAATTTGCCTTCATGGTGCCTTTGGAGCTTAAAATTTTGCAATGGTTGTCTCCGACGCTGGTCGAAGGCAACCATTTTTTGTAAAAGATCATTTCGCAAGGAAAGCCAATAGGCGACGTTTTACCAAAATCCTATACCAATGCCCCAATTTTTCCCCATACATTGTCGGCTCAAATGATTGCCTGTCAGATTAGCCCCCCTTTTTTTCCAAAGACTTATATCATCTTATTTCAATTGCATGAAACAGATTCTTACAATTTGCTTTATTTGGTCTTTAATGACCACTCTTTTAGCCCAAAAGACGATCCGGCAAGACGATCCGCCACAGTCCTATCCGCCAACGGTATCTAAAGGCCAGTTTTTGGGGAGTATCCCTTCCTTACGTGATCTAAAGCCATTAACTGCGGTACCTGATCACATACCAAGGAAGTTGGCATATAAACGAAACTACTTCTTTGCCAATAAGTTAAATAACCCAAACCCAACACCCATTGGGGGCGATCCGCTGGCTAAAAACAGTGCAGGCAGTCGGGAAGGCGGGCCAGAGATCATTCCGGGTTTAAACTTTGAAGGTATTTCAGACAACGGTGGGGTATCTCCTCCAGACCCTACCGGCGATATTGGTAAAAATCACTATGTTCAGATGACCAATTCCTCCAGTGGCGGCTCATGGTTGCAAATGTGGGACAAAGTGACTGGACAGTCTGTGCTCGGGCCTATCCTTAGTACTACTATTTGGAACCAGGTTAACTCAGGCAGCATTGGCGATCCTATTGTGCAATATGACCAGGATGCAGAGCGCTGGCTAATCATGGAACTGCAGGGCTTTTTCACCAATGAATTGCTGATTGCGATTTCTGACAACAGCGACCCAACTGGTGGCTGGAAAGCATACCGTTTCCAGACCCTTGGCTTTGGTGATTACCCCAAATTATATGTTTGGCCTAATGCCTATTTTATTACGGTAAACGAGATCAATGGCGGAAACGAATGCTCTGGCTACGCACTGAAGCGGGATGCCATCTTAGCTGGTGAACCGACTTTTGACATCTACCGCTTTGTGATGCCCAATTATCAGGCTATTGCCTATCAGCCTGCTACAGGGGCAGATTGGGATGGTGGCCTGCCCCCGCCTGCTGGTAGCCCGGAGTATATTTTTCGGGTATACGATAATGGCTGGGATGGTGGACAGGATCATTTACAGATCTGGAAAGTGGATGTGGACTGGGCCAATCCGGGACAAAGCAGTCTTACGGGTCCGGACAAAATATTCCCGACGCCTTTTGAAACAACGGTGTGCTTTACCGGTCTTTTTGACTGTATTGAACAACCAGACCCCAATGCACCGCGAATCACAGCGTTAGAGAATATCATTATGTATCGAGCAGCGTACCGTAATTTCGGGACGTATGAGTCTGTAGTCTTTAACCACGTCTCCGATGTCTCGGGACAGGTTGGTGTAGGAGGAGACGCCGCAGTACGCTGGTACGAACTTCGCAAACAAGGCGGCTCAGACTGGCAACTTTATCAGGAAGGTACATACGCACCTGATCTTGTGACCAACCGCTTTATGGGTACCATCTGTTCGGATGAGGCTGGAAATATAGCCCTAGGATATACGGGCGCAAGCCAATTCCTCAATCCCGGGCTATACATTACCGGAAGGCGCATTTCCGACCCGCCGGGTGACATGCCAATTGAAGAATATACACTGGCCGCTGGTGGGCAAAGCCACGGTGATCAGCGTTGGGGTGATTACAGCAACATGAGTGTAGACCCGGAGGATGGCCGAACGTTCTGGTTTACTGGCGAATACCAGCCAGCCGGGCTGAACTGGAGCACGCGCATTGGCTCATTCAAAATGCAGGTTGATACCTATGATATTAAGCCTTTAAGCCTGCTTTCGCCTACAGCTTCAGCCTTATTGGGGAATGGCGAACAGGTAAAAGTTAAAATTTACAACAGTGGCTTGGTTGATGCAACAGGAATTTCTGCTTCGGTATTCTTGGATGGAACCCTTGTTGCGACTGAGAATGTCCCTGATACAATTCTGCCAGGAAAGGGTGCGGATTTTACCTTTGCAGCTACGGTGGATATGCCAGCGGTAGGTGTTGACTATCACATTCGGATCATTACCCACTTTACGCCAGATCAGTTTACCCGAAATGATACCCTGGATGCCATTGTACAAAAACTGACTTCTAATGACGTGGCTGCAGTGGGCAAATATAACCTTCCTGGTCTTGTGTGTGGTTCTGAAACTGATTTCGGTATTATTATCAAAAACGCTTCCGGGCTTCCAATGCATAGTGCAAAAGTCCACTGGCGTATCAATAACCAGGCGTTCAATGTTTACGACTGGACGGGTAACCTGGCTGCTGGAGCAAAAGATACCATTGATCTTCATGCCACGGGTATTAAAAATGGCCTCAATGGCCTGAAAATATTTACCACAATGCCTAATGGCTTACTGGACGAGCGTACCTCAAACGACAGTTTAGCCCCCATCAAATTTACCGGAAACCTCGACGGTACCTTCCTGATCGCGGAGGCTCAAACGACTACTGGGGTGCTGTCCTGGGAATTGCGAAATCTATCAGATCTGGTGCTTACTTTTGGTGAAATGAGCGCAGGACAGACCTTTGCCCAAATTTGTAGTGATGACAACACTTGCTATAAAGTGGTATTAAAGTCTTCTACTTTTAACTGGCAGGGCCATTTCCGTTTATACGATATTTTCGGGAAAGTGATTGTGGAAGCTACCTCAGCCACTCAGGACCCGCAGGTATTCAACATCTGCACGCCTATCCGACAGCAAATTGACGTAGGGGCATTGGGCTTGGAATCGCCGGTTTCTGGTGCGAACCTTTCTTCTGCCGAACCGATCAAAGTTCGTTTTCGCAATTTTGGTCTTACGGACCAGTCTGGTATCCAGGTAGCCTATCGCTTGAACGGCGGGCCCTGGAATACGGAAGTACATCCAGGAGTTGTAGCTACCAGTGCTACCATTGATCATACGTTTGCGACTACCGAAGACCTTAGTTTACTTGGGGGAGTCTACAATTTTGAACTTAGCACCACCATTGCCGGGGATCAAAAGGTTTCCAATGATACGATCCATGTTATAGTCAGAAACCGGCCAAACCGGGATTTGGAGATCACCAGCATTCGCCCGATACAGGCCTGTGCCGATACAGCTTTTGCCTTTATCGGAATTACAGTCCGAAACAATGGTCTGGGTAACAATCATACCTTCGATGCTCAAATAGTTGCCAATGGAGTGCCTCAGCCTGCGGTTCCATACACGGCAACCCTTTTGCCCGACGAATCCACAGAGATAAACATTTTTGTACAAGGCCTTCAATTTGGCGTAAACACGGTCTCTGTAGACCTCACCAATGTGGATGGTCAGGGTGAAGACGAACAACCCGCAAACGACGATGGAAGTAATGCTTTCACAATCTCGCCAGATGGATACCCGGTTCAATTAATCTTTAGTCCAAACCAGAACCCAGACCAGAACACCTGGGATTTACGAGATGTATCAAATAATGTAGTGGCTTCTGGTGGCCCTTACGCAGAAGCGCATGGTTTTTATTCTGACGAAATATGCCTCGAAAAGGGAAAATGTTATGTGTTCCACTTGTACGATTCGGCTGGCGACGGCATGGATGGCGGGATGGTCGATATTTTATCGCCTGCCGGAGGTTCATACTGGACTTATTCAGGAGGCAACTTTGGAGCTGAAATAACTTCTCCTTTCTGCACAGATGAACAATGTTCAGGCTTCCTGGTAGCAGCAACAATTGAGTGCCCGGGAAATAATATGGGTAATATAATAGCATCCCCTTCCAATGGGAAGGCACCTTTCCAGTTCAGCCTGAATGGGGTAGATTTCCAGTCAGACTCAGTGTTTAACAATTTAAGTGTTGGTTTTTATACGGTCTATTGTATCGATGCCAATGGATGCAATTCGGAGATATTTGTTGATCTGTGTACAGTAGGCACGACAGAACCCAGTCAATTGCGCAGCCTGAAAGTATCGCCAAATCCGACCAGTGGTATGGCAACGCTTGAAATGCCAGCACTGCATGGGGAGCAGTCGCTCCTATGCGAAGTGTATGACATAAAGGGTAAATTGGTTCAGACGGCTCGTCTGGTCCGTTGGGACAATACCTTGCGTAGTATGGTTATTTTGGATAATCAACCCGCTGGTACCTACTTCCTATGGGTCAAAGGATTGGCTAAGCCATTGACTGCGAAGGTCATCAAGAAGTAAATTCGGTGTTTGTGAGGCGGTGACTTCAGCTCACCGCCTTATTAGTAAGGTTTAAAAAAACCATAATTATAAAGCGCTAAGATTTAATTGGTTAATTCTTATCATGCTTAGGATGTAAGCCGCCCAGTCGTTTCGATTGGGCGGCTTTATTTTGCCATTAATTAAGCGGCCAAAAATTCACCTCAGCCTCCAACCTTACCCCAAACTTCTCCACCACAGATTCAACAATAGTTTTGGCCAGGTTTTTCACCTCTTCCCCGGTAGCGCCTCCGTGGTTCACCAGTACCAGCGCCTGCCGCTCGTAGCAACCGGTATTGCCCACGCGCTTGCCTTTCCAACCACATTGCTCAATAAGCCAGCCTGCAGGGATTTTTACCCGTCCATCAGGCAAGCGGTAATGCGGCGCCTGTGGGTACGTTTCCAGGATCTGATCCAGCACTGCGCGTTCCGTTTCCGGGTTTTTAAAGAATGAACCGCAATTACCTATCTTGGCCTGATCCGGAAGTTTGGAGGTTCGGATTTGGACTACTGCTCGGCTGATATCATCAATGCCTGGTTTTGTTATTCCGCTGGATTCCAATGTTTTGGAAATATCGCCATAAGAGATATTCAGACGATGAGGGCTTTTACGCAAGGAAAAGACAACCGAAGTGATGCACCATTTCCCTTTCTCCTGTCGCTTGAAAATGCTGTCGCGGTATCCAAATTGACAAGCGGTGTGATTGAAGGACCTGAGTTTTCCAGTGGTTAGGTTAAGGGCTTTTAAGCGCACAAAAACATCCTTCAACTCCACGCCATATGCACCGATATTCTGAATAGGGGATGCGCCAACAGTGCCTGGAATAAGGCTTAGATTCTCCAAGCCGCCATAGTCTTTCGCCACTGCCCAAAGCACAAATTCATGCCACACCTCGCCGCCACCCACTTCGACCCATACCTTGTTTTTGAATTCACGGATGACCTGAATGCCGCGTAGCTTATTTTTTAGTACCAGTCCCTGTACATCCTGGGTAAAAAGCACATTGCTTCCTCCTCCTAACAGAAAGACCGGTTGAATACCTGTACTCAGGCTCGCCCGCAAATCAGCTACGCTGGAGACTTCAGCGAAATTTTCGGCCTTTACGTCGAGGCCGAAAGTGTTGTAGGGTAGAAGAGATACGTTCTGGAGAATTTTCATGTAAATTATTTAAACAAACATTCCGCCTGACGCATCAAAAGATCAACCTGTTGCACGTCATAATCGTCATACCCTTTGCTCCAAAGAATGCGGACCTTATCCAGCCCGGTATGGCGTAATTTTTTCAATATTTCTGGGGTGAGGGGGTATTGACCTCTAAAGATGGAAGCGTCATTTTCAAGGCTAAATACGCCATCGTCTGCAATCGCATTTTGAAGTTCCAGCATGCTGCCATCGAGAAATTTCAACGATGCAATACTGTTCTTTTCCAATCGACCAAAGGCTTTGCGCGCATTCGGGTCATTGATATTGAAGGTTAGGATAAGCGTTGCATTTGGCCCTGAACTGGTGAGTGCCGCCTCGCATATGATATGGGTTTTACCTTGTAAATAAGTCTTTAGTACCGGATTTGTGTAACGAAAAAGTTCAGCCCTTGCCAATTCACGCGAAATCTCTCCTGAAAACTCATCCCTACTACTTGAAGCGATCCTACAGGGCGGGGTAGGGGGGCTTAGCATTACATCTTTGGCCGGGTTGTATTGGGCAAATCGCTTGTTTTGGCTGATGGGTTGATTGGTGGCTGGGTGATCGGTAGCTGGTTCGCTGTTGGGATTCGAGGCGTCTGTTGGCGATTCTTTTTTCTTTTTATCCTTTTTAAGGATAGGCTGTTTTTCTGTAACAGCTTTATTTTCCGACATTTCGGTGGGAACGGGTGGATAAAGTTCGGCATGAAGCTGGCTAATTTGCTGCCAGGCCTTCGGGAGATTTTTGCGCAACAACAGGCTATCGGTCATCTCCCTCAAAGATCCGGCAAGCGAAGCCGCTTTTTTACTGCGCTCAAGTTGTTGAGCCCTCTTTGTTGACAAAGATTTGGCATTCTTTACTTCTTTGGATAGGGAGTCTACCTCGAATTTTAAGACAGTGGAATCGGCTTTTGCTTCCTTTAATCGTGTCTGAGAATAAAGTAATCCTTCTTTGGCTTTTTCGTCAAGCTCCTTGAAACTAGCTTCTAAATTTCCGGCCATTCCAAATAGTTCGCCTGATATCGATTGCATGGCGTGGAGATCCAGGCTATCCAGCGGTGGTAGCGGGTTAGGTCGGGTCTGTGCGGAAAGGCCAAAAGAGGCAAGTAAAAAAGAGGTGAACAGGGTAAACAAGCCTATTCGGATATTAGAATGCATTTTTGTCTATTTTCTGGCAAAAGTAAGCGGGGTTTGCGGTTTTTCGCATCGCATTTTTTTAACCAACGTTGTTTATGAAATTTCTCTTCGCCTTGTTAAGCATCGCTTCCATAACCATTCTGTTCGCCTGCGACGCAGGAACTAAAGCTCCAAGCAATAAAACCATGGATTTTAAACAGATTCCCGTGACTTATCCCGCTACCCGGAAAGACACGACCGTGTCAGATAATTATCAGGGTACCACGATATCCGATCCTTTCCGTTGGCTCGAAGAAGACCAAAGTGCTGAAACCAAGGAGTGGGTGACCCGCCAAAACATTGTCACCAATGGATATCTTAGCCAGATCCCTTTCCGCGATAAAGTAAAAGCCCGTCTGGAACAGATCTTTGACTACGAAAAATACGCTCCACCCTTTAAAGAAGGAGGCAAATTTTACTTTTTTAAAAATGATGGGCTCCAAAATCAAAGCGTCCTCTATGTTCAAGACAACCTGAACAGCAATGCTGAAACGGTGCTGGATCCCAATAAATTCAGCACAGACGGGACCACATCTCTTGGAGAATTGGGTTTTTCTCAGGACGGACACTATCTCGCTTATTCCACGTCTGTTGGCGGCTCTGATTGGCGTACCATCGTCGTAAAAGACCTTCAGACCGGTGAAATGCGCACCGACGAGATCAAATGGGTGAAATTTAGTGGCATTGCCTGGCAGGGAGATGGGTTTTATTATACCCACTTCCCAGAGCCTAAAAAAGGCGACGAGCTAAAAGCAGCCAATAAATTCGGTGCAGTTTATTTCCACAAACTCGGTACGGCACAATCCGCCGACAAGCTGGTGTATGCCGATAAAGCTCACCCGGATCGGTCTTTTGGAGGTTCTACCACGGATGATGAGCATTTTCTGGTAGTTTCGGGCTGGGAAAGTACCAGCGGAAATGCCATCTATGTCAAGGATCTGACCAAAGCCAATGTGGCTTTTGTACCCATTGTTACCACTTATGAAAAAGATTTTGCCGTAGTCGATAACATCGACAACAAACTGCTGATCCTTACCAATCACGATGCGCCAAACCAACACCTCATGCTGGTCAATCCGGAAAAGCCGGAATCGGCCAACTGGGAAATCCTTATCCCGGAAGACCCTGCAGACGTACTGCAAAGTGCTGAAATCTGTGGCGGAAAGATCGTATGTTCTTATCTGCACAATGCCTCCAGCAGTCTTCGGGTGTTTGATCTGGCAGGCAAACTTATTCAGGAAGTTAAATTGCCTGAAATTGGCACCGTGAACGGGTTGACTGGCAAACCAAAGGATCAGATGGCTTTCTTCTCCTTCACCTCCTTCTTGCGGCCAAATACTATTTATAGTCTGGATATGAATACCATGGAAATCAAGGTGTTCAAGGCGCCGAAGATCGATTTCAACCCGGATCTTTTTACCACAGAACAGGTATGGTACGCGAGTAAAGACGGCACCAAAGTGCCTATGTTTATCACGCGTAAGAAGAACATCGCTTACGACGGCCAGAACCCTACGTTGCTTTACGGCTATGGAGGTTTTAACATCAGCATTACCCCTACTTTTAGCCCTTCCAAGGCTGCTTTGCTCGAAAATAATGGTATTTTTGCTGTAGCAAACATTCGGGGCGGGGGTGAATTCGGCGAAAAATGGCATAAGTCAGGAACCAAATGCCAAAAGCAAAATGTATTTGATGATTTCATAGGAGCAGCACAGTTTCTGATCGAGAAAAAATATACCTCGCCTCCACGGCTTGCGATTCAGGGTGGTTCAAATGGCGGTCTGCTTGTCGGCGCCTGCATGACCCAGCGTCCCGATTTATTCGGGGTTTGTTTCCCCGCAGTTGGGGTGCTTGATATGATGCGTTATCACCAGTTTACTATTGGTTATGCTTGGGCTACTGATTATGGCCGCTCAGACAATGCGGAAGACTTTCCATGCCTGATCAAATATTCGCCACTACACAATGTGAAAAAAACGGCTTATCCAGCCACTATGATCACCACAGCTGATCACGATGACCGGGTGGTGCCTGCGCACTCCTTCAAGTTTGCCGCTACCTTACAGGAAAACCAGCAAGGCACAAACCCAACCCTGATCCGTATCGAAACCAGCGCAGGACATGGAGCCGGCAAACCAACCTCCAAGCAGATTGAAGAAGCATCCGACATATTGTCTTTTATGTTCTTCAACATGAAAATGCAGGTAATCTATGGCGATATTAAGGGGTAGCGCTTTCCTATTTAGGAGCTAAGCAGGAGAAGAGGATTTAAACAGGAGAACAGGAAAATGTAAAACCGCGAAGGCCTGGGCGTGTAAAGAATTTTGTGCAAACTGATTTTTTCTGTTCTCCCGTTCTCCTATTCTCCCGCTAAATTATCACCAATTAAATTGCCAGATTTACCATAAAACCGCTCATGAATCAGGATTAATGTCCAGTTTGAACTTAATTTCCATGCGTTTTTACAATTAAGATCTACTTCCCTATCACCACTTGCTCCACCAACATCTCTTTCTCCGTTCGGATCAGCAACTGATAGACTCCGGCTGGCAAATGTTTTAAATCCAGCGGAATATTTTGCTCCGTCACATCCCGTACCGACCAGGTGCTAAGTACCCGGCCAGCGGGATCCAATAAGGTGAGGTGTAGCGTTTGGGGTTTGGGAAAAGCAACTGCTAACCAAGCCTTTTCCTGTGCAGGATTGGGGAATATCTCGGTGAAAAATGCTGTCGAAACATCCTGGTTTCCAACGGTTTCTGTCAAAATAAAATCAAATGAAGCCGTACAGCCATTGCCATCCGTAATAACGATGGTGTAGTCGCCAGCCGGTGCATTGGTAAGATCTTCAGCATTCACAAATGGTAATCCATTTTGCAGCCAAGCATAACTAAACAAGCCATTTCCGCCAGCAATATCAAGGAAAATTGCCCCGTCGCTTTGGCCCTGATGCGGCTGCTCGATGCTGGTGGGAACTCCCGTAATCGCTGCCGGGTTAACCAGGGTAGAAGTGAGTACGACATCGCATCCAAAGGCATCCGTCACGGTGGAAGTGTACGCTCCAGCTCCGAGGTTACTAATTTCAGCTGTCGTAGCAGCGTTCGACCAGTGGTAGGTGTATGGGCCTGTTCCGCCGCTAACCATTACAGCCAGTGCGCCATTGGCAACGTTGTAGCAGCTTGGTTGTAGCACGGTAAGTGTTCCCGCGACCGCACAAACGACCGCCTCACAATCATTTGTTGTACCTGTAAGTGCTTTTTCGCAACCGATTGCATCTGTCACCACTACTAGATAGGTCTCCCCGGAAGCCAGTATTTGACCGTTGGATGTGCCGCTGAAGGTGTAGGGTGGAATGCCTCCCTTTGCGTCAATCTTAAGTTCTGTAATATTGGTGCTGATACATTTTTCTTCAACTTGTAAGCTGATGGCCACAAAAGGTGCTTGTTGGGAACCATCTAATATTTGCAGACAAAAACTACCCGTTTGACCGCCAGAAGCAGCGCTTTGTGAAGCGATTTGTAGATAATAGGTCTCACCTGCGGAGAGTGCTCCAAGTGTCAGGAACCCATCACAGTGCAAAGGATTTTCGACACAAAGGACATTTTGAAAATTACTACAATCGCCTTTCCAAATTGCCAGAATATGGGGAAAGTCAGCTCCTGTGTTGAGCCGAACAGAGCCAGAATTTGGTGCAATAAAACGGTACCATACATCACTGGCAATGGAAACAACACAAGGTGGGGTGAGGCCGGATTTTGTTGCACCGACATTACTACCTTCCGTGCAAGCTCCTCCAAGATTAATTGGAATGGCTGATTCACAGTGGTCGTTGGCTGGAGCATTCAGGCTTTTCTTTAAGATCTGTGGGCATAAAGAGCCTTCTATCGAGGCAAAACTGCCAGAGATCTGAACCAGATAAGTTTCGTCTGCCGTTAAACCAGATAGTTCAAGTAAACTGCCTTTGAAGTTGGAGGCCACTTCAATCATGGTGTCGCAGCTGCCTGAATATACCGTAATGACATCAGAAAAATTGGCATTGCTCTTAAATTCCAGCACCTCGTTGGGATTGAGTACTGGAGCCTTGAATGCATACCACACATCATGCCTTGCCAGTACATTGAAAGATGGCAGGGTTGGAGAGGAGTTTGCGTTTAAATTGCTGCCATTCAAGCATATACCATCTACCACGAGTGGAAGTGCATTTGCACAATCGTCGTTCGTTGGAGTTACGGGAGAAGCCACAACCTGATCAATAGCCACGCACAGATTACCACGAGCAATACCAAAGCCGCCTTCTCGTCCGCTCACCCGAAAGAGATAAGTTGTGCCGTTTTGGACAGGTAAATAAGTGCTTTCACCCGTAAACCCATGTTCATCTCGGTTATTGCATAGCAAGGGTTGCAGGATAATACAGTCGCCTGTGAAAACATTTACCACATCGTTGAATGTAGCGTCGGTTGAAAATTTAGCAGTGCCCGTAAAGTCAGCGGTCCAGGTATACCATAAGCCACCCACGCTTTTTTCAACACAGGTGGAGGCCGGGCCATCAAACAAGGCGTTTGTATTATTGCCGGATTGGCAGCTTAGTCCGGTAAAAAGTTGCTGAGCATTGCTGCAAATATCGTTTGCCGTACCGCTGCCAGTAATTTTTACGTTGTCGATACCAGCCCACCAGCCCCAAGCCTTGCCATCGTCAAATTCAAAAATAACCCGCATTTGCTGCGAGCGATAAGGTGATAAGTCAAGAATTGAGTGAAAATAGTTTGAGAAATAAGGTCCACCTACATTGCCGGAAGATTCCCTGACCAGAAATTCCTCCCCAAAACCATTTTGAACGATTACGCCAATTTTTTCTTTATTGTAGCGCAAAATAACATCAAAGTCAAGATTGAACTGCCCAAACTGACTGCCATCAAACCAAGGAGACAGCAGGCGTACCACGGAAAAAGGGGTATCCTGCCCCAATAGATCGTCGTCGAAAAATGCGAAACAAGAGCCGTCCATAGAATTGCCTCCGTTGAGTGCGGCACCTTCTGTGATTACGCCAAACTTCCAATCATCTACTCCAGCCACGATTTTTGTTTCCCAACCAGCAGGTTTTTCACACCCATTAAAAGATTCGGCCACAACATTTGTACCTTGCCCCTTTCCGGTCACCGAGAGGTTGTCGATCCCCGCCCACCAATTGAAGCTACCTGCATCATTGTAACGGAATATCAGGCGGGCATTGGGCGATTTAGTTAGGATCGAAAGGTCGAACACTAGCGTTTCAAATTCATACAGATTATTACCGGTGGCGTGATTATTGTCATAACGACGAATGAGGGTTTCATCTGTGCCATCTGTTACCAGTACCTCAAAACTTTCACCAGCACTATTCCAATCGCGATAGTGTACATCCACAGAAAGTTCGATGGTCGGTTGTTGCGATGCGTCAAAGACGGGGGAAACAAAGTCAAGGATGTAACCTGGGGTTTGATCGCCAGTGGCATCATCATCAATAAATAAAAAGCACGAACCGTTCATACTTTGGCCATTGTTGTGGGTGTTTTGGACCGAATTGCCAACATACCATACCGGATTTTGATTGCCGGTAATGTTTACCTGCCAGCCAGCTGGTAAATTGCAGGCATTAAAATTTTCGTTAAGAAGGGCAACCTGAGCCTGTAAAGAAAAAACCCGGCAGGTAAAAACGACAATGAAAATAGTTAGTTGGCGCATGTTTAGATCATTTTATTTCGTGCGAAAGGTAGAACGGAGGCGCGGGAATCGGATACACAAAAAAATAAAAAGTTGATTGAGCTCATTCTTTTAAAAAAAGTTTGTGTGTTTAAAATTCAGCCCCATAAATTTGCCGCCAATAGAAGCAGAAGTGCCAAAATTTTTAGTGTACTGATTATCAAAACCAAAACTCACCCTGACCTTGGCTAAAAAACGCGTTGTCAAAGATTACAATGCCCTTTCAGAGGACATTGCCCGGCTTGTAAAGCAAAAATATCCTTCGGGTTACTCCGAAAGCCTTGTTACGTATAGCGACAAGGATGGTAAAAAAGTGTCTGCGCTCCCTTTCGAGACCGATGACACTTATTATCTCATACGCATGACCATACTCGAGGCGAAGCGTATCGTCAAAGAAGACGAGGACTTCGATGATGAGGGGCATCTTAAAGAAGAGATCACCGATGTTGAGGTCGAAGTGGACGATGAATTCGACGGGCTAGGCGAAGACGATGACGACCTGGATGACGGTCCTACGGATGAAGATGATCATATTATTGTGACCCGCCGAAATGATGAGGATGCAAATAATATTCCGGATGATTCGGATTATTGAGTTCTGTCTCTGATTAAATGCTTGTTCGGGATTTTTTTTGAGCCTAAAGCGAGCAGATTTTATTTCAGGCAAGGCAAATTTTGCAGTCGTATGCGAGCGATACAGCATCCCGCTTGAAGTGGGATAACGGTTAATAAAATAAAATTTGCCCGTTTTCAGTCAAGATCTAATTCCTGAACAAGCGCTTTGTCACCCTTTAGGGCGCCCATTTCCCAATATTGACCAAGGCTTTCGGGTAATGGGCGCTTTCGTCGGGAGTCAATAGATCGGGCCGGTGAATTTTATCAACAGGGACTTTGGCAAGTTCGGGGCACCATAATCGTACGTAGTCTCCTAGTGGATCATAGTTTTTTGCCTGGGTTAGAATATTGAAATAGCGGTCCTCCCGAGGATCACTGCCTACGCCAGCAACATAATTCCAGTTTCCCCAGTTACTGCAGGTGTCATAGTCGATCAATTGACTTTCAAAGTATTCGGCGCCCATTTGCCAGTTTACTTTCAGGTCACGCACTAAGAATGAAGCTACATTTTGGCGACCCCTGTTACTCATCCATCCGGTCGCTGTAAGTTCACGCATATTGGCATCTACAAACGGAACCCCTGTTTTCCCGATGGCCCAGAGATCAAACATCTCCTGATTGTTCTTCCAAAGACCTTGGTCTTTTTTCTGAATGCCTCCCTTTTGGAAGATCCGATTGCCATGCTTTTTTCCCATCAGGCGAAAAAAATCTCGCCAAAGTAGTTCAAAAAACAGCCAGTAGGTACTATCATTGCTGACTCGTTCGCGTTCGTATCGCTTGAGTTCGTGGTAAATATATTTGGGGGATATGCAACCCTGGGATAGCCATGGGGAAAATTTGGAAGAGTAATCAGCTCCGATTAACCCATTTCGGGTTTCTTTATACTGGGCTACATGATCCTTTTCCCAAAAATAATGATGAAGTCTGCGTAGCGCTTCTGTTTCGCCGCCTTTAAAATTCAGTACAGCACGCGAATCAGACGCTAAGGTTGAATGTCCAAAATCAGCCAGTTCGGGTAGTTCGCCTGGCTCAAGGTTTGGTGGTAATGGGGGCAATGCAACCGGTGAAGGCATTGGTGTGCGCACGGGTGTAATATGCTCCGTCTCCTTTCGAAACTGTGTAAATTCATCAGGAGTATGCTGAACAGGTACTGGTAGGTCCTGGGTATGATATAGCATTTTACCCCGCGAATAAAGTAACTCAACGCCAATGCCCCAAAGTTTTTGCTCCAAGCTATCCTGTACCAGGACCTCTTCTTGCGTGCGTTCCCGATTGCAGATAACCCAGGAGGCTTTTAGCTGTTGAGCCATTTCGGCCAAAATAATTTCTGGCTTTCCGATGCGCACTAAAAGCTGACCGCCAAGCTTTTGAATATTCTCGCGTAGGTCAGTTACACATTCAAGTATGAATTTTGTACGGTGAATACCCGTTTTGGGGAATCCAAAACTTGTTTCTCCCTTAAAAATCCGCTCATCAAAAATATAAATAGGTATCACCTCTTCGGCCATTCTAAGTGCTGAAGTCAGCGCTTCGTTATCATGAATGCGGAGGTCTTGCCTGAACCAAACAATGGCACGTCGTTTCATATTCAGTTAAACTTTAAGAAGGACCTTTTGTTTGGCCAATTGAGGTTTTTTTACAATAGTTTTTATGACTAAAAAAGATTATAACAGTAACTTCAGCACCTTGCTGCGTAAAATTAAAAACAAACCACTCGATCGTGAGCTCGGTTTTGGCCGAAATGTAGCCCTGGATGGCCGTTTGATGAATGCAGATGGTTCTTTTAATGTTGAACGGCAGCCCAAAGGCCGTTGGGATAACACGTATTATTTCCTCGTTACAATGCCTTGGGGGAGGTTTCTGGGGCTTCTTTTTTCATTCTTTGTTATCATCAACATTTTATTTTCGTTCCTTTATTTGCTTGTAGGAGTGGAGCATTTTAATGGTGTAATACAGGGTACCTTCGAGCAGAATTTCATGCAGGCCTTCTTTTTTAGCAGCCAGACCTTGACAACCGTGGGATATGGCCATATCAGTCCGAATGGCTACCTGATCAGCATATTGGCTTCGCTCGAGTCATTTATGGGCTTACTGGCTTTTGCATTGATGACTGGCTTGTTGTATGGGCGTTTTTCACGCCCTTCAGCCAAAATTATTTTTAGCGAAAACTTGCTCGTTTCTCCTTACAAATCAGGGAATGCGTTGATGTTTCGCATGGGAAATGGAAGTAAAAGCGAACTCATTGAAACCGAAGTCCAGGTATTGATGGCCTTTAACCAGCGTGAAGAAGATGGCTCTATGAGCCGAAAATTTTATCCTTTAGGCCTGGAAATCAATAAAATAAGTTTCTTTTCGCTCTCTTGGACCATTGTGCACGCATTGGATGAGAACAGCCCGCTCAACAATTTTTTATTCCAGGACATTTTAGACGCAAATGCAGAGATCATGGTGCTGGTAAAAGGTACAGACGAAACCGCCCAGCAGGTAGTCCATGCCCGCCGATCTTATTCCGCCAATGAAATTGTTTGGAATGCACGGTTTAGCCCGGTTATTGAACGTGCGCCCAATGGGGTGCCTAAGGTGCTGACGAGGCGCATTGGTGCGCATGAATTGCTGGAAGCCCAATAAACTAAACACAGTTGGTAGTTCATCGGTACTTAGTGAGCTTATTCCTTTATCAACTTTCCAGAATAGATGTTGGGCTTGGGTTTGGTGGGACTGTAAGGCAGCAAATGCAACAAGGAAATAGGTCAAAAGATTTTTCAATACAACAGGCGGTTGAATTGTTAAATGAACTTCTGATGCTTAAAGTGTTTGTTGGGATGCTTGGTCGGGTACTCTTTTCTGAAAAAAACCTGGACTAGTTGTGATCCTCCCATGAACCCAAACCTCCCCAAACTGTTACCTTCGCGACTTTAATTGCCCGGAACCATAATTCCGAGCTGCCTAATATCGTGAAAAAAGATACACTAAAACAACTTACCGCAGCCGCCCGTGAGCGCATTCTTATCATTGACGGATCAATGGGGGTTTTCCTTCAGTCGTACCAACTACCCGAAGACGATTTTCGCGGCGAACGATTTCAAGGATTCCACCGTGAATTAAAGGGCAACTATGATGTGCTTTGCCTGACCCGGCCTGATATTATCGAGGATATTCATCTGAAATATCTGGATGCAGGCGCAGATATTATTGAAACCAATACGTTCAATGCAACGGCCATTTCACAGGCAGAGTTTGACATGCCGCTCGGGGTTTGTTACGATATTAATAAAGCTGCCGCTGAAATTGCTCAAAAGGCCATCCAGACTTGGCAAGCTACCCATGGAAATGCTCCAAAATATGTAGCCGGAGCCCTTGGGCCTCTCAATAAAACACTAAGCCTGAGTCCCGATGTCAACGATCCCGGCTTTCGTACCATCACCTTTGATGAGGCTAAAAATGCTTATGCCGAGCAGGTTCGTGGACTTATAGACGGTGGAGCAGACATCATTTTGGTTGAAACAATATTCGACGTACTAAATTGCAAATCAGCCATTTATGCAATCGAAGAAGTTTTTGAAGAAAAAGGATTCCGGCTTCCGGTCATCATTTCAGGTACGATTACGGATGCTTCCGGGCGCACCTTGAGCGGACAAACTGTCGAGGCATTCTGGATCTCTGTGAAACATGCCAAACCTTTTGCGGTAGGCTTAAATTGTGCACTTGGCGCTGAAGAAATGCGCCCACACCTGGAGACCCTGGCAGGCATTGCGGATTGCTTTATCAGCGCTTATCCAAATGCTGGTTTACCGAATGAATTTGGTGAATATGACCAGACTGCGCATGAAATGTGCGTTTTTATGGAAGATTTTGCCCGTTCAGGTTTTGTCAATATTGTCGGCGGATGTTGTGGAACGACCCCCGATCATATCCGACATATTGCCGAACACGTTAAGAAATATCCTCCGCGCATACCACCTATGGTAGGGGTAGGAAGTGGATATACCCAGCTTGCAGGCATGGAACCCCTGGTTATTCGCCCTGAAATGAACTTCGTGAATATCGGAGAGCGTACCAATGTGACGGGTTCCGCAAAATTCGCCAAACTCATTAAAGAAGACAACTATGGGGAAGCCCTCACGGTCGCCCGACAACAAGTGGATGGCGGGGCTCAGATAATTGATGTAAATATGGATGAAGGGCTGCTCGATTCAGAGGCGGCTATGGTGAAATTTCTCAATCTGATGTCTGCAGAACCAGACATTGCAAAACTACCTGTGATGGTAGATTCTTCAAAATTTAAGGTGATCGAAGCCGGACTCCGGTGTTTACAAGGCAAAAGCATTGTCAATTCGATCTCTATGAAGGAAGGGGAGGCAGAGTTCATCCGTCAGGCCAATATTTGCAGGCGCTTTGGTGCCGCAGTGGTAGTTATGGCTTTCGATGAACTCGGACAGGCTGATACCATTGAACGCAAGGTCTCTATTTGCCAACGAGCCTATAAGATCCTGACGGCACAGATTGGCTTCGATCCAACGGATATTATTTTTGATCCCAATATTTTCGCAGTTGCAACGGGAATTGAGGAGCATAACGAGTATGCCATTAATTTCATTGAGGCTACCCGTATTATCAAGGCTACTTGCCCGGGTGTAAAAATCTCGGGTGGTGTGAGTAACCTTTCCTTTTCTTTTCGGGGCAACAACCATGTACGGGAAGCCATGCACTCAGCATTTCTCTTCCACGCCACACGGGCCGGTATGGATATGGGCATCGTAAACGCCGGAATGCTTGAAGTGTATGAGCAAATCCCCAAAGAACTCCTGCAACGTATTGAAGATGTGTTGTTTAACCGTCACCCAGATGCAACCGAGGAATTGGTAAAACTGGCTGAATCCTTTAAGGAAACTGGGGGTAAAGTCATTGGGGAGGACCTGGCCTGGCGAAATGCTTCGGTACAGGACCGCATTACACACGCCCTTGTGCGTGGCATTGACAAGTTTGTAGAAGTCGATACCGAAGAAGCAAGGAAACTATATGCAGCCCCGCTGGAGGTCATTGAAGGCCCGCTTATGGATGGTATGAACGTGGTAGGAGACTTGTTTGGTTCTGGTAAAATGTTTCTGCCCCAGGTCGTCAAATCAGCCCGGGTCATGAAAAAGGCGGTGGCTTACTTACAACCATTCATTGAAGCTGAAAAAGGTGGCAAAATAACGGCTAAGGGTAAGATTCTTATGGCAACCGTAAAGGGCGACGTCCACGATATTGGCAAAAATATTGTCGGCGTGGTGTTAGGTTGTAACAATTACGAGATTGTGGATCTGGGGGTAATGGTGCCTGCTGATAAAATTCTGAAAGCTGCCATTGCTGAAAATGTGGATGTGATCGGACTTTCGGGCCTTATTACACCCTCTTTGGACGAGATGGTCCATGTGGCGAAAGAAATGCAGCGCCTGGGCATGAAAATCCCCCTCCTAATTGGGGGCGCGACAACTTCCAAGACCCATACGGCAGTGAAAATTGAACCGCAATACGCCAATGGTCCAGTCGTCCATGTATTGGATGCAAGCCGCTCTGTGGCGGTGGTGAGTTCACTTTTGACTAAAAACAAAGCAGAAAATGATGCTTTTTTGGAAAGGGTAAAAGTAGAATATGACCAGATCCGGATTCAGCGGGCAGGTCGTCAATCCAGTAAACAATACCTGACACTGGAACAGGCCCGGGCCAAGAAGCTCCAGTTAGATTGGGATAACTATACCCCTCCCAAACCAAATTTTACAGGGGTCAAAGCCTTTGAAATTTATCCGCTTCAAGAGCTGGTCGATTATATTGATTGGACGCCGTTTTTTCAAAGCTGGCAACTGGCAGGTAAGTATCCTGCTATTTTGGAAGATGATATTGTGGGGGTCGAGGCTAAAAAACTTTACCAGGATGCACAAGCAATGCTGCGCCGGATCATAGATGAAAAATGGTTGGAGGCCCGGGCAGTAATCGGGATCTTCCCGGCGGCAACCTTAGGGGATGACATTGTTGTACAGGCGGCTTTTGCCGATGGAAATGCTGCCAATGATCAAGCCGCTAATGCTGTTGGAACAGTGATGCTACATCATCTCCGCCAACAAAACGTAAAGGCTGCAGATCAGGCCAATTTTTGCCTGGCGGACTTTATTGCCCCGCCCGCCCGCCCCATTAGGGGGGGAGAGGAGCATAAGCTTGGGATTTCGGGTAAGGAAGTTGAAAAAAGGACGGGTGGTATAATGGCCTTTCAAACAACACCACTTAATAATGAAGCTGGTGAAACTCCTCCTCTAATGGGGGGGCTGGGGGGGGCAAACTATGTCGACCATATTGGCGCCTTTGCAGTCACCGCAGGCATTGGCATCGAAAAATGGGTGGAGAAATTTGAAAAAGACCACGATGATTATGCTGCGATAATGCTCAAGTCCATTGCTGACCGCCTCGCAGAAGCCCTCGCAGAGCGAATGCACGAGCGGGTACGAAAAGAATTTTGGGGCTATGCGCAGGATGAAAGCCTCGAAAATGAAAAACTAATACACGAAGAATATCAAGGCATACGCCCCGCTCCAGGCTACCCTGCCTGTCCAGAACATACGGAAAAAAGAACGCTCTGGCAATTGCTGGATCCGGAGAAAAATGCAGGCATACACCTGACTGAAAGTTGCGCTATGTACCCAACTGCAGCAGTCTCTGGTTGGTATTTCAGTCACCCTGAATCAAAATATTTTGGCCTTGGTCAGATCGGCAAAGATCAGGTGGAAGACTATGCCAGGCGAAAAGGCATGTCGTTTGCTGAGGCGGAACGCTGGCTGGCACCGGTGTTGAATTATGATGCTTAGGAACGGCTGAATCATAACTTGTGACGTTCAGTTAGATTTCTTTTTGTACAGACAACCAGCTTTTTGTGCGCGTAGTTGGGCTCATTAATCAAACAGAATGGCCGTTTGGGGCGGAAAGGGATCAGATGAAAGTCACAAGTTATTTAAAGCTTTATCAGTTGGTAGATTGACCAGACCCTTGAGCGACCTTGCCAGTCGTTGGTGTTATTGCTTAAAATAAATTCCGGATAGTATGCATAAACCCGTTCCAGTTGGAACCCGGATGGCGGTGGTGAATAGGATGTTGTAAATAGCATAAGATCACCTGATTTAAGCGCAGTAGTGTCGTTTTTATACTGGGGGTCCGTGTGCCAGCCTAGCCGATGTTGTTTAGGGGTATTGTAAAAAGACATCGTTAATGGGAGCGGGGCCTCAGGCTTACTTGTTACAATATACAAAGTAGATTCTGGATGCTGGTTATTCCACTCCCAAAGGAATTTATTATAGGCCGTTATTTCTTTGGCTGGAATAAAGATCCTGAAGAGCATCACGATACCATTTACCCATAAGAAAACACCGAAGGTTTTCACCATCCAGTTTTTTAGCTCAAATCTTTCTTTAAAAACTTCCCAACCAAGCGCTGCGAAGAAGAAGAAGGGCATGGCCATTGGAAATAAGAACCTTACCTCTTTATGTGCTACCAATGAGTGTGCCAGCACGAATGGGACCAGACACCAGGTCAGTACATGGCTTGGCTTATACCAAATACCCAGGGCACAAAACAATATAAGCACAACGCTCATGGGAGGCAGTAGCGCGATGGGCATCTCTGTAAGGTACCACCAAAAAGGGGAAATACCAAAATTTGCAGCCTTACCCTCAATTATATTGGAGAAGAAATAGTTGTAGGGTGCGCATACCCATTCACCGTAAAGCCAAAAATCGCTAACGAAGCCCAATCCCAATGCGATTAAGGCTCCTGTAGCCAATGCTGTCCACTGTAACATTCCCGGTCTGCTTTTAAATAGCAACCAGGCACCAAGTCCGATAACAGCAAATGCAATCTGATATCGAAAGAAAAAGGAAAGGCCAAGCAGCAGCCCGGCAAGCAGTATTTGCCAGCTGAATCTGTTTTTTGGGTTTTCAAATTCCCGGACCAAAAGCAATAATCCACCAAAGAAACAGATCGCCGAAGTGTTCTCTGAAGAGAAACGCACATTGAGGTAGGGCATTAGCCAAAAAAATAACAAACCTATGCGCATCCAGCGTGCCGCATCCGGATTTTTTAAGTCGCGCTCCAGCCATTCAGCCCATTTCCAATAGATAAATAAAGCGGCGACCCCACATAGCAAGCGCATCAGAAAGACTTGTACATAGGGATTGTCAAGACCAAGCGCTCTTGCTACTACTACCAGGCTGTAAGCCAAAAATGGCTGCAAACCGGGTCGCATCTGCGCTGCGAACTCCCATGGTAAGTCGCTGGCCTGGATATTTCCAAGTTTGTAATTGGCAAACTCCCAAATCTGGAAGTGCTCATCAGGATGATGATAGCCTATTGTGCACCACGCGGCAATGGAACAAAGTACAGCCCCCAAAATTAATAGGGTACGGTCAGACAGGTTTAGCGACATTGAAAGTTAGACGGAGTTTATGGCTGCAAAGTTAGGCACTTATAAATCAAACCAGAAACCCAGCGGAAAAGCACGAAACGAACAAACAAAAGGTGGCTGACCATACTACTGGACATTTTTGTTTTGTCCCCAGACCTAAAAGGTTTTTGAAAACCTTATAGGTCTCGATTTTAGAAAATGTCCAGTAGTCTGGTGGCTGACTCACAAGTGGTGTTATAACCTAAATAGCCCTTGTTCGGGAATTGGATTTTGGCCTGCAACCGGCCAATTTTATTTCATCCAGCGTTATCTCGCTTCAAGCGGGACGCCGGATCGCCCGCAGACGACTGCAAATTTTGCCTTGCCTGAAATAAAATTTGCTCGCTTTCGGCTCAAAACCAATTCCCGAACAAGCGCTTAGCCATCAGAACAAGCGCTTAGTTGGCTATTCCTAACTTTGCTTTTACCAACTTGGTCACATCAAGAGATTCGTCTGCATAAAGAATAACCTGAGTGTTCTGATCAAAGACAAACATAAACTGGTTTTCTTTTGCCACATCCTCCATGGCTTTATTCACCCGTTCAAGGATCGGCTTATACAGTTCTTCGCGTTTTTGGCCGAGTTTTTCGTACACCTCTTGCTCATACTTGGCAATAGTGGCCTCTTCTTCTTTCAATTTTGTGCCTTGTATCTCCTTCTCTTTGGGTGAAATAGTACCCTGGCTATCTTTACGTTGCAGTTCTGTGGCTTTGTCCTGCAGGGCTTTCACCATCTCCTGCCCGCGCTTAGTGAGTTGTGCCTGAAAGGCTTGGAGGTCGCTATCAGCTGCCTTCACCTCAGGGATCTGGGTGAGTAGAGCGCTGGAATTACAGTATCCAAATTTTTGTGAATAGCCGATTGTGGCAATCATTAGGCCCAGGGCCAGCAGAAAAAACTTCTTCATTTACAGTGTGTTAGATTCGTAAGTTGTGATGGTTTGGATTTCGAAACGTCAGACTTTATTTCCTTTTAAAATCTAACCAGGGTATTCAGCCTAAAGTCCCGAAGCAAGCAATGTGCTTATTTCTTTAACAGGGATTTTATTTCTTCTGTTTTGTCGTTTTTCTTGTCTGCGAAAAGCATACCAGATGCGCTGCCTTTGTCAAAAATGTATTCAAAACCTTTGTCTTGTGCAAAGCGCTCGATGGTGCTGTACACTTTGTCTTGAATAGGCTTTACGAGTTCTTCGCGTTTTTTGAACAGGCCGCCTTCCGGTCCGAACTTTTGGCGCTGCATTTCGCGTACTTCTTTTTCCTTTGTCATTATTTCCTCTTCCCGGGTCTTTTTCATCTCTTCACTCAGTAAGACTTGCTCTGCCTGAAACTTGCTGTACATGCCTTTAACTTTATCTTGTTCCTGTGCAATTTCCTGACGCCAGCTTGTGGCGATTTTGTCGAGTTGCTCCTGGGCTTTTTGATAATCAGGCAGACTTTCTAAAACAGCAGTGACGTCTACGTGAGCTATCCGTTGTGCTTGAGCGAAGGCCATCAGGCCGAGTACGAATAGGGCAGTTGAAGCGATTCTTTTAATCATGGTTGCAGTTCGTTGTTGATATGTTATTAGGTTGATTTGTGGACCAGCCAGGATAGAAGAAATTAACTTCCCTAATAACCTGAACCTGGTGCATCAATTTCCGGCTCAAAAGTAGGACTTCGCCAGACTTTTGGTGGCCTTCTGATGCACGCTGGTTTTCGCAGGTTGTATCCTTTTGAAAAAAAATTTACCAAACAAAAAACCAACTCATTCATTTTCAGAAAATTACGCGCTAATAGTCAGGGCAATGGACTGTAACATTAACCTTGGCTTAACCCGTTTTTTATTGAATTTAACAGGCAAAAATGCAAAGCATTTAGACTTAGATAGTCAACTCTTTGGTCCTGGGCATTCATCCGGTCGAAGGAAGGTATCCTTCAGGTATGGTTTTGCTACCTTCGCCCTGCAATTTTAGCAAAACTGCTCTATGATACACCAAATTAGTCCTGGCCACTTATCCCTCGAAATAGTTGGGGGAATTCTTTCCAATAAAACCACCCTATCCCTTTCTACTGAATCTCGGGCTCGAATCCGCCATTGCAGGGATTATCTCGAACAGAAACTTGCCGGGAACGACCAGCTTCTTTATGGGATCAACACGGGTTTTGGGTCGCTCTGTGATGTCAGGATCTCGGAGGCTGATGTGGAGCTACTGCAACACAATCTGGTTGTTAGTCACGCCGTAGGCATGGGCGATTTCGTGCCTCAGGAAGTGTTGCGCATCATGTTGTTGCTGAAGATCCAGAGTCTATCCTACGGACATAGTGGCGTACGAGAAGTGGTGGTGCAGCGGCTGATTGATTTTTACAATGCAGACGTTCTACCAGTTGTTTTTGAACTGGGGTCCCTTGGAGCATCGGGCGATTTGGCACCCTTGGCGCACCTCAGCCTTCCGCTGATTGGCCTGGGGGAAGTTTGGTATGAAGGTCATCGCCTGCCCGCTGCAGAGGTCTTGAAAAAGCTCAACTGGCAGCCGCTCCGTTTTCAGGCAAAAGAAGCACTTGCCTTGCTCAATGGGACGCAATTTTCGGCTGCTTACGGGACCTGGTGTCTATTGGAAGCCCAGCGTTTGGCAGATTTAGCCGATCTGAATGCTGCGATCGGGTTTGATGCCTTTAATTGTCGCCTTTCGCCCTTAGATGCGCATATTCATCAGATACGTCCACATGCGGGACAAATCGCTACGGCAAAAAAGCTGTTGGAACTTCTTGAAAATAGCGAAATAGCGTATTCAGAAAAAACAGCTGTTCAAGACCCCTACGCTTTTCGTTGTGTACCTCAAGTACATGGTGCAAGCCGGGATGCGATAGCTCACATTGAAAAGATGTTGGTTACGGAGGTCAATTCAGTGACAGATAACCCAATACTATTCCCAGATGATGACCTGATTGTGTCAGGCGGAAATTTTCATGCGCAACCCCTGGCGCTCCCCTTGGATTATCTGGCCATTGCGCTGTCGGAATTGGGAAGCATCTCAGAACGCCGGGTTTACCAAATAATTGGTGGACAGCGCGGTCTTCCACCTTTTTTGACCAATAATCCGGGACTAAATTCCGGGATGATGATCGCGCAATACACCGCAGCGGCTATTGTCAATCAAAATAAAACACTCTGTGCTCCGGCATCCACGGATAGCATTGTAAGTTGTAATGGACAGGAAGATCATGTGAGTATGGCCGCCAACGCAGCTACCAAAGCAAGAAGGGTCGTGTTAAATCTGGAACGATTGCTCGCAATCGAATTTATGATTGGGATGCAGGCATTGGAGTATCGCAGGCCTTTAAAATCATCGCCAAATATCGAAATGATGCGAGCTCAATATCGGCTTATGGTACCTAAATTGGAAGCTGATCGGATTTTGAGTGTGGATTTGGAGCAGACCTTGGTTTTTTTGAAAACAGGCGTCGTTTAGGATATAGCACACGGATGACACGGATTATACCTGGTCTTGTAAAACAAACCCATGTCTCATCCGTGTTCCATCCATTAACTAATTCCCTCAATCCCGGTAACCGTCGTGTACTTAAACGACAGTTTTTTGCCAGGATGGACAATGTTAAAGGCTGCCTGACAAGCCAAAGTAGCTTCATGAAAGCCGCAAAGGATCAATTTGAGTTTGCCAGGGTATGTATTGATATCTCCGATAGCAAAGATCCCGGGGATGTTGGTGGAGTAGTCAAGGGTATTGACCTCAATAGCGTTTTTATCCAGTCTCAAACCCCAGTCAGCGATCGGTCCAAGCTTGGGGGTTAAGCCAAAAAGTGGCACGAAATGGTCGACAGGCAATTGGCTTTCCCCTTCGGTATCATGAAGGATTGTGACACTTTCCAGTTTGCCATTTCCTTGCAGCCCAGTGATTTGTGCATTGGTAACCAATCGAATTCGGCCTTTCTCCACCAGATGTTGTACTTTTTCGACGCTGTCTAGCGCGCCCCTGAACTCAGTGCGACGGTGAATTAGCGTAATCTCTTTGGCAATATTAGCCAGATAAATGGTCCAATCTAAGGCAGAATCACCGCCACCTGCAACGACTACCCGTTGGCCTTGATACATCTCCGGGTTACGTACGAAGTATTCCACCCCATGGTCCTCAAAGGCAGCAATATTATCTATAGGCGGCTTCCGGGGCTCAAAACTGCCCAGCCCGCCAGCGATAAAAATGACGGGTGCAAGGAGTTGAATGCCACGTTGCGTCGTAACAAGCCAACGGCCATCAGCCTGCCGTTCTATCGTTTCAGCACGTTCACTTAAGGTAAATCCAGGGTTAAAAGGTGCTATTTGTACCAGCAAATTTTTTACTAAATCTCCTGCCAACACACTTGGATAGCCAGGTATATCGTAGATAGGTTTTTTGGGATAAATCTCAGTAAGCTGTCCACCTGGCTGTGGAAGAATATCAAGGAGATGACAGCGGAGTTTCAACAGGCCAGCTTCAAAAACGGCAAATAATCCAACGGGGCCTGCTCCTATGATAATAATGTCAGTCTCAATCGTAGTAATTTGTGTCACAATCTAAATGCATGAATTGATAAAATAAGTGTGTTCAAAAACCTGTGTCAAAGCCCGGCCGCACCCCCTACCCCTAAAGGGGAGTTTATCCGAAAAGTGGGTAAATTATTTAAAAACAAAACAATTTTGCATGTATTCGGATAAACTCCCCTTTAGGGGTAGGGGGTGCGGCCAGGCTTTGACACAGGTTTCTGAACACTCCCGATAAAATGGTTAATGACCAATGACATTCAATAACCAATAACAACCTTCAACGTCTTCTTTCCTGCAAATAATTCCGTTTTCGCCCGGTGTTGGGCTTAATGAGCATGTCTTTTGCCATTTTACCAGTGAGTGCAGCAAATGCTGCAAGCATGCCTCCCAAGACTCCGGTTACCAGCATCAGTTGTTGTCCATTGAGGCCCATAAAAAGTTGGCCAACTTTGGTGGAAAGCATCCCTGCATTGGCATCATCCGCAAACCAAGCAGTGCTATACCACAATAAAAAGCCGCCCAAAAAGCCTCCAAAGAAAGACTTCAAGCCATTTGCGGCAAAAAACCACCCAATGAGTACAGCAACCGGGGTAATACCCCACCAAGGCAATCCTAAGCTGCAAAGGTAGCCCGAAATTAAAATTGCAATTGCGGTGAGCAGTGTGTTTTTCATCAGTTAGAAGATTGATTTTGGTACTACTTTGGATTGAAAACCTGTTTGCCTAAAATCCTGCCGGAGTCACTGTTAGCTGATTTCAGAAAAAGCAGATCGTAATAATTTCCACTGGCCCAGGTATCCACCATATTGTCATAAAATCGGCTGCCGGGGTTTCCGCTTTGGCCACCGGGATATACCCCAAGCGCATGCACTTCATCTCCGAGTTCGACAATCATACGCCAGGATGGCCCATTAGATTTGCTGATGGCATTGGGTGCAGTGCGGTGGCCGCCCATTTTCAAATCCAGTCGGCTAAAGGCATCTATTTGTCCTAAGTGCTTGAGGGCAAATCCTTTGGATTCTCCCAAACTTACCCGGTTTTCAGGATGCTGATTGAAATAGGCTTCCATGAGTTTGAAAGATTCCAATACGATGTCATTGGCAGTCTCCCGGAAGGATGTTGCCGGATGGTCGAAAAAGATGCTGGCTGAATCTGTTTGCATCAGGTCTATAAACCGCCAGGCATCGGGATACAGGAGCTCTATTTTTTGATTTTTACTCGCTGCCAGGTCATCGGTGCGCAAGGCCGATTTGCCTCCTTTTTCGAGCGCAGTTATTTCGTCCCAGGTAGCGGTGTAGCAGGAGTCGAACCAGGATTCAAAGAGGGTTGGGGCAAGCAGGTTGGATTCGTATCTGAAATCCCAATTGGATAGATCGACGGCCATTTGTTTGCCCGCATCATCGAGTTGACTGCGGTCGAGCAGTCGCAACATGGTAGGCAAGGCATCGGCTGTGCGTTGGCTAAAATTGTCCAATTGCATGCTTTTCATACTGTCTACGGTTGCACCGGTCATTGCCTCAAGCCGGTTGTAAATCCGGCGGCTACGCCAGTCATCAAAATTTCCGAGGTAATAGTACGGATAGGATGGGGGCGTAGTGTTTTGGTTCGCTGAAAAAACAAAGCCCCGGCTTGGGTTTTTCATGCTTGGTATCTGGTCTGAGGGAATATACCTGTGCCAGGCATTTGCCCAGGTATCGCCTTCTTGTAAAAAACGGCCCTGTTGTTGGCCACGTATCGGGAATTTTCCCTGGGGTTGAATGGCAATATCTCCTGTGCGGGATGCGAAGATAAAATTCTGTGCAGGCGAATCAAAGCCCGGGAGTGCGTTTTTGTAGGCTTCGTAATTTTTTCCTCTATTCAGACCAAGAAACACATCGAAGGTGCTTTGCAGCGGCACGTCATGGGCGATCCAGCGCAATGCGAAATCCCGGAGCGGGTTTTCAGGTTCAAAATCGAAGGAAACAGGTCCAAAAACCGTATAACGTACCGTGTCAAGGAAAGTGGGCTTGTCTTTCACGCCAATCTCTTCGTACCTGAACCGGACACTCTTTTGTTCGCCGTCTATGGTATATTTACTTCGGTCCGCATTCGCCCAATGGATCTTATACCAATCGGAAACATCCTGACTAACATTGGTTACACCCCAGGCAATATCCTCGTTGAAACCAATGATCACCCCAGGTACCCCGGGAAGCGACACGCCATAAGTATTGGCATCTGGCGTATGGATTTGCACCTGAAACCAAATAGACGGCAGGGTAAGGTTGAGGTGCGGGTCATTGCAGAGAATAGGTTTGCCAGATTTGGTCTTAGAGCCACTTAAAGCCCAGTTATTGCTGCCAACGATTGGGCCGTCATTCAGGTATCTTTCTTCGTTTTTTTCAGGCTCCAGAAAGCCAAGGGAAGGGGCAGGCTCCGTCAGAAATGGAGGCGGAACCAAGGGATGCAGGTCTTTCCATTGACCTGTATCAGGGATGATGGGCTGTTGTTTCGGGTTCCATTCCGGGAATAGGTAATGGAAGCTTTCAGGTCCCAACTGCGCCAGGGTATTGGTGCTTTCGAGATCATCTTCCCAGGAGCAAAGGGTCTCTGCCATTGCTTCTGATACAAGCGCAACTTTCAAAGGCGTCCAGGATTCTGGTTTGTAATTGAGTAATTTGAATTCAAGCGGCCAATCGGCAGGAGAAAGCTGTTCGATCCAAGCATTTACGCCTTCAGTATAGGCATGTAGTAAAACCACTGTTTCTGGTGATTTATTCCAGCCTATAAGGTCGTTTTCGGCGGCTAAAACCATACCCTTTCGGCGGGCAAGTCGGTCTAGGCGCAGTGTCCGTTCGCCCAGGACTTCTGAAAGCCGGCCGGAAGCTTTGCGGGAGGTGATGTCCATTTGCCAAAGCCGATGTTGTGCGGTCACAAATCCTTGTACCCGTGCGGCATCTTCCATGTTTTCAGCAAAAATATGCGGTACCAGCAAATCATCATAGACTACCTCGACCTTGCCTTTTAAACCGGGTAAATCCATGTCTTTCTCTTTAAATCCTTTAGAGGGTTCAGCATTTGCCCAAAAACCTGAAAACGGGTTAAGGAAGTTGCCAGGGGGTGGAATTGTTTTGTCGCCCAGATGAATCGGGTGTGTGAGTTGCCACAGGAGCAGGGAGGTGATCGAAAAGGTAAGAATGAATTTGATTGTGCGCATGGAGCGGATCTTTTAAGAGCAGCTAAGGTAGAACAGCTTCCGTTTGAAGTTCAATGTATGTAAAAAACAAATCTTTTTTAATCTAAAAACACGCTATTTAGTCAAAGTTTTGCTTTTTGGAGACTTTTTCCAATTCTCCTTAAAAAATTTATTAAAATATTTTAACAAAAACCTGACAATTCCCGACAATTCCCCATAAAATTGCAGCAAGTAGTTTTTGTGTTTATTTGTTTGGATTAGAATCCCTCGCTGCTAACAGTGAGGGATTTCTTTTTTTAAGCTTGTTCAAGAATTGGCTTTGAGCTGAAAGCGAGCAAGGTTTATTTCAGGCAAGGCAAAATTTGCAGTCGTATGCGGGTGCTCTGGCGTTTCGCTTGAAGCGGGATAATCCTGGATAAAAAAAATGCCGGTTGCCGGCCAAAATCCAATGCTCAAATAAGTGCTAAACAAAGGATTGGCCTCAATTTTTGCTTTATACATTGCAAAAGCCGTAGTTTTTGACTTCGCTTAAATAAAATCGGGAGTCTTCTCATACAAACAACAATAGCATACCGAGCAGTATGCTATTGTTGTTTGTATGAGAAGACTCCCGATTTCTTGGTGCGCAGACAAAAACTATTTCTCGCCTGCTCCAAGCCGGTAAATATACTTGTCGATGTCTTTCCAGACGTTTGATTCGAGACTAGGATAGTCGTCACGAATCTCCTTATATGCCTTGAGCGCCGCATCCTTGTTACCAAGTTTTTCGTTGAGCATGGCAAGTTTTTTCAGATAGTATACCGTCAAAAGATCGTTTCCGGATTTGTCTGCAGCCTTATCGTAGAAATCAAGGGCTTTATTAAAATCTTCCTTTTCAGCGTAGCAGTCCCCAATGGTGCCATATTTCATGGCCGGCAAAAGGTCACCATTTGCGCTAAAATCTTCCAACTGAGCGATGGCATTGTCATATTCGCTGATGTGGAGGTAGCAAATGCCGGCATAATAATGTGCCAGGTTTCCTGCTTCCGTTCCGCTGAATTTATCGGAGAGGGCTAAGAAACCATCAAAGCCACCACCTGGATCAGTCAGGGCAAGTTGGAATGAGTCACGACCAAACTGCTGTTCCGCCTGCCACATGGCAGAAACGGCCTCTACTTGTTTGGGTTTGACAATAAATTCTTTATACATCCACCAGCCTGCAACGGCCAATGCAATCGCACCTAGGACATATATGAGTAGGTTGGGGTATTTTTCCCAGATTGGTACAGAAGAATGGGTAGCGGACACTTGCTCCACTTCTACGAGTTCGATCTGATCAGATTTACGTTTTGCCATTTTGTCTCTATAATTTTTAAGTCGCTGTTCAAAAATGCCCGCAAAAGTAGGTAAAGTTTAATTCGTAAGCGGGGTAGTTGAAAAAAAATGTGAGAAGTGTTGCAAATTCAAGGACGCCAAATGTAAATATTAGGCATTTTGATGATTTCGCGCTCAAAATTCCAAGGCTTTTGATTACCTTAGCTACCAGAACACAATTCTGGGCTCTTTTACCTAAAACCTTTTGTCAGGATGTCTAAACTTTCGTTTTTGCCCAAAAATCCAATATATGCGTCACCTATACTTTTTGATTGCAACGCTTTTCATATCCCTACCCGTTTCACAAAGCCAACAAACCCATTTCGTAAACTATAGTGCCACGGCAGGGCTACAAAATGGCACAAGTTGGGCAAATGCCTTTCTTGATTTGCAAACAGCCCTGATTGCTGCTGAATATGGAGATGAAATCTGGGTTGCAGCCGGAACTTACTTTCCAAGTGATTCCACGGATCGAAGCATATCAATTGAATTGAAAAATGGGGTTAGGCTCTTAGGAGGTTTCATCGGAACCGAGCTTGATGCCGAGCAAAGAGATCCAGTCTTATACCCCACCAGATTGAGTGGCAATATTGGAGATTCAACCATCCAATCTGATAATTCGTATCATGTATTGCGGGGTAGAGGTCTGGATGAAAGCACTGTATTAGATGGTTTTGTCATTTCTGATGGCTTTTCCATTGGCTCTGTGAATTTGAATTCCGATTCAAATGGTGCCGGCCTTTATTTAGTGGGGAGTTCAGACCTAACGAATTCACGTCCGCTTATTTCCAATTGCAGGTTTGAATTCAATCAGGCTGGTGGTTCTGGCGGGGCGATATCTGCTAGTTTTGTTGATTCGGATGATCCATTTATGTCTCAAAATTTTGTCAATCCAGTTGTGCTACACTGCACCTTTGACCACAACAAAGCAGACCTTTATGGCGGGGCAATATTTAAAGAAGGCCCTACAGGAGGCAATGATTCATTTTTAGTAAAAGACTGTAAATTCACTCAAAACTATGTTTATGCTTTAGATGGCGGTGGCATCTTCTTTGGTCAAGCCAATCAGTCAAACATAATACTGAAAAACTGTCTGTTCGAGTCTAATACTGCACATGGAGGAAATGGTGGCGGTTTTAGCCTCCCATCATACGGCCCGGGTGGCTATACGACCGACCTTATACTGGATAGTTGTATTTTCAGAAAAAATATTGCGCCAGAAGGTGGTGGATTCATTTCTGATGGGCTTTCTTTCGATCCGGAAAATGTAGTGTTTAATCTAAAGATTCGAAATTGCTTGTTTGAATAAAATGAAGCGAAAAATTCGAATGGGGGTGCATATTTGGTAACTTTAGGGCAAAATTGCCAGATAAACGCGATCGTCAAGCATAGCAAATTTGTGAAAAACCGGACGAGCAGTTATTTTGCTTCTGCAATTCTTTGTTATGATGAAAGTGAATTCAATGTATTAATTGAAAATTGTTTTTTTTTAGAAAATACCGATATCAATAACCCAGCAATTTATTGTGCTGCATTTAGCGCAGGTGGCTACAGGGTAAATACCAGAATCAATAACTGTCTGATAGCATACAACGGTGCAGCTATTTTTGCGGGTGGATATGAGAATTCCAAGGTGCTTACGGAAATTACCAACTGCACTTTTTTTCGGAACGGGAATCGTCCTTATGGAAAACAAGGGTATAATTCTTTCAATTTTGCAGGTGCTATATATTATAACAAAATGAATTTTTATAATTGTGTAATATGGGAGCCAGGGGTCAGCTCTTATTTATTTGATAATAATAATCCCCCTATTATTAATGCCACGTGGTTTTTCTTGGACTACTGTATGCTCCATCCATTAGATCCCTGGGCTATACAAAATTTTTCGCAGGTGTTTGGAGATAGTGTTTTTATCGGGGAGTATCCTGAGTTTATGGATACTACAGCAGGTGATTTTCGGTTGAAGACTTGCTCTCCTGCCATGGATCGTGGAGATAATCAGGCCACCATCAATGCTGGACTTTTGACTGATTTGGACGGACTGCCTCCTATTCGATTTGGGAAGGTTGACATCGGCGCCTACGAAACCCAAGATTCCTGCTTTACCATCAACAGTAAGGAACCGAACACAGCATCTGTAAGCGCCACGCTTTCACCCAACCCCGCAAGTCCAGGCAGCCCCTTAGATATTCAGGTC
>CANJPT010000018.1 GCA_947476195.1 Lewinellaceae bacterium | reverse complement strand
TATATGCTTTAATCCAAGTCCGTATAGAACACAACACGCGGCACTCCGTTATTTTAACGCTTATCCTACGCTCACCCTTGGATCAAGCCAGGCATAAAGCAGGTCAGCAATTAGGTTAATGACAATAAAAACCGCCGACGTAAACAAGACGCAACCCAATACAACGGGAATATCAAAATTAAGGAGCGCATTCACAGTTGCGTCACCAAGTCCTTTAAAATTGAATACATTTTCTACAAAAAAAGCTCCTGTAAGCAAAGCTGCAAACCAGCCAGAGATAGCGGAAACCAATGGATTCAAGGCATTTCGAAGCGCATGTTTGACCACAACGATCCTTTGTGAGAGCCCTTTGGCCGTAGCCGTTCGCACAAAATCCTGCGTCAGTACATCAAGCATGGCACTTCGAGTGAGCTGGGTAATAAGGGCTACCGGGCGAAGTCCGAGGGCAAGTGCAGGCAACACCAGATTTCTCCAATGAAGCTGCCATTCACCAAAATCAGAGAGCACAAACAGGCTTCCCTGAATTTCCAACCCGGTCCAGTTTCCAAAGGCATAGCCAAACACCAGTGCAAAAAACATAGCGGCTACATACGAGGGTAAGGAGTACCCAAATACCGAGATAACGGATACCAAATGATCCAGCCAGGTATGTGGTTTGAGTGCAGCGAAAACACCGAACATCAATCCAAGAATAGTAGCCAGAAGCATCGCTGTTCCAGCGAGCAAAGCGGTAGCAGGAATAGCGTCCGCCAGAATTTCGGTGACTGGGCGACCAGACTGGTATGATTCTCTTAAGTACGGAAACTTGATTACCAGGACTTGCCCGTTTCCAAAGTCAAGAATTGGGACAGCCTGATATTTCCGTTTATTTTCAGGGGTTTGTGTTAATACGGACAGCGGAGAAATGTCGCTCAGATACATCCCAAGTTGGACATATAATGGCTGGTCAAGACCAAGTTCAGCTGTTTTGGCTTTAACGGTGCTTATATCGCTTCTTTGTCCAAAAGTGAGCTGAGCGGGATCGACCGGCGCAAGAAAGATGATTCCTGTGATGGTTGCAACCACTAATACCATAACCAAAATGCCATAGGCCAAACGACGGAGAATGTACATGGTGATTGTTTATATTACTAAAAAACGTCGAGCTATGTTCCATACAATCCCACTCAACAAGAGCCCTATAAATGCCCCGGCCAACACATCTATCAAAAAATGTTGCACTAAAAATATTCTTGATACCCCAACCAGGATGGCTAATAAAGCAAATCCCAAGCCCCAGCGTTCATACCTGCGCCCAAGCATGAGCACGAGCAAACTGTAAAGTGCAAAGGCTGCCATCGTATGGCCAGAAGGAAAACTCGTTTGGCCTCGATTAAAGTCTGCACCGGGCACCAGCACAACATCAGCCATGGATGCTTTTTTTTCAAAGTACGTGATGGGCCTATCAACGCCTATTGCATCTTTGATAAAGTATCCAACGGGTATGGCAAGTAAACCTACAAAAGCAATGATAAGCGTGTATCTGGGCTTCCAAAAAAAGACGGCTAAACCAAATACGATATAGGCCCAAAACTCACCAAAATGGGTAAAAAACAAAAAGATTGAATTAAAAGGTTCGTACCGCCATTGATTGAAATATAAAATTTCATGGCTGTACGGCACAAATACAGCAAGTATCCCGCTAAAAACGAAGAACATCGCTACCGGGACAACAAACCAGGGGTGATCCCAGATATTTCTCATGGGGTATCCAGTGCTTTTTTCTGATTTCTGGCTGACCGAAGCCGGAAAAGGAATCTTTCCAGACCTACCGTACTGAACAGCTGGGAGTCATTCATGGCTTTCCTCGTAACGTATAAACCAAAAAAAGCAAGAATAGCACAAGGCGTCATAGCAGCCCAAAACGGAGTCATTAAATATGATTCAGCCAGTTTTCGACAAAGAATAGCTAAGAAAACAAATGTGACAAAAAAAGAAATGGATACCAGAATAGGATAACCAAATCCTCCTTTTCGAATGATAGCGCCCATTGGGGCCCCTACAAAAAGAAAAATAAAGCAGATAAGGGCAAAACTGTACTTGTTATACAGTTCATAGCCGGTTTTTACCCAATCAAGTTTTTTGTCTTCGACTGTTTTATTGCGCCTTTCAACAATATTCTGACTGAGTCCAATTCTGGTTTTTGCTTCCGTCAAAAGGTAGCTGTGATCACGGGGCCGAAAGGTCTCCAGAATTGAACTGTATGCGTTAAGTGGTTTGTTAAGTTCCTGAACCGGGAGAAATGGGCCAGCAGTAATGCTTGCCTGTATCTCGGGCTTCACGGCAACTACACCGATACCAGGTCGAACCCCTGACTTTTGGCTCGCTTTGGCCACTAGTTTGGAAGGATGGGCAATTGCAGGAGGGTTAACGATTGGTTCGGCAGGTGGCGGAATAGGTTGACGCTTGAGATTCAATAACAGATCACTAACAACCAACTGGCTGGCTTCCTTAATTTTGAATTCGAGCGAATCTACATTTTGACGCAATTGGTTCATGCTCAACATTGTGCGCTGCGTACTAAATCGGTCTTCATCGGTCCGAATCATTTCAAATTCCCGCATATCCCACACTTTTGACCAGGATTTGAAATTGGTTCTAATAAAAGGAAATCTTCTTTTACTCGTGCCAGCGCCTTGGTTACCCGGCTCCTGATATTGAGTGCCGTTGAAAAGGTTCATTACAAAAAAGCGTTTGTCGCCTGTCGTGTACATCTGTCCACTGTCAGCCAGAATCTGGCTAAATTTCACCTGGCCTAAATTGGACTGATCTTCGATCATGACGCTTTCAATCGTTTCTCCGTCAGGGTCTTTTTCGCCTATCCGGATCACAAATTGCCTGAAATCTTCGTTAAAAACGCCTGCTTCAATAGCCAGTGCAGGCTTTTGTTTCCGAATGTCAAAAAGCCTGCTTTTAAATTTAAGGTTCGCGATGGGGATCAAAAAGTCCGAGCAGACATAAGAAAAAACAGAAATTGAAGCAGCCAGTATTATCAGGGTGCGCATCACCCGAATCAGCGGAATACCCGCGCTCTTCATACTGGAAAGCTCATAACGCTCTGCTAAACCGCCCATCACCATCACGGAAGCTATCAGGACTGCAATCGGTAAAGCCATTGGAAACACGGAAACTGACATATATCCCACCAATTCAAGCATGATGAAGATACTTATTCCCTTTCCCGCAATTTCGTCAATGTAGAGCCACATTATCTGAATCACCAGCACGAAGACCGCGATGAAAAAGGCCGCGGCAAACGGACCGAGGGAACTGTTGAGCAGCAGTTTGTCTATCTTCTTCATGTTTACCCGCCGAAGCCTCAGCGAAGGTGTGGTTATCTGGAAATTGAGTTCAATGAATGCCCCTTAAAAATCAAATCGAGCCTCAAACGCTTTCAGGGCATGAATCGCGGCCAAAGGATCCTTTGCTCCAAAAACACTATTCCCTGCCACCAACACATCGGCACCTGCCTGAAGCAGGCTTTCTGCATTGTGCAGTCCAACACCACCATCAATTTCAATGAGCGCAGCTGAGTTGGAAGCGATGATCAACTCCTTGAGTTTTCGGGTCTTCGGCAGACTTTGGTAAATAAATTTTTGTCCGCCAAATCCAGGATTCACCGACATGATACAGACCAGATCAATATCCTCAATGATATCCTCCAGTACAGAAACCGGCGTGTGGGGATTGAGGGCTACCCCGGCTTTAGCGCCCGTTTCTTTAATTTGATGAATCGTGCGATGCAAATGTGGGCAAGCCTCAGCGTGGACCGTAATGACCTCAGCCCCGGCTTTTCTAAATTGCTCAATATACTTTTCAGGTTCCAGGATCATCAGGTGAACATCCAGTGGTTTTTTGGCCAATCGGCCAATTGCCTCTACGATAAACATACCAAATGTAATATTTGGCACAAAACGGCCATCCATCACATCGAGGTGAAACCAATCAGCCTCGGAGCCATTTACCATTTCAATTTGTTCAGAAAGCCGCGCAAAATCGGCAGCAAGCACAGAAGGTGCGATGAGATGTTTCTTTGTTGACATTGGACTGTTGAATAATTGGACTGATGGGATGATGTATTTTGTAACCTGAGATCTTAAATATTGAACGGTCTCAAGTCCAATGTCCAAAAACCTACCGAACTGTAACCACCTGATCTGGACGGAGCAAAGGTAGCCGTTTGAGACGCAAGAAAAGTTGTACAGTTGCCAGCACATCTTTTTCGCAGTAGGTTGCGATCCGGTCGAGATCGCGCTCTTCCCAATAAACCTGCCCTACATCGGCACCACTGATGTCATCCTTGGGTGAAGGGATGTCAAAAACGGCGCAAAGCAACCGAAGGGAAGTATAGTTTTTGTTGTCGCCAAATTTCCACATTTCCAGGGTATCGAGCAAATGTTTCGTTTCCCAGGGTTTTTTCCCGGCGATGTCGAGCATTTTAGGCAGCGGCAATTGGTTGATCAAAGAACGGCGGCAGATGTATGGCACGTCAAATTCCTTAATATTGTGGCCGCAAACGGCAAATTTTTCCGGACTGTTGAAATGCCTGCCAAGCAGGTCTGCAAAATCCTCAATTACAGTGGCTTCAAGATGGTTTGAAAATGATTTGAGCCGAAGAATTGGCTCATTACTATCTTGCTGGCGCGTTAAGAAACCAACAGAGATACAAATGATCTTGCCATACTCGGAATAAATACCAGCCCGGGTTTTAAACATGGCTTCTAAGTCATCCTGCTCAATTTCCTCTTCAGGTCTTTTGAGCAGGGTGCGACATTTTAAGCGCCAGAGTTCTTGCATCTCATCGCTTAGATCATCGAATTCCTGCACACAAGGCGCCGTTTCAATGTCAAGGAAGAGAATATTATAGATGTCGTAAACGTCAAAAGCAGACATAGCACAAGAAATTAAGCCCCGGAAAAACCCGGTGCCCCAAAGGTAGGGTATCCCCTGAATTTTGAGATAAACCTATTTTAAAGCGAAAAATATTTTTTAACACTTTTTCAAATTATTGTCCTTGAAAATCAATCAGTTATTAAATTTGATTAAATATTTTTCAAAAAAACATACCGTTCTGGAAGCAATAAAGAAGCTTAGAAGCGGTTTATAGTATATCTTTTTCAAACATTGGCCGTTTAACAGCCGACATAACACTTACCAACTTTTTTCACCGCGAATGGCAGCCTATGGCAGAATTTAGACATCATTCATTCGCAAACCTTTCAATTTTTCAAATTCTTATGAGCATTCCCACCAATTTCAATCAGCCTTCAACACCTAATTATGGCTCACCTGATGGCGGCAACAATCAAAAACGTGTCACGACCATTATGGGTGTGACTATTGCTGTCCTGCTTGGCCTTTGCGTTTTCCTCCTTGTGAGCAAACTCAATACCGGCAAACAGCTGGATGCGACTACCATGGAGCTGACCCAACAAAAAGAAGCCTTCACTGAACTGGATGCTAAATACAATGAGGCAGTAACCCAGCTTGAGCAGCAAAAAGGCATAAACGCCGAACTTGATGCCAAGATTAACCAGCAATTATCCGACCTTGAGGCAAGTAAAAATCAAATCGCTGGCCTTATCCGTAGTAATAAAGACTACAAAAGTGGTATGGCTAGCCTGAAGCGCCAAAAGGATCAGTTTCTTGCTGAGATCGATGATTTGAAAAGACAAAACGGTATTCTTACGGAGAGCAACACCCAATTGACCGGACAAAATCAGCAGCTTACGACTTCTTTGAATGAAACACAGAGCAAACTGCAAGAGGAAGGTTCTGCAAAAGCTGCCTTGATTTCTGAAAAAGCTGCCATCGAAACCGAGCGCAACCAACTAAGTAAGAAAGTAGATGTAGCTTCTGCCATTCGTGTTAAAAATATTGAAGTAAAGGCAAAAGACGTTCGCGGCAACGGCAAAGAACGCACCAAATCCAAAGCTAAAAAAGTTGACAAATTGAGCATTTGCTTCATGACCGAAGCCAACGAAGTAACTCCGGCTGCTGAAGAGACCTTCTACATCCGTGTAGTAGATCCAACTGGCGCTCCTCTTGCTATCGAAACCCTGGGCTCAGGTGTGGGTCAGAACAAACGGGACGAAAGTGAATTCCGATATACCACCACAGCCACTTGCAATTACACCAACGGTGCGACACAAGTTTGCGGCGCGTGGCAGCCAGGTCAGAATTTTGTAAAAGGAAAATATCAGGTTGAGATCTTTAACAAAGGCTATCTGGTAGGTACTGGCAGCTTCAAACTGAATTAATTCTATCCAAAACAAACGGATAAAAAAACTACCTGCGGCGGGGCGAATATTTCGCTCCGCCGCTTTTTTGTGTTTATTCACCGAGGCTTTTTTAAGAAAAAACTACATTTGCGCCGAAAGTGTACTTTATACATAAAGTACCTGACAGTCTTTTCACCTAGTCGTCTGATTGCTCAAAGCCAACAGATGATTTTTTACTCAAGATTTTTAATACAAATCCTCTTTTTAATAATGGTTATCATTGCCGATTGCGGTTCTACTAAATGCGACTGGCTGCTCACGCACAGTCATCGCGACCAGCAGCTTGAGCATACCGTAGGATTTAGCCCGTTTTTTCATTCTACATCCGAAATTCGTACCATAATTGAAGCACAACTTTTGCCTAAAATTAAGGCCGAAGAGATCAAGGAAGTATATTTCTACGGCACTGGTGTGCATGATGCCCATAGAACTGAAATAGTCGCATCTGCGTTAAAAGCCGGCTTTCCAGATGCAAAAATTGAAGTAGAGCACGATCTGTTGGGCGCAGCAAGATCCGTATGTGGCCGAAGTGCAGGCATTGCCTGTATCCTGGGTACGGGCTCAAACAGTTGCTATTATGATGGTGTCAAAATACTCGACAATGTACCCTCCTTGGGCTGGCTACTCGGCGATGAAGGAAGTGGTACACATTTGGGCAAAGCGCTGCTCAGGGCCTGGTTTTACCGTGAACTACCTGCTGATCTGGATATAATATTTAAAAAAGAACATCCTGAAGGGCCAGACGCCATCAAAGACCGCGCTTACGAAAAAGGAGCAAATGCCTATCTTGCTACTTTTACACGTTTTTTGGGCGATAACCTTCAGCATCCTTTTATTCAAAAATTGGTGTCGGAGTGTTTGGGCGAATTCCTTGACCGCCATGTATGCAAATACCAGGGCTATCAACATGTACCAGTCCATTTTGTAGGCTCTATTGCCCATCATTTTCAAGTGATCCTGGAAAAGTGTATGGATGATCGTCGCTTACAATTGGGCCGTATCGTTCGGAAACCAATTTATCCATTGGCGGAATTTCACATGGGAGTCGCTGATTAAAGCACTGCTTTGCTTTAATCAAATCGAGCAATTACCCGCGATACTCAAAATAGCTGCATCAATAATTTGGGAACCACCTTACAAAATGGCAAAAACAACAAAGGAAGTAAAAGACATAAAACGCATCGCAGTTTTCACTTCAGGTGGCGATGCACCGGGTATGAATGCCGCAGTACGTGCTATAGTGCGAAATGCTTTCAATAATGACCTGCACATTTATGGTATCATGCGTGGCTATGAGGGGATGATCGATGGAAACATCAAACGTCTGGAGACCACAGACGTTAGCAACATTATACATCGTGGAGGTACTATCCTGAAAACGGCCCGCAGCATGCGGTTTATGACCCTGGAAGGCCGCCGTCAAGCGTATGAAAACCTGATGGATAATGATATTGACGCCCTCATTGCGATTGGAGGAAACGGTACTTTTACAGGCGCCGTAAAGTTCATGGAAGAATTTCCCGATATGCCTATAGTCGGTATTCCAGGCACGATTGACAATGATCTTTTTGGCACGGACTTCTCTATTGGATTTGACACGGCTGTCAACACGGCAGTACAGGCTGTGGATAAAATCCGCGATACCGCAGATTCCCACAATCGCCTCTTCTTCGTAGAAGTAATGGGCCGAAATTCTGGATTTATTGCCCTTCATACCGCAATCGCCGGTGGCGCCGGTGGGATACTTATTCCTGAGGAAGAGACTTCTATCGAAGATCTGGTAAAACTCCTCAAACGCAGCGCAAAACGGGCCAAACTATTCAGTATTGTCATCGTAGCAGAAGGCAATCACATGGGCACCGTATATGACATCGCCCAAAAAGTGGAAGAAAAGATCCACATGTACGACGACATCAAGGTGACTGTTATCGGTCATTTACAACGTGGAGGTTCTCCGAGCACACTTGACCGTGTACTCGCATCGGTATTAGGCTTTGCTTCTGTAGAAGCACTTATGGCGGGAAGGACCGGTGTAATGGTTGGTATTCGAAACAATGAAGTACACTTCACGCCCTTTGAAGAGGCGATTTCGAAGAGTAAACCACTAAACATGAACATGCTACGCATGGCACACATACTAGCACAATAAACCGGTATAAACTAAAATCAGGCGGGTTGTTCCCATAATTCGATCTTATTCCCTTCTGGATCCATGACCCAGGCAAATTTGCCAAATTCTGCGGAGACTGGCTCGCCAACCAGTGGAACACCTGCTTCAAGTAAAGCAGCCACCAATGCATCGAGGTCATCAACTCGAAAATTGATCATGAAAGCTGATTCTGACGGTGCAAAATAGCCTGTATCAGATTTGAAAAAACTCAGGTTAGAGCAGGCTTCCGGGTTAGGATCCTCTTTGAAAAAGAACTGCGCGCCCCAACTTTCGAGATGAATACCTAAATGTTGGGAATACCATGCACGGGTTTCTTCAAGATGCTGGCATTTGAGGAAAATGCCGCCTAAGCCGATTACTTTTTTCATATTTTTTCTTTTGAACGGACAAAAGTAGTGCTTCAACGCTAACAAAAATCAAAAAAGCATGGGGAACTTGTTAAGCCGCTACTCAGTTGCCTACCTTTGCCCTCCTTAATATGGAAAAAACGCTCAAACAATTTAGCCATGTGGTAGGCCACTGCCGCGATTTATTTGTAAAAAAAGCTGCCGATTACGGTACAGCCTGGCGCATTTTGCGCCCATCAAGTATCACGGACCAGTTGTACATCAAAGCCCTCCGCATCCGAAGTATTGAGGAAAAGGGTGCTCAAAAAGTCAAAGACTCTATAGCAGAAGAATTTACAGGGCTGGTGAATTATAGCGTGTTGGCACTTATCCAATTAGCCCTGCCAGCCGATACACCATTGGAACTGGCCACTTTAGAGGTTGCCAAGCTTTTTGACCAGCATATTGGTGAAAATATCCGCTTATTGCAAGCTAAAAACCACGACTATGATGAGGCATGGCGATTGATGCGTGTAAGTAGTATGACTGATCTGATTCTTCAAAAATTATTGCGAATCAAACAGATAGAAGATAATTCCGGTCAAACCATCGTCTCCGAAGGCTTAGAAGCCAACTACCGCGACATAATAAATTATGCAGTGTTTGCGCTAATCCGATTGGACGAAAACGATTGATCACTTGCCTAAAACTGTCCACATTTCTCACCTTGTTCACATTAAAAAATGACATCTCTACCTACTCTGCTTATTTCTTTTGCCTTCGTTGGCATGTTTTTAACCGCATGGACGGTATGGAAGAAAAAATCGGAATCCACTTTTTGGACTTTTCTGCAACACTTTTGCGGAGTCTGGTTCATTTTTTCAGGCTTAGTGAAAGCGGTGGATCCTATCGGGACTGCCTACAAAATGCTCGATTATTTTGGAGCTTTTGAGGTTACTTTTGAAGGCCTTGACAATGGTTTGAAAGGTGTTGCGCCACTTTTCCCCTGGCTGGCAAAGTATAGTCAAGGATTTTCGATTACCATGATCGTGTTTGAAATTGCCATTGGTGCCATGCTTATGGTAGGTTATTCCCGAAAATGGACAGCCTGGTTGTTTTTTCTGATTGTTTTCTTTTTTACCATCCTGACTGGCTTTACTTATCTCACTGGTTATGTGCCCACGGAGGCCAATTTCTTTGATTTTGCCAAATGGGGCCCGTATGTAAAAGAGCATATGCGCGTGACGGACTGTGGCTGTTTTGGTGATTTTATCAAACTGGACCCAAAAATTTCCTTCTTTAAGGACCTCGGCTTAATGGTGCCAGCCTTGCTGTTCTTGTTCCGCTCCCGGAATATGCATCAACTTTGGTCGGGCCTGGTACGGAACATTCTGGTTGGGTTGGTTACAGCAGTTTCTCTGTTGTTTTGCTTCCAAAATACCTATTGGGATTTGCCTGTCGTAGATTTTCGTCCTTTCAAAGTAGGTAGCAACGTCCGTGAACGCAAAGAACTCGAAGCCAGCGCCAAAATTGATATCCTTGGGTGGCTTCTGGAAGACACCATCAACCATGTGAAACTGAAGTTCATGGAACCTGAGATTGGCAAAATTACCTATTACAAAGAATATACTGCTGCCAAGGGTTGGAAGATGCGTGAACAAATAAAGACCGATTTTTATGTAATGGTTGACAGTGTAAAAACACCTATTACCAAGACAAAGGTCAGCGAGTTTGCCGTGGAGAATGCAGACAATATGGAGGTCACTGAGGACATTTTAAGTGAGAAAAACTACAGCCTGATGATCGTAGCCTACCACCTCGAAGGCGAAAAACAGACTGAAACCTATACCGTTCAAGACACTACCTGGGCCAACGATACCATTCCCGTGACCGCTGATTCTTCCCGATTGCAACGGCGGGTCATTTCAGTTGAGCCAAGAAAGGTAGAACGCAAGGTATTCGTGCCTACACCTGAATACGCTGCCCGTTTTGAAAACAGCATAAACCCGCTGGCTGAAGCTGCCAAAAAAGCAGGTTGGAAAGTTTATTGTATTACAACTTTTAGCGACGCGGAAGTAGCCAGGGATTTTGCTAAAAAGGTAGGTGCTGATTACCCTTTTTACCGTGCAGACGACAAGTTGCTGAAGACCATCATTCGCGCCAGTCCAGGCATAGTGGTATGGAAAGACGGTGTGGTACTCGATATGTACCACCACCGCCATTTGCCTACATTTGAGGCCTTGGGCGCAAAATGGAAGTGATTTTTGCCAACAAAGGGCAACCCCGCGTTAAAATATAACATCAGTTTAGGCCTCCAGGGTTTTATTACCTTTGGAGGCCTCTTTTTTGGAAAATTTTCCCCATATTTGAGCGTTCAAACACAAAAACTGAGGCTATGGTAATGATATCGTTTTTGAAACAGGCCATTGTTGGGTCATTCTCCCGGATAATCGGCTTTGTGAACCTTCGAAATGAGCGGTACTTCTTACGTTTTGCGGTCTGCATTTTGTATTTTGTATGGTTGAATGTTGCACTCCTGGCACAAACCACAACACAAACCTCATTTGGAAAAAACCGGGTGCAGTACCACCATCAGTTTGATGAATGGAGCTTATACGAAACCACTAATTTCACAACCTATTGGTACGGAGATGCCCGGACAGTTGCACAATCTGCGCTGCAAATCGCAGAATATGATTTCACGTCCTTGCAGCAATTGCTGGAGCATCAGATTACGGAAAAAATTGAAATCTTAGTGTTTAGTGATCTCAGCGATCTAAAGCAAAGCAATATAAGCGAGGATGATGTATTTCTCCTGAACAGCGGTGAAACCAAAGTGATCGGTAATAAGATCTTTGTCTTCTTTGATGGCAACCATAAACACCTTAGAGCTCAGATCCGTGAAGGGGTAGCAATAGTCTTGCTAAATGCGATGCTTTACGGCGCAAATTTACAAGAAATCGTATCCAATGCAGTACTTCTAAACCTTCCGCCCTGGTATACGAGCGGTCTAACGGCATACTGTGGCGAAGATTGGACCGCCCAGCAGGATGATAGACTAAGGGACTTACTCTTAACAGGCCGCTACAAGACATTCGACAAATTTGCTGGTGAATACCCTCGCTTTGCCGGGCATGTATTCTGGCATTACATTGCAACCCACTTTGGGCCGGGAACCATAAGTAACCTTCTTTATCTGACTCGTATCAACCGAAGTGTTGACAACGGCTTTTTCTACATTTTAGGCAGCGGATATAAGCGTACAACTGATGCCATGCTGGATGACTACAAAAAGCAGTTTCAGGAGGAGGCCCGCAGCCAAAAATCACCCGACGAGGCCGGAAAAGTAATAGTAAAAAACAGTAAAAAGCTTCCTCTTTATCAATTAAAAATAAGTCCTGATGGCAAAAAAATAGCTTGGGCAAGCAACGATATTGGGAAGTGGAAAGTTTATGTACAGGACCTGGAAGGACCAGCGTCCAAAAAGGCGCACCAACGTATCCGGGTGCTAAAAGGTGGTGCCCGGAATGCCTTACAAGCTACCGACTACAATTTACCACAATTAGCCTGGAATCCGGATAACCAACGTTTAACAGTCCTTCATGAACGCAGAGATGTACAACGCCTCACGACAATCAATCTGAGTACGCATAAAAAAGACCTTAGCAACCTCTCGCCTGAATTCCAGCGGGTTTATAGCATGGACTATATTTCGCCCAATGATTTAGCACTTTCAGCAGCGGTTAAGGGACAGTCTGACTTGTTTGTTTACAGAACCATATCACATCAAACGGAACGTTTGACCAATGATTTCTGGGATGATTTGGATGTCTGCGTTGCCAAGATTGATGGACGAAAAAGCCTTCTTTTTGCCAGTAACCGGAGTACGGATACCCTTTCCTTCCAACGGCTGGACACCATTTTACCCATCGCATCTTTTGATATTTTCCTTTTTGATCTGGAAAGTCGTAGCCCCGAATTAGTGCGTATTACCAATACACCCAATTTGGATGAGCGAAATCCTATTGAGCTTGACTCCACTCATTTCGCCTTCCGAAGTGATGAAAGTGGAATTTTCAACCGACAGGCTGGTGTACTCGAGCCATTTGTGGCCTATCATCAAGCAGTCGTTTACCTTAAAGACGGGGCCGAAGTAAAAGCATTGGATATGACACAACCAATGGTTTGGCCATTAGGACGCATCCTGACCTATCTGGCCCCTTTGGATACTGTGTTGAAAAATATCGACTCCACTCAAATTGACAGCATTCGCAGCATGCCTGTTTTTAAGAAAAAACCACGCATTTGGAATTTGACAAATTACGACAGAAATATCCAGGAACAACATTCTGCCCAAGGTTCAGGTCGGATTGTGGAACGGATGACTAAGGGGAAAAAGGATGTATTCTATCTGCATTTAAGCAATTCAGAAATATCTACCCTGGCTAAAACAACCCGCTGGCGGGAACAAGGATTGAAGGCTGCAGGACTTCCAATGCCTGATCAACCCCCAATCGAAGATATCCCACAAACTCCTGAAAAGAAGGATGGGAAAGGGGCAGATCTTACGTTGGATACCCCCAATCTGGATTCCTTGCCAAATATTGAGCCGGGTTGGCTTTTTCAAGTTCCCGACTATTTAGCTCCAATAGAAACGGGAAATGAACCCGTTGTTGCGCATAAAAGGGACGACAAGATAGACCCCTTAAAAGAAATCATAACAGACTCCATGATGCTAACCCCGCCCAGGGTGCCGTCAAAAAAACACTCCGTCCAATTTGGCAAAAACGCAGAAATCGTGCGATTTTATTCGTTCAAAATTATCCCGTACCGACTGCGTTTCCGGAATGATTACGTATCTACGACCATGGATAATAATCAAATGTTTGAAGGGCTACAACTCTATGAAGGTCCTCAAAGTCGCTTGCTAACGCCCCCTCCAGGCGTACTGTTGAAAGCTAATTTTAAGGACTTGCTGGAAAACTATGTGATTGAAGCCGGTTTTCGCCTTCCACTGACATTTAATGGAGCGGAATTTTACCTTTGGATGGACGATAAGAAGGAACGTCTTGACAAACGCTATGTGCTTTATCGCCGCACCTTGGTAACCAATCGTCTGCGATCAACTTTAAGTTCCCCCATTCTTCCCCCTGACTTCCAGGAGCGTACCAATACGGTTATGGCACAATATGAATTGCGCTATCCCTTTGACGTGTTTACAAGCCTTCGAGCGACCTTCTCTTTGCGCGAAGACAAGGTTCGCGCACTTAGCTCTGATGCCGTCAGCCTCAACACGCCTGATCGAGCCGAACAACGTGCATCCATCCGCCTCGCAGCGGTATTTGATAATGCGGTAGATGTTGACCTTAATTTAAAGACCGGTACAAGAGCCAAAATCTACACGAATGTTGTGAAAGGATTTGCCTTTAATACGGATCCAAGCTGGAAATTAAAACTAAATAACGGCTTTATGACCATTATAGGCTTTGATGCACGACACTATCAAATGTTGGACCGCCGTTCTCAACTGGCGATACGGGTAGCCGGAGCTACATCGTTTGGTTCTGAAAAAATGCTTTATATTTTAGGCGGTGTAGATAACTGGTTATTTCCCAAATTTAACACCAACATCACGCTTCCTACAGACGAAGGATTTGCTTACCAAGCGCCCGCGGTCAATGTGCGTGGTTTTGCGCAAAACATCCGAAACGGAAATAGTTTTGCCTTGTTAAATGCTGAGTTACGGATGCCAATATTCAAATACTTCAGTAAAAACCCAATCACGGGCAATTTCTGGCGCAATTTTCAGATCGTTGGGTTCTTCGATGCCGGAACGGCCTGGCAAGGCAGAAGCCCCTACTCTTTAGATAATCCAATCAATACAACGACCCTTTACAGACCCTCAGAAGGCCCGATCATCTCGATCATGAAGGTCAATTACTTCCGCGACCCAATCGTAATGGGCTATGGAATAGGGGTTCGGGCCATGATCTTTGGGCTTTATTTGCGCGCCGATTATGCCTGGGGTATTGAATCCAGGCAGATTCAAAAACCCTTGACGCATATTGCTTTGGGTACGGATTTTTAACAGACTTTTTCTATGCTACAGTCAGACTTTCTTCAATTTCTCTACGAACTCAGCCAGAACAACAACCGGGAATGGTTTGAAAAAAATAAAAAACGCTACGAAGTCACGGTGAAAAAGCCTTTCGAGGAATTGGTTGGCGAACTGATCGATCGGCTACGGATCATTGAGCCAGATTTTCAAATTCAAGCCAAGGATTGCATCCATCGAATTTATCGTGACACACGGTTTTCTGCAGATAAAACGCCCTATAAAAGTCATGTTTCAGCCGTTTTTACCCCACGAGGAAGACAGACCATGCATACTCCCGGTTATTATCTACACCTCGAATTTGGCAACCTTATGTTGGGTGGCGGCGGGTATTTCCTGGACAAGGAGCCGCTGACGAATGTCCGTAAGGCAATCGCACAAGACCCGGAGGCTTTTCGTTCGATTGTTTTTGACAAAAGCTTTTCTGATAAATACGGGGAATTAAAGGGCGAAAAGAACAAGGTACTGCCCGCGGAATTCAAGGAGATTGCCAAAAAAGAGCCCTTAATTGCCAATAAGCAGTTTTTTTTTATGGCTGAACTGGATCCGGAAATCTGCTTGCAGCCAGATCTTGCTGACTTTATTGTTGATTATTTTAAAGCTGGCAAAGCGTTGAACGAGTTCTTACGTAAATCGATTGGGGTTTGATTTTTTGGTCAATTTGGAACAGATATTATCCGCAATCCAAACCGTACGATTTGAAGAGTCACTTTTGGGAAATGAGGTCATGATATTAAACATACGATTGGCGGATATTTTAATCTAGCCTTTAAAGCTTACTCTCCATCCAATGGAGCGTGTATTCAAACACCTGCTCCTGCTCTTTTTCATTGTGAATTTCATGGTACAGCCCTGGCCACTCACGGTGGGTGATATCGCCTTTTACCCGTTCAGCAAACCTGCGTGTAGCTGGTGCAGAGGTGATTTTATCGTCACCGCCATGCTGGAGAAGGACTGGTATTTTAAACTCGCTCGACCAGCCGTCCAGCCATTTCGCCCCTTCCAACAGGGCGATTCCTGCTGCTGCACTGAGTTTATTGTGGACAAGGGGGTCTGCATTGTAAGCTTTTACAACTGCCGGATCCCGGGAGATAAAATACGAAACCAGGCCTGTTGGCAAAGTTAGTGTGGGCATAAACCGCCGCAATATTTTTCCGGCGATCACTTTAAATGCAGGTGCTTCAAATGCCAATCTAATCCAGGGGCCGGTGACTATTAGTCCATTCAGTTTTGGCTGCTCGCGTGTAACATAGTTAAGGGCTAATCCTCCTCCCATACTATGTCCGTACAGGAAAAGCGGGGTGCCCGGATACAATTTTCGGGCCTGATCCAAAAGAAGCCCGATATCATCCATAAGTACCTGAAGGTTTTGGGCATGGCCACGCTTGCCTTCGCTTCTCCCATAACCCTGATGGTCAAAACCCAATACAGCGATGCCATGTTGATTGAACCAGTCTGCCAGGTGATTGAAGCGGCCAATATGCTCACCTTGACCATGAACCAGTGCTATGATCGCACGAGGATTTTCGACTGCCCAATTTACAGCAAAAAGAGTCAGACCCTGGGCGTTTTTCCAATGTATTTCTTGCATATTATTGTTGAGTTTATGGAATGTCCTCATACGGAGGAACCCTTGTTGGATGGCTTTAATACTGGTAGTGGTACAGAATTATTGGCTTCCGGCATTTGTATGGGCCGGGGTGTTTTACTTTTATCATTAGGATGCGTTTTCTCCGCTTTCAAACTTTTTAGCAAGGTAAACCATTCCGTTGAAGTACCTGAAATGCTACATTCAATCCGGCGGTTTTGTCGATGCTCCTCCTCCGAACATTTCACCCCGTTACGGCATCTGTTTAGAAGTTTCTGTTCGCCGAAGCTCCGGGCCTTGATTCTGGCAATATCTATCCCTTTCTGGACAAAGTAAGCAGAAACGGTAATTACACGCCGTTTGGAAAGTTCTAAATTATAATCCTCCTTACCGCGGGTATCGGTGTGTGACTCAAGATTTAATGCAATATCCGGGTTGGCTTTCATAAAATTCAAGACACGGTCAAGGTATTTGGCTTCCACCTCAGGAATGTTCCAACTACCCCTGTCAAAATAGAGGATTAATACGCCTCGAGGCATATCTATGCTGAAGAAAACCTTTTCTTTGCCGAGTTTTACCGGATCCGCTGAGGATTGGGAAATGGCTTGGAATGAACAAACGAAGGATAATATCCAGCAGGCAGTCCACAAAAAGTGTTTTTTATTCATTTCAGATCCGTTCTACAGGACAAAAATAGTGGATTATTCGTGATTAGTATATGCGCATCATATTTATGGGCACACCAGCTTTTGCAGTGCCATCGCTTGAAATATTATTAGAAAACGGCTACGAAATTGCTGCCGTTGTTACTGCACCCGACAAACCAGGCGGGCGGCAGGGTATACAGCAGTCGGCGGTCAAGCAGTTTGCAGTGCGTAAAGGTCTAAAGATCTTACAACCTGAAAGACTCAAAGATCCTGTGTTTTTGGAAGCCCTTCAGGTATTAAAAGCTGATTTGCAGATTGTAGTAGCATTCAGGATGCTGCCTGAAGCTGTTTGGGCCATGCCCCCCCTGGGTACAATGAACCTACATGGCTCTTTGTTGCCAAAGTATCGGGGAGCCGCACCGATTAATTGGGCTGTCATCAATGGCGAAACAGAAACCGGTCTGACCACTTTTCTACTGAAGCATGAAATAGATACTGGTGATCTGCTTTATCAGGAAAAAGTACCAATCGGTCCGGATGAGACAGCCGGAGAATTGCACGACAACATGATGCAGATCGGGGCAGCGCTCGTACTAAGATCGGTACAATCCATTGAACGCGGCGAAACAAAACCCATGCCACAGGCCGATATCGAGGCTACCCATGCGCCCAAAATATTTGCTGAAACATGCCGGATCAATTTTGATCAGCCAACTGTCAGTGTTCACAATTTTATCCGTGGATTAAACCCTTACCCGGGCGCCTGGACAATATTCGAAGGGAAGAACATGAAGATTCTTCGATCAAGTCTGGACAATCCCCACCACACATCGGATAGCGGACAAACCAATCAAATCGGTCAATTTTCCTCTGATGGAAAAAGCTTTCTAAAGTTTGCCACATCCGATGGGTACATTTTTGTGCTGGAACTACAATTGGAAGGGAAAAAACGAATGTCAATCAAGGACTTTTTGAATGGGTATAAACTTGGAAGTTAGCGCTTGTTCGGGCATCAGATTTTGTACAATTCAACTTCACTTAATAGAGGCATATCTTTGGCTTCGAGCACGATGACCCTGATCCTTCTTGATTTTATGGTAGGGAATTGAATGATTTTTCGGGCACCAATGGTTTTTGACTGTGCAATTTCTTTCCATTTTTGGCCATATTTAGCCTCCACTTTAAAGGATTGAATCCGTTGACCATCCGCTATATACTCCCGAAGTACGATTGTATTAAAGTGTTTTTTTCTGCGCAAGTCAAATTGTACCACAGCTTCGCCAACGCGGTCGAAACGAACGCGCTCATAAGTACTTCTGTCCCCATCATTTACTTCCCCGACAAACCGTTTAGGCGCAAAAACACACCTGGCGCCCGTTGACTCGCGCTTTTTTCCTTTGAGTAAATTCATATCAAAGCCATCCCGCAACTTCTGTCCAAAGCTTACTAAGGAAACCGAATCACGCGCATTAATCCTCCCCCGTTGATCCGGCGGTATATTGAGGATCAGGTTGGCTCCTTTGCCAACCGAATTTAAATAAAGATCCCAGAGTTGATCCGGATTTTTGACTTTTTCATCCTCCTCCTGGTGGTAAAACCAGCCTGGCCTGATACTTACATCACATTCTGCAGGCATCCAGTTCGCGCCATTGATATTACCCTGGTTCAGCGTATCCTGCGGAGGTCCACCAGCGCCCCGCTGAAAACCTACAGTATCAAGGGTACACCAATTGGTCTCTGTCAAAATTAGCCCAGCTTCATTTCCTGCCCAGCGACATCCTGGGCCGATATCACTAAAAATCACTGCATTGGGTTGAAGTTGAGCGGCGATCTTTTCGAATCGATGAAAGTCATACACCTGCCGTTTGCCGTTTGGTCCTTCACCATTGGCGCCATCCCACCAGATTTCAAATAATTCACCGTAGCTTGTTAGCAATTCAGTCAGGGTATTGGCATATACTTCATTGTATTCAGGGGTGCCATATTGTGGGTGATTACGATCCCAGGGACTGAGGTAAAAGCCCAGTTTGAGTCCGTTTCGGCGGGCGGCTTCAGCGAGTTCACGTAATACATCGCCTTCTCCATTGCGCCATTTACTCTCCCGAACCGTATGTTTTGAGTATTTTGATGGCCAAAGGCAGAATCCGTCATGGTGTTTTGCGGTAATGATCACCCCTTTTGCGCCAGCCTGTTTCGCAATCCTACACCATTGGTCACAATCCAGCGCTGTCGGATTAAAGAGGTCTTCTATTTCGGTGCCATGCCCCCATTCAAGATTCGTGAAGGTATTGGGTCCGAAATGAAAAAAGAGATAGAACTCTGTGTCATGCCAGGCCAATTGAGCGGCTGTTGGATGTGGCAGACTTGTTTTTTGAGCAAGTACTTGGGACGTTAAGAAAATGAAAAAGAGGATTCCAGTCAGGAGTGTGCGCATAAGTAGCTGTAATATTGACGCGATTTTCAACAAAATTATCGTGCAAATAAAATGAATAAAACTACGCTACTAAGCTTTCTTTTTTTGTTGGCCCAAATTATACTACCAGCCCAGATTAAGCTACGAGGCACCCTTGTGAACCAACCGGCATACAAGACTAATTCAATGTTTACGATAGAATATTGGAGTGTAGACCATTGGCAACAAGGTGGCGGGGGCAATGTAAAGGCAGACTTTACCTTCCAGACCACGCTACCTACGGCAACGCCAGGTCAATATCGGTTACGTATGTTTGGGGAAAACAAGGTTTGGGCCGACTTCATCGTACCAGACTCGTCAATGGCAGATTCCATACTTGTCTTCGCGCTCGACTATACCCAACTGAATGGGGGACCAGCCCGTATCATCGGCTCAAAAGCAAACGAACTATATTACGAACTTATGGACGCTTATCGGCAACGCATGCTGCCAGATGCCCCTGAGACGGCAATAAAGGAACTCAATCGCCGCTGTGTGGAAGTGGTTGCGCATCACCGAAAGACCCTGGTTGGCGATATTGCACTGTTGTTGTACGAACCACAGAAAGGAGATTATGCTGGAAATGCTGCCATCGAAAAGATGACCGCCAATGAATTCGCCAAGGCCCATGCATTGGAAAAAATTCCTTTTGAGCATGAGGATATTATGTACCACACTGCTTTTTTCAAAGCAGTAGTCAGATATTATAATTACTTTGAACACACCGAATCAGGAGACAATGCCTTTGTGGATGGCCTCATGGCACGACGAAATGGCAATGATGCTATAGATGGATTTCTTTTCCGGTTTGCACTGGACCAATTGATGGATTTCAAAAACGACCCTTCCTTAAGCTACCTGTTAAAATGGTACGTACCAGACTGCCCGAACGATAACCCTCAACCTAATTATATCCAAAACCTCCTGAAAGCACTGAAAGTATGTGCCCCAGGCAATTTGGCTCCAGATCTTAACTTTTCAAATCCAGAGGGAAAAGCGGTCAATCTTGGCACTGTTTGTGCCCAAAACAAATTGACAATCATGCTATTTTGGCGAAGCACCTGCACCCATTGTAAGGAATTTGAGCCCAAGCTTGTAGAAATCTATAATAAATATCACCCCTTAGGGATAGAAGTATATGCCCTTTCATTGGATAGGGAGGCGGCAAAATGGCGCGAAGACCTACAATCCCATCCAACCCCCTGGATCAATGTATACGTCCCAGCAGAACAGGGAAATGAAATAGCACGCCTATTCCCGACACCCAGCACTCCGACCCTGATCGCCCTGGATAAAGACCGACATGTCGTAAGCCGAGTACTTTCCAGGATCAATTTGGAGGCCTATTTAGATGGAGAATTGGCGAAGCGAAAGTGATTTGTACTGCAATAGAATGGAATTCAAAGACAAGAATTTTATGCGGTCAAAATCCGGTCTTTTCAAAATACCAGACACCAATTTATTGCCATTTTTTTTGTACATTCGCCCAAACTTTTTTAAGATGCAATTACGTACCACCTTCGCAATACTTGCCGCATTAAGCCTAATGGCTGCTTTTCCGCTCCATGCACAGAACATCAATACTACCTATCGTTCTAAAATAAGCTATCCCGGCCAGACGCTTGCCAATATATGGGGTTATACTTACCGGGGCAAAGAATATGCATTGGTAGGTGCGTCTAAAGGCCTTGTAATTGTTAATATTACGAACCCGGACGCTCCACAGCAGATTGTCCAGATTCCTGGGCCGGATAACCTCTGGAAAGAGATCAAAACCTATCAACACTATGCTTATGTCACCTCAGAAGGTGGACAGGGCATACAAGTGATCGACCTGGCAAAACTACCATCGCCAACCCTCGATAGCCATTTTTACACCGGTGATGGGGCAATAGCCGGGCAATTAAATACCATTCACGCACTTCATATTGACGAGACCAAAGGCTTTCTTTATGCCTGGGGTGGTGGTCTTTTTGGTGGTGGAGCTAAAATTTTTGACCTTAAGGCTGACCCCTATAACCCAAAGTATGTTGGAAAATATGACCAACTTGGCTATGTCCACGATGGCTATGTAGACAACGACACGATGTATAGCTGCCATATATATGCAGGGCAGTTTGCGATTGTGAATATGGCAGATAAATCTGCGCCTGAACTCATTAATACGCAGACCACCCCAGACGTATTTCCGCACAATACCTGGCTCGCCCCTGACCGTCAGACCATTCTGGCGACCGATGAGAAAAACAATTCGTTCTTGTCAGCCTGGGATGTAAGTGATCCGACCGATATTAAATTTCTGGATAAGATCCAGAGCAACCCGGGTACCAACAGTATTGTGCACAACACCTATGCAAAGGGACATTGGGCTGTCACTTCCTGGTATAAAGATGGATTTACGATTGTAGATATAACACGGCCTAACAATCTGATTCAGGTGGGCAATTACGATACCTATGCGGGGTCGGGCAGTGGTTTTGAGGGTTGCTGGGGTGTTTATCCTTTCTTCCCAAGCGGAACCCTGATTGCTTCTAACATCGGCGCCCCTGGTGAACTTTATATTATCTCACCCAATTATGTCCGGGCATGTTACCTGGAAGGAAAAATCACAGATGGGATTACCGGAGCCAATCTGCAGGGTGCTCAGATTCAGGTTATTGGAACCACACCACTTTTACAGGAGATCAGTGCGACCAGTGGCCTTTACAAAACCGGGCAGGAAGCGGAAGGATACTACAAGGTACGGGTAAGCAAGACCGGTTACCAGGATTTTGAAACCTATATTCATTTCCAGCGTGGCGAGCTTATTTTGCTGGATGTTCCTCTTTTCCCCAACGGTTTGCTTAACCTAACAGGCACTGTGATCAATCACAGCGATGGCCAACCGGTAAACAATGCAAGCGTATGGCTTTATGGCGCTCCGACCCCAAGTTCAACCACCACGGATGCCATGGGTGCCTTCAATTTTAACAATATTAAAGCTGGAATTTACAACATAACTGCTGGTGCACCGGGCTTGGGTATGGGTATGCTTTCCGGGCAAACCATTGTTGGTAGCACTGGCGTTACCATAGAGCTTTTTACTACTTTACGAAAAGATGCCATGAACGATGGCATTGGTTTATCTGAACAAGCAACAGAACAATGGCGTTTTACCCAAAATCCATTCACCACAGAAACTTTGTTCCAATACCAATTCAAGGAGGCCGGAGCTACGATCACCTTATTAAATAGCCTTGGGCAGATCGTACAGACGGCTGAATTATCTGGTTCGGAAGGGCAGATGAGTTTTGGAACCGGCCTGCCGGCAGGGATATATTTTGCTGTTTTGCAGCAAGATGGAAAAGAAATTTCGGTCAAAAAGCTTGTAAAATCTTAGTACTTTAATATCTAAGGAAAGAATAAAATGACACCGCTTGCTGAACGAATGCGCCCCCAAACACTGACTGAATTTGTGGGCCAGGAACACCTTGTGGGCGAAAATGCGGTGTTGCGCCAGGCCATTGAACGGGGGAAGATCCCTTCTTTTATCCTTTGGGGACCACCGGGTGTAGGCAAGACAACCCTTGCACAACTCATTGCCAAACTGCTAAAAAAACCTTACTTCCAACTTTCGGCCATCAACGCCGGCGTGAAAGACATTCGGGAGGCTATTGAAAGCGCGGATAAGCAAAATCTGTTTCAGCAAAAAGGGGCGATCCTGTTTATTGATGAGATCCATCGGTTTAGTAAAAGTCAGCAGGATGCCCTGTTGGGCGCCGTAGAAAAGGGGACTGTAACCTTAATTGGTGCTACCACGGAAAATCCGTCCTTCGAAGTAATTCCTGCCTTGCTCTCCCGTTGTCAGGTCTATGTGCTTCAGCACCTTACAAAAGAAGAACTCATCGGACTGGTAGATCGTGCCTTGGCTGAGGATGTATATCTTAAAAGTCAGGACATTAAAATTGCTGAGTATGATGCTTTGTTGCTCTATTCCGGGGGCGATGCCAGACGGCTGCTCAATGCCCTCGAACTGATTGGCAACTTCAGGGAACCCGGAACATCCTTAGCGGTCACCAACGACTTTGTACGCGAACTCATACAGCAGAATGCAGCGTTATATGACAAAGGTGGAGAGGCACACTACGACATAATTTCGGCTTTCATAAAAAGTATGCGTGGCAGCGATCCCAATGCTGCGGTGTACTGGCTCGCCAGAATGCTTGACGGGGGCGAAGACATTGAATTTATCGCACGCCGGATGGTCATTCTTGCTGCTGAAGATGTCGGCCTGGCCAATCCTAATGCACTTTTATTGGCGACGACCACCATGGACGCCATCCGCATGATCGGAATGCCTGAAGCGCGAATCATGCTGTCCCAATGTGCCATTTACCTGGCCACCTCACCCAAAAGCAATGCTTCCTACCTGGCCATTGGAAATGCGCTTGAGCTTGTAAAACAAACTGGCTCGCTTCCGGTGCCCTTACACCTGCGAAACGCGCCTACCAAATTAATGAAAGAGCTCAATTATGGCTCCGGATACCAGTACGCCCATGATTTTAAAGGGAATTTTATCCAACAGGACAATCTGCCTGAAGGGATTGACGGGAAAGTATTGTACGAGCCTGGCGCCAATCCTGCCGAGGAAAAAGTGCGCCAAAAGTTGAGGGAGGATTGGAAAGGAAAATATAAATATTGAAGTTGAGTTATTAGGAACTTGACTTTCCCTATTTTGTAAAGGTCGAATCAAATTAATACTTTCCGGTATTTACAATTAAATCTAATATCTCGTACTAGATGAAATACCTGTCAATACTTCTTTTTTGCTCGGTTCTGAGCAGCCGATCCTTCGCTCAAAACTATGCGGACTGCATCCCGGAAGTACTATTACCCACTTTCAGAACGCCCGAACTTGAATATAAAGGCAAATAACATCCATTATACCCTGAATATAGGTGGTGCGATCAGGTTTTGGACAAAAACCATTGCAATCCTAATTTTATTCCGGTTTTCTGCCCCTTCCATCGAAGCGCAAACACCTGAGGCGCATCGGGTCATCGTCGGAGCAGAGCGACTGGATGTATTACTGCCAATGCTTAAAGGGAAAGTGGTTGCCTTGGTGGTAAATCCTTCTTCAATGGTTGGAAAAACACATTTGGTGGATACCTTGCATCAGCTCGACGTGTGTATTGCTGCTATTCTTGCCCCGGAACACGGTTTCCGTGGAGAGGCTGATGCAGGAGAACACGTGCGTGACAGTTATGACCCAAAGACCGGCATACCAATCATTTCACTGTATGGAAAACACCGCAAGCCATTCCCTGAAGATCTGGAACAATCATCCGTTGTAATCTTTGATATTCAGGATGTTGGCGCACGATTTTACACCTATATCAGTACGCTGTACTATGTTATGGAGGCCTGTGCAGAGCAAGGCAAAGAGGTCATTGTACTGGACAGACCTAATCCCAATGGCCATTATGTGGATGGGCCGGTACTGGATTTCAGGCTGAGTTCCTTTGTTGGAATTGCACCGCTGCCAATCGTTCATGGCTGCACGGTGGGGGAACTGTCTAAATTATTTATAGGAGAAAACTGGGTCTATCGACCAAAGCGTTTGCATTTGGACGTAATTCCCTGCTTAAACTACACGCATTCAACCCCTTATGGACTACCGGTTTCTCCATCACCCAATTTGCGAACGATGCGGGCCATTTTACTTTATCCTTCAATTTGCCTTTTTGAAGGCACCAACTGTAGTGTTGGAAGGGGTACTGATTGGGCTTTTGAGGTTGTGGGACATCCTGAATTCTCCTGTGATTCGTTCGATTTCGTTCCAAGACCCACTATGGGCAACAAAAACCCGCCCTATTCAGGATTGCTTTGTGGTGGCTGGGATTTTAGCAATATCTCCCTTGATACGCTAAGGGCCTCCAAACAATTAAATTTAAGTTGGTTACTCCAGTTTTACAAAGAATTTCCAAACAAAGCGGTGTTCTTCCGGGAAGATCATTTTTTTGATCTGCTTTCCGGTACAAGCAATTTGCAACAGCAAATCATTGATGGAAAAACAGAGGCTGAAATTCGAGATACCTGGGCAGAAGACCTGGCCGCTTTCCGGACAATCAGACAGCAGTATTTGATTTATCCGGAGTAGTCCTACATGGTCAAACGGCATTCCCCATGCCCCCATTTCAAGTCAACCTTACCTCCTTTTTTCATCCATTCAACCAATTCGGCACCCATAAGCTCGGCACGCCATCCTTTTAGCAAGTCCTGGTCAAAATCTTCGCTGCCAGATTTAAGGCGGTTAAAATCTCCTTTTGGAAACAGCAAAGCAGCGCTGATTTCATGTTCCAGGCACTGTTTTTTCATAAAATGATACAGGAGTTCCATGGTCCATTCACGCTCAGGGTCGTCAGGTAAAGGCCTTGGAATCGAATCCAACACGCTTTTTTCCACCTCCGTAGCAGGGGCTTTCCAGAGTTCCTGCCAAATATCTAAATATTTCTTCCACACGCCTTCAGGCATGGTCCTGTTAGATTTAAAAGCATTGGGGCCACCTTTGGTAGAACGAAGAACGGTACTGATATGCCTGCTTTGAAGCACCGTTTCTTTGGGAATATTATTATGTTGAGCACGTTCGATTCGCCAACGGTAAATCCGCAGGAGAAACACCTTCTCGCGAAAATCAACCTGGTGCACTAAATCATTGGCGAACAATTCTTTGTGAGGCTCAACTTCGTAAAAACCAGCGCTTTCCCACTTTCGGTTTTCCTCACGCGCCCAGGATTCTCTGTTGTGCTTTCTGAGTTTATTGGTCAGTTTTTCATGTAACCCCGGAAGGTATTTTACGTCTTCAACAGCATATTCGAGCGCCTTGGGCTCAATGGGGCGTGCCTCCCAATTGGCAACGGTATGGCTTTTAGCAAGGGTGACCCGAAGTTCTTTCTCTACGATCTTGCCAAAACCTGCTGGATAATTGTACCCAACGAAGCCTGCTGCTATTTGAGTATCGAATGTATTGCTTGGAACCGTTCCAAAAAGGGTATAGAGGAGACGGTAATCATTGTCGCCCGCGTGCGTTATTTTCAAAATAGCCGGATCTTGGACAATATGCAGGAATTTTCCAAGTTCATGGATCTTAAGGGTATCAATGAGATATATATCATCTTCAGAGACGACCTGGATAAGACCTAAAACGGGGATGTAATATTTTTCGCCTACAAACTCGGTGTCAAATCCGATCCAATGAGCGGAAGCAAGCGTGTCCATTACACGATCGAAGTCGGATTGGTTCTCTAATAGGTGTACTGGTAGATTCATAATCGGCAAAGATAGTCAGGAAAAAAATCCCTGAATGAAAAGCGCGTAATTTGTGTGTAGATAGCTCCGATTTTAAATTTAAAGAAAGCCATTTCTTCTGTTTGTAAACGATCAAAGCAAAAACATCCCCTAAATTTGCATTTCAAAAGCGTCTGCGTTAATTTAATACTATGAAAAAAGTCCTTTTTGGCATTGCCATCTTCATTTTTCTCCTCATGGCCTCACTCATCGCCATTCCATACCTGTTCAAAGATGAGATCATTGCGCAGGTAAAAACAGCTGCAAACAAGCGTCTGACTGCCAAGTTGGAATTCAGCGATGTTAACATCTCTATTTTTCGACATTTTCCGCAATTATCACTGGGCCTGGAGGGCCTGGATATCACCAATGGACCTGGCCCTTTTGAAGGGGTTAAACTCGTAAAATGTGAGCGACTTGATATTGCAGTTGACCTCTGGACCGCTATCTTTAGACAGGAGGTCATCATACAAGGTTTATTTTTCAAAAAACCGGATATCAAAGTATACGCCCTGAGTAATGGGCAGGCCAACTATGACATCACCAAACCCGATGATTCGGCAACCAAACCAGCCGTCGAAACCACCGAGGCCGCTCCCATAAAACTTGAAAGTTATGGTATCGAAGACGGTATTATCTTTTACGACGACCGGGGACTTGATATGAAGGCAGAAATGCAAGGTCTGAACCACTCGGGTTCTGGTGAATTCACCTCGACGCTGTATGATCTGGTGATGACAACATCCATTGAAAAACTATCCGTAAATTACGGTGGGGTTCAGTATTTGCGCAATGCACAAGCTAACTGGAAATCAACTTTAGGCGCTGATATGGCAAACATGAAGTTTACATTCAAGGAAAATGACCTGAAAGTAAACGACCTGAAGCTTTTGCTGGATGGCTGGGTACAAATGCCGGAAAATACCGAAGATATTCGGATGGATCTCAATTTTGGCACCCCCGAAAACACCTTTAAAAGCTTATTGAGCATTGTTCCCGGTGCTTATACCAAAGATTACAAGGACGTTCAGGCCAATGGTACCGTACAATTCTCCGGATTTGCAAAAGGTACTTACAATGAAAAAATGTATCCAGCCTTCAAACTTGATTTTAAGATCGGAAACGCCGATTTTAAATATCCAAGTCTTCCGCTGGGGGTGAGCAATATTAACGTAGATGCCTCCATTGCGCTGCCTTCTTCCCGCCTCAATGACCTGACGGTAAAAATTCCGAAGTTTAGCCTGAAGGTCGGCACCAACCCACTGGAAGGGTACTTTAACCTGAAGACCCCGGAAAGCGATCCTACCGTAGACATGAAACTAAATGGTACGCTCAACCTTGCCGAGCTTTCTAAAGCCTTCCCAATGGAAGGGGTACAAGAACTCGCTGGAATCATTGAAGCTGACATGACCCTGAAGGCAGCCATGAGCCAGATTGAGCAGGGTAAATACGATGAGGTTAATATGGCCGGCACTTTTGGCATGAGCGGCATTACCTACAAGTCGGCCGGAGCCCCAATGATAAAGATTAACGCATTAGCCACCAATATAACACCACAACGGATTGATATTCAAACATTTGATGCTAAACTTGGGAACAGTGATCTCCGTGCATCCGGTAGTATCGACAACCTACTGGCCTATTTCAGTACAACAAAGACCATGCGTGGCAATCTCAATTTTGCCTCTACTTATTTTGACGCAAATGAATGGATGGAGCCGGTTCCGGTAGATGGCAGCGTGGTACCCAGTGATGTGCCTCCAACTACAACAGAAGCAGCATCAACCGTCTTTGATCGCTGGGATTTCACCATGGACGGTAAAATAGTCAAATTGAAATATGACATTTACGATATTTCAAACCTTACTGCAGCCGGGCATTTCACACCTAACAAAATGGATATCTCCAATTTTGGTCTGAAATTTGGCGGCACAAGTGACCTGAGTGGTTCCGGGCAAATTTTGAACGCCTGGAATTATCTCTTTGACAACCAAACCGTAATGGGAGTAATAGATCTAAAATCTACCTATTTTGACCTCAACCAGTTCATGACCGAACCTACAGCGGCTCCTACAGTCAAAGGGAATGCTCCTGCTGTACCACCTGCCGAAGCCGTCATTCCAGTACCTGAAAACATGGATATGACCATCAATGCAAATTTCGGAAAGATCAAATACACGACCTACGAGCTGAACAACCTCAATGGTAAGATAGCCGTAAAAAACAGCATCGCCAAGCTTGAAGACTGTACGGCAGATTTGTTGGGCGGACAGATTGGTCTGTCGGGTGATTATAATACCCAAAACATGGCCAAGCCAACCTTTAACATGGATATGGCATTACAAAATATGGGCTTCCGAGAAGCCTACCAAAACTTCGCAACAGTGAAAGCTTTAGCCTCGGTGGCGCAGCTAATGGATGGCAAGTTTAACACCAAACTCTCCATGACCGGAGGACTTGGTAAGGATATGATGCCCGACCTCGCCACCCTTTCTGCAACTGGATTTTTGGAAACCATTTCTGCCATCTTTAATAATTTCAAACCAATGAACGCTATTGGCGAAAAATTGAATGTTAGCTCTTTGAAAAAGTTGGAATTAAAAAACACGAAGAACTGGTTCGAGATAAAAGATGGAAAAGTAACAATCAAACCCTTCAATACTAAGATGGGAGATATTGCGATGCAAATCGGTGGCTCCCACAGCCTCCAAAACGAAATGGATTATCAAATCCTGACTAAAGTACCCCGAAAATCACTCGGTACTGCTGCCAATACAGGATTAGACCTACTCACTACAGAAGCCTCAAAAGTCGGAGTAAGTGTCGCACAAGGGGAATTTATCAACGTTCGATTCGACCTTACCGGATCGCTTTTTAGTCCAAAAGTGGCCATGAAAGTCCTTGGTTCGGATGGAGAAAGCAGCATCAAAGAAACCGCAACAGGCGCAGTAACCGCCCAAATAGACAAGGCAAAAGACTCGCTTAAGACCGTAGTAACCCATGAAATAGACAAGGCAAAACAAAAGGCGCAAGAAGCTGCTGATAAAGCCGCAGACAGCCTCAAAAATCTGGCAAACAACAAAATACAAGAAGCAACCGACGAGGCGATTAAAAAGGCAAAAGATAAACTTGGCAAAGAAGCCGGTGATGTTTTGGGTAAGGAAGGCCAGCAAAAAGCTGATGAAATAAAGGATCGATTGAACAAATTTGATCCGTTCAAAAAGAAAAAAAAGGACAATTAGAAGGGTGTATGACTTTCATACATCATAGTTCATACATCATAGTTCATACATCATAGTTTATCCATAAAACCGTGCATATACCTGTTTGGAAAAAGTGGCTCTCACACCTAATACCAGTTACACTGGAGGAGGCTTCATCGGAGCAAAACCCAGAATTGAGTGTGATACTCTCGCAGGGTCGAGTACAATTACTGAGTGGTGATGCCATTTATTCTTGGGACGATCTTTACAAGAATTTTTTGGTTGCATTTGATCGATTAAAAATTGACGAGCGGAAGATTGAAGATGTTTTGTTGTTGGGCCTTGGATTAGGTTCAATTCCATACATGTTGGAAAAGGTTTTTAACCGCAACTATCACTATTCAGCGGTTGAATGGGACGAGACCGTAGCGCATCTTGCTGTCAAATATACATTGTCCAGACTGGAAAGCCCGATTGAGATCATTACAGCAGATGCCGAGGTTTTTGTTCAAGTAACGGAAGAACAGTTCGATCTCCTGATCATAGATATCTTTGAGGATGAGATCACGCCTCCTCAGTTTTGCACAGAGGAGTTTTTGCAAGCCTGTGCTGCGCTACTCCGGCCTGGTGGGCTGTTGCTCTTTAACCGACTCCATGGCGAGGACGTAAGTATACAGCAGGTAACCGAGCGTTTTTTTGAAAGGCGTTTTAGAAATGTATTTCCGGAAGCCTGGGCTATTGATACTAAAGGAAATTGGATACTTTGTGCTGAAAAGCAGCTTTGAACTGACTCTAAATAAACCTGACCTTGAAAAAAAACATGAAAGCACCCTTTATGTTGTTGTAAAAACCCTGTTTATAAGTAGCAGGTCCCACCATAGAGATTGGTCTGATTGTTTATCCTGGAGCACAAGTAAAAATTGTTTTAAGCAATCCCTTTATCCGGAAACTCAGTCAAATGGAAAATTTTCAGTACAAAACTTTACACAGAATTAACCGCCTGGCATAAACGCCCAGCTATAAGCCAGGTCTATCTTTGCAAAAAATGCAGAACAGCATGAAGGAAGGAAACCAAGCAAAGAAAATTCTCATTGTAGATGACGAGCCCGACATCCTCGAATTCTTGCAGTACAACCTCCGAAAGGAGGGATATCAAGTGGTTACGGCCGCGGATGGTGTTAAAGCTATACAAGTTGCAGAGCGGGAAAAACCTCATTTAATCTTACTGGACATCATGATGCCTGAGATGGATGGAGTAGAAACCTGTCGTACACTCCGGTCCCGAAAGGAATTTAATGATACCCCCATTGCTTTTCTCACTGCCCGTGACGAAGATTTTTCGCAAATTGCTGCACTGGACGTTGGGGGTGACGACTATATCACCAAGCCAATCAAACCAAGGGTCTTGGTCAGCCGAATCAACGCCCTACTTCGAAGAAGTGGCCGCGCAACAGAGGAAGAAGCCAGAACCATCAGTCTCAATGATCTGGTGATAGACAAAGACAAAGTTTTGGTTTTTAAAGGTGCCGAAACCATTGAACTGCCTCGAAAGGAGTTTGAGATTCTCTGGCTATTGGCTTCCAAACCAGGGCGAGTATTTACGAGAGAAGAGATCTTTGACAAAATCTGGGGCGCCGACGTCATTGTGGGCAATCGCACCATAGACGTTCACATTCGAAAGCTCCGGGAGCACATCGGAGAAACCTACATTAAGACAATGAAGGGTATCGGATATAAGTTTGACTTTTAATGTTCAAGAACCAGACACCACAGCAGCTTTCCTTTTTTATTGCAGGAATCTCAGCAGCAGCCATTGCTTTTTTGCTCCTGTTGATGAAAGCATTCGGACTACTTGCCGTAACCTGGCCCGAGGTTTTAGGACTATTTGTGCTGGCCTTTGGCATTGCTTTTTTGACCAATTATTATCTCGTTCGCTACTTTGTTTTTCGGCGTATCAAACTGATCTACAAAATAATACACCGTCAAAAACTGCCCGCAGATTTTAAGGCTGGCAACCTTGATATGTCCAAAAGTGTGTTAGACGATGTGGAAAAAGAAGTCGGAGAATGGGCAGACAAACAAGACCTCGAACTCGAAGAACTGGAACGCTTAGCAACCTATCGTCGTCGCTTTATCGGCGATGTATCGCACGAGCTTAAGACACCTATTTTCAACATTCAAGGCTTTATTCATACCCTTCTTGATGGGGCGCTTAACGATCCGTCGGTAAATTTACTTTACCTGCAACGGGCTGCCAAAAACATTGAACGGCTGCAAATAATCGTGGAGGATCTGGAAACCATCAACAAATTGGAGGCTGGCCAAATGGTATTAGATCTGCAGGAATTTGATTTGCACGACCTTACTGACGAGGTATATGGTGACCTTGAAATGCGAGCCAAAGACCGAAATATCCGACTTGCCTATAAAGAAGGCGCCAGTCAAAACTTCCGCGTCCGCGCCGACAAAGAAAGCATCCGACAAGTGCTCATGAATTTGGTACACAATTCGATCAAATACGGAACGGAGGGCGGGCTGAGCAAAATCAGTTTCTATGACCTGGAATCCTACGTATTGGTTGAAGTGAGCGACAATGGCATTGGTATAATGCCAGAGCACCTAAGCCATGTATTTGACCGGTTCTACCGTGTTGACAAACACCGCTCCCGGGATGCTGGTGGTACCGGACTGGGACTTTCCATTGTGAAACACATCATAGAAGCACACAAGCAGACCATCAATGTGCGCAGCAGCCCAGGACAGGGAAGCACCTTTGGCTTCACCCTTGAGAAGGCCTGATTTTCCTCCAGGCCCGTACCAACCATCACCTCCTCATAATTTAGTATCCCGGCACGAATCCCCTGTGCTTTCAAATAGGAATCATAGACCTGATACCGAACTTCTGGTGCCAGCTCTTCAAATATTCTATGCTGATCCCGGATGGCATGTTGGTCTGCAACTATGCCCCTTGGGATATATTTAGACAATTTTTTTTATAGATCATAATCATACATTTGCAACAAAACAAGCCATGCAAACTGCCCTTGTTCTAACTAACGGACTACTAAACAGCAGCGATGCAAAAACCGCGCACGGACTCATTCGTGGCACCACCCGCTATAAAATAGCCGGGCTCATTGACCCACCTACCGCTGGGCTGGATGCTGGCGAAGTGCTCGATGGCAAACACCGCAATATTCCGATATTCAGGTCTTTACAGGATGCCCTGGGTGCATTGGAGCCCATTGATTGTATCATCGTTGGCGTGGCAACGGTAGGTGGTATTCTGCCGCCTGATATGTTTTTGATCCTTAAAGAAGCCATACAAAACGGACTTTCTGTGGTCAATGGCCTGCACGATTACCTCAATGAAAATCAGGAATTGGTGGCCCTTGCCGCACAATTTCAAGTCAGTCTGACAGATGTCCGCAAACCCAAATCCAGAAAGGATCTGCATTTCTGGACAGGTGCTATTTTTGAGGTAAACGCGCCCATTATTGCCGTCATGGGTATGGATTGCGCCATGGGAAAACGGACCACCGCCCGAATGATCCGGGAGGCCTGTGCCCTGGAAAAAATGCAGGCACAAATGATCTATACGGGCCAAACCGGCTGGCTGCAAGGGGGGCAATATGGCTTCATTTTCGATTCTACCCTAAATGATTTTGTCTCTGGCGAATTGGAACATGCCATTGTTTCCTGCTGGAAAGAAACTAAAGCGGATGTAATTTTGCTCGAAGGCCAATCGGCACTCCGGAACCCAAGCGGTCCCTGTGGCCTTGAATTACTGATCTCCGGGCAAGCCAAACAGGTAATATTGGTACATGCACCCAAACGAAAATATTACGACATGGATCCGCGCTGGGGCGAAATCCCGTCGGTCGAATCGGAGATTGAGATCCTGCAAAAATTTGGGTCAACCGTAATCGCGCTGGCCCTGAATACGGAGGATTGTAGCAATGCTGAAGCCCTTAATTTTCAAAGTTTATATGAAAACACCCTGGGTATTCCGGTGCTATTGCCAATGCAGCAAGGGGTCGGAAAGATCATTCCTGTGATACAAGCACTACTAAAATCAAAGGCCCTATGAAGATAAGATCTATCCATGCTTTTCGGAAGAACCTGGCGTTGAGCAAGCCTTACACCATTGCACGCCATACAGTTACAGATGTAGAGAACATCTTTCTGGAAATCCAACTGGAAAACGGCATCCTGGGCCTTGGATCTGCAAGTCCGGCCGAGGAAGTGGTCGGCGAAACCTGTGAACAGACCTTTCAACATTGCAGTTCATCGTATTTTCAAGCACTGGTCGGTCGGGATATCCGGCATTTCAAGCAATTGATCGATGAGGTCAATATTCAATTTCCAAACCTGCCGGGCACACAGGCTGCCTTCGATATTGCCGTGCACGATGCTTTTGGCCAATATTTAGGGATTCCCGTGGTCGAATTTTACGGCCAAAAGATACAGGCCCTCCCAACTTCTGTGACGATCGGTATCATGTCTGTTGAGGAGACAATACAGGAGGCCAAACAATTCAAAGATCTGGGATTCCGGATATTAAAAGTAAAAACCGGGCACGATCCGGAGGAAGATATCGCCCGCATCCTGAAGCTTCGGGAACGATTTAAACAGCATTTCAAGATTCGGGTAGATGCCAATCAGGGTTATTCGCTGTCTGACCTGAACTCCTTTCTTTCCGGCACCCAATCTGCCGATATTGAATTGATCGAACAACCCTTGCTGGTTGGGAAAGAGTCTGAGCTACTGAATCTCCATACTTCCACCCGAAAAATACTGGTAGCGGATGAATGCCTAAAATCACCAAAGTATGCCTTAAAACTCACACAAGAACCACAGCCATTTGGCGTTTTCAACATCAAACTGATGAAATGTGGCGGTATTAGAAGTGCCCTTGAAATTGCCAATATTGCCCAAAATGCATCTATTGATCTTTTTTGGGGCTGTAATGATGAGAGCATCGTAAGTATCACCGCAGCCTTACACGTCGCTTTTGCCTGCCCCAATACCAGATACCTGGACCTGGATGGCAGCTTTGACCTGGCAGAAGACATCGTTTCTGGTGGTTTCTTATTAAAAGATGGATGTATGGAACTCAGCGGCAAACCCGGGTTGGGTATCGCAAAATTTTAATCGGTTTTAGTTCACCGATTAGGCGTGCTTTGTGAAGTTGTGCTTATGGAATAAAAATGTGCTTTGCTAAAATACATGATCTTTCTTGCAGCAATAGGTGCAAGCTGAATTTTAAAAATGCCGATTCAAAAAGATAAAACCATGACTAAAGTTATAGTACGCTGCTTTTGCCTGCTAAGCTCATTTACTGCATTAACGCAGAACAGTGCTATCCCAAAACGGCTCGACGAAAGCTTAAGCTACCTGCACCAGATCCATCAATTCAATGGTACCGCCTTATATGCCGAAAACGGAAAAGTGCTGTATAAAAAAGCCTTTGGGGTGACAGATCCTACCTCCAACGATTCTTTAAAAACCACGGCTTCCTTTAACCTGGCCTCTGTTTCTAAACAGTTTTTTGCGATGGGCATCCTAATCCTGTCTGAACAGCGAAAATTGCATTTGGACGACCCCATTCAACAATATATCCCTGAACTGAATTATCCAGACATCACCATCCGACACCTGCTGACCCATACCTCCGGATTGGCCGAGTATTTTGAGGTATTCACGCAATACAAAAAAACACTGGATACCCTGACCAATGACGGATTGGTTCGATTATTCGCAACAGTAAAGCCGGCGGTTCTATTTTCACCAGGTGAACGCTGGGAATATTGCAACACCAATTATGTACTTCTTAGTCTGATCTTAGAACGCATTTCAGGTATGCAGGCCAATGAATTTATCCAAAAATACATTACCAGCCCATTAGGTATGGATGACACCTATGTCTATAACATCCTAATGCCTGCTGTTCCGAAAAACCATGTCATCGGCTTCAAAGAAGAAAACGGGGTGAAGCATCTGTGTGATCTGATTGCGGTCGATGGGGTTACCGGTGATGGAAATATTTATTCCTCCGTAGAAGATCTCCTGAAATGGGAACAAGCCTGGTATTCAGAAAAACTGGTCAAAAAATCGAGTATTGATGCGGCATTACTGCCTGTCACGCTCAACAACGGTCAAACGGCTCCCTACGGATTTGGTTGGTTTGTCCGAAAAGAAGGCGAGTTGTATGATCACACCGGCGGATGGAACGGATTTAAAAATCTGATCTGCCGGGATATACAGAACAAGCGCAGTCTGATTATCCTGAGCAGCAATGAGACGGGCCTTTTTATGGATTATGCAAAGGCAATATTCTATGGGCAGACCTATACCCTACCCGCTACGCAATTGATCACCAACGTACGCGTGATTGACGGAACAGGTATTCCGGCCCGGGATGCTGCGGTCAGGATCATGGACGACAAAATTTTGGAAGTTGGTCACCTGACGCCCTACCCCGACGAAACGGTTATCGATGGTGGTGGAAAAGTACTTACGCCTGGTTTTATTGATACACATAGCCATTTGGATGGTTCTACCGAACGTTTCCCGGAAGCCCTTGCAGCGCTCAATCAGGGGGTTACGACCATCATTTCGGGGCAGGATGGCTACGGTAGTTGGGTGGATAGTATCCATGCACAGCTCAAAAGAAATCCGATTGCCATCAATGTTGCGACATATACCGGTCAGACAGCGCTTCGTGAATTGTCTATGGGCGGTGAAGATCAATTGGAACGAACGGCAACACAGGAGGAGATCGAAGATATGAAGTTGCTCCTGCGGAGCGAATTAAAAAAAGGGTCGCTTGGACTTTCGACCGGGCTGGAATACGCTGGCGCCTATTTTTCGACGCATGATGAAGTCCTACAATTGGCAAAGGTTGCCGCGGAAGAAAAAGGCCGTTATATCAGTCACTTACGGAGTGAAGATATTGCCCTGGAAGCAGCCATGGAAGAGATCCTTGAAATTGGTCGGGTAGCCAAATTACCCGTACAGATCTCGCATTTCAAAATTGCCCTGAAGGATGATTGGGGCTCAGCGCCTACATTACTCGCCTGGCTCGAAGCTGCGCGCAGCCAGGGCATTGATATTACAGCAGATTGCTACCCTTATGTTTATTGGAATAGCACCCTGAAAGTCTTGTTTCCTAAAACGGATTACACCAATCCTGTCAGTGCGCAATATGCCGTAGACCACACCTTCGACCCAACCCAATCTATTGTGCCCAAATTTGCAGCAAACCCCGAATATGCCGGAAAAACCATCTCAGAAATTGCTGAAATGCGCCAGGAAACCCCTGCCCAAACCCTTATGGGTTTGATCGCTGAAGCCGATGCATTTGAAAAAAGCCATCCGGAAGCCACTGGAATTGAAGGCATTCTGGGAAAATCTATGTCTGAGGACGACGTAGCTAATATCATAGCCTGGACACATACCAATATTTGTTCCGATGGTTCAAATGGCGGACACCCGAGGGGATATGGCTCCTTTACACGGGTCTTGGGGCTTTATGTGCGTGACATGAAGATCATGAGCCTGGAAACGGCCATTCAAAAGATGACGGGATTGGCAGCCGCCCACACCGGCATTTCAAATCGGGGAATTCTGGCCCCTGGCTACTCGGCAGACCTCGTGCTCCTGGACCCGGAGACCGTTAAAGATAATTCAACGGTCCAAAACTCAAAAGCCCTTTCTGATGGCATTTTGAAGGTTTGGGTAAACGGAATTTGTGTGTATGATAATAAAAAATTTACCCAAAAATACCCCGGAAGGTTTATCGGACGGTAAAACGGATCTGCAACGCAGGTTCTTTTCCTGTGCTGGTACAACAGTATCAGCTTAGAACTTGAGTAATTTGCCACGGATTATCCGAGCTCCACATTGAATGGTCACCACATAAACACCTGTATACCAATTACTTGTGTCTATAAAAGCCTTGCCATTCCGGAGCGTCAAAGCGTTTTGTTGCGCGACTACCCGCCCGCTGAGATCCCGTACAAGGAGTTCGCAATCTCCCCATGAAATCGCTTCCCGGAATTCCAGTAAGGCCCAATCCCGGGCTGGTTGTGGATAAATATGAAGGGCCGGCGCATCCGTTGACACTGGAATAGAACTGTTGACAGAATCCAGCTGCAATTCAACACAATAGTCCTCCACTTGTCCAAAATCAAAACTACTACAGGCTCCGGGGGGATCATCATTGGGGGTATTATATTTCATCATCACCCGAAGTCGGGTGAGCCCGCTTGTCGCAAGCGCGGGTACATGGATCAGCCCCAAGGCAAGGCCTTCCAGGGCAAAACCCGGGTCGAAAGCCAACTCCCCATCATCTTCAAAATCACCATCCTGATTAAAATCAACAAATATTCGAAAATATTCCTTGGTCACATTACCCGAAAATCCAGGTAAAACGGCCACTGAAAGCACTTGTTCTGAAGCAAACTGAGGCAACACAGATTGGTCAGCACTGAAGTTTTGATATCCATTGCCCCCCGCGCCCGAAACATGGGCCCAATTGCCGATTTGTACCGATTCAATCCATTCTTCCGTGGCTAATTGGCCCGAAACATGGCAATATTCGATTTCATTGCAGGATCCACAGCCTTTTGTCTGGAAAGAAAACACTGGAGAAAAATCTGTGATCCAGTCCACACAATGGGCTTGCACCTGAAACTGGTAATCGGTGCAGGAGCTCAGATCTTTAAATACCCGCGTAGTATCTTCTATTTCAAAATACATCCAGGTTCCGGATGCTTCTCGCAGGCGTATCAGATAAAAATTATTATCGCTCGTAGCTTCCCAGGCAATTTTTGCCTCCGCGGTCGAACAATCATCCAACCATATGGCGGACGGAACCCTGCAACAGCCTTTGGTTTCAAAAATCAAAGGTTGTGACCAGGCACTTAACTGCCCTTCGCACTTAGATTGCATTTCAAATTCATAGGAAGTACAAACGGACAGACCTGTTAGCAAAAAGGTGTCCTGAATGGCCTGCAGCACTTTCCAGGTACCTGTCCCCATTAAGCGCCACCGCAGATTAACCGCAATCGCAGCAGGTGGTTCTGACCAAAGCAGCAGGACGGAAGTATCGGTCAATGATTCAGTTTTAAGCGCAAAAGGCGTTGGACAGCTGCTGCATTGATCTTCATAGGCCTGAAGGGTACGAAACAGATTGAGCCGGCCATCGGTAAGGGTAATTCCATTGAGTGCAGCATTGGGGGATACATTGTCCAGGATCAGGCTTTTAACCCAATAAGCAGCAGCGGGAGGGTCGATTTTAGCCAGCGCAATGAGGTTTGGGCAGGGGGCTGCATACAGTAATCCAATCGCGCCGGCCACTTGGGGGGCCGCAAACGAGGTTCCGGAAAAAGTACCATATCCATTACCAGCACTGGCGGTGAACACGTCTTGTCCGTACGCACCGAGATCTACCTGCTCCTTGCCCCATGCGGCATTGGCTGCTTTTTGGTCGCTACTGTTCAGGCTGGTGACCCCTATGAGGTAATTACTTGGACAGCCTGTTGGCAGGTCTCCTTCCTCATCTACATTGATGGGCAGATTGGCTGTTGCCGCTACACTTACGATCCCTGCTGCTCCCAATAGATTAAACGCTTCGCACCAAAGCGGGGCATCCGCAGGCTGGCCGTAATTGATGCCCCAGGAACAATTGACAGCTACGATGAATGCGCCCTTTTCACCCCAGGAAGTGTTGTATCGATATCGGGAACGGAGTACGTAATCGTATGCTTTCAAAATTTCAGCTTCCGTACCAGAGGTTGCTACAAACATGATTTTGGTATTCCAGTTGACTCCGGAAACACCCAAACCATTGTTGCCTTTTGCACCCAAAATGGCACTTACAGGCGTTCCGTGTGCGGTGGAATTCCCCTCAATTAAATCACTTTCTGAAAAAACATTCCAACCTCTAAAATCATCGGTATAACCATTGCTGTCGTCGTCCAGGCCATTGTTCGGAATCTCTCCCCAGTTGTGCCAAAGATTGGGTGCAAGATCAGGATGCTTATATTGAAGACCTCCGTCTATAACCGCGATCACAATGGTATCACCGGCTGGACTTAGCCCGCCTGTACTAATTTCCCAGGCATGTTGGGCATCCAGGTCGGCATCCGGAACGCCCCCAGCGGAGCCATTGTTTAACATGTGCCATTGCTGCGAAAAAAATGGATCATCGGGGACCGTTCGGTTTTCCAGCAAATGATTGAACTGTACCATGCGTACTTCAGGCTGCTGCTGAAGCCAGAATATTACTTCCTGTTCGGGCAGATCTGAATGAAAAAGCCAGATGTTCAAGAGGTCAGAAACCTTTTCCGGAGGAGCCAAATCAGCTTTTCGGTGTGCCAGTATAACAGCATCCAACCCTTCAGAAAGCGACACCAAAAACTCGCCAGGAAGATGCTCGGCGGTTTGAGCATCGGTTGGGCAGGACGCGAAGAAAATAAAGGAGAAAATAAAGAGGGCAACGCGAAATATCATCTTAGATGCAAAAGTATGGCCTTTGGGAAACCTTCTTGGACCAAACTTATCAGGCGAAAAATTTTAACAAAAATAAGTGATTTTTTTCAACAATAGCCAGGTCTTCATTGTTGGCAGGTTAACAGTTATTTCAAAAAAACACATAACTGGTTAGCACGAACTCAAAATCCCTTCGGGATTTTTAAAAGATGCTAAACAGTTTCAAAAGCACTTTGGGGTATTACCGTTGGTTCGCCCAATGAACCGTTGCTTGCGATATTTCACCGTTGGTTATTTTTTTTGATTTTAGAATGGTTTTATTCCATATTTTTGAGGAATGACAAGCATCTTTTAAAAATCCCAAAGGGATTTTCAGATCGTGCTAACCAATTACAAATAAAACTTATTTATAACTTCAAGCGTAGCCAAAACCATGAAAAAAAAAGGACCTGCCTAAAATCGCTTCAGAAAAGAAAATACCCCATTCCGTACAGAAACCAACAGAAAAAGAAGCTACCTTCCAATATGCTGACATATTGGGCCTGGGCCTTATGATATTGCTAGGGATTGCTATTTATTCCAATTCATTTGATTGTTCCTTTCAATTTGACGATTTTAGAAATATCGTCGAGCATAAAAATTTGCAAAATTTATCCAACGTAAAGGGTTGGTTCAATTTGGATGAACGACGTATCGTTGCTGTCTCTACCTTTGTGCTTAATTATCATTTCAACCAGTTTGATATTAAGTACTGGCATTATGTAAACCTAGCCATTCATCTGATCAACGCTTGCCTGGTATACTGGTTTACAGCCCTCCTGTTTTCTGCTCCAATCCTTCAGAATAATCCGATCACAAGACATAAAAATCTAATCGCCTTATCTACGGCTTTATTGTTTGTTTCCCATCCATTGGCGACTGAAAGCGTTACTTATATCGTCCAACGAATGGCATCTTTGGCAGCGCTGTTTTACCTGCTTTCATTATCCCTTTATCTAAAGGCCCGATTAATAAATAAGGAAAATATTTGGAAATATCTATGCTACACCGGGGCTATTATTTCAGCAATATTAGCCTTTGGCACGAAAGAAAACACCTTCACATTGCCATTCGCAATCATGCTGCTGGAGATTTTCTTTTTACAAGAAAAGGTAGTTTTTGCCCATAAATTGAACAAGCAGAGCACTCGGTTAATCGCTTTGTTCATTTGTGCTGCTATTCTGATTGTTTCGAAGGCTTCATTTGTTTTCTTTGAGACGATTCCGCCTTCCAGTGCCCATAATAACATATTAAGCCCATTCACTTATTTATTTACACAGTTCAGTGTTATTTTAAAATATATTCAACTGCTATGCTTACCAATTCATCAGAATTTGGACTATGACTTTCCTGTTTCAATGCGTTTTTTTGAAATAAGAACTTTTTTAAGCTTTCTGACCCTTTCTGCTTTAATCTTACTTGCCATATATATTTACAATAAAAACAGGATTGTTTCTTTTGGAATATGCTGGTTTTTCCTTACCCTATCCATCGAATCAAGCATCATACCAATCGATGATGTGATTGTTGAACACCGCACCTACCTCCCTTCCGTTGGTTTTTTTATCCTTGTTAGCTCCCTAATATTCCATTTATGCTGGAATAAAAACAAGTTTTTAGCCATAGCTATTTATAGGCGCTATTATAGCCTCTAATTCATTTCTGACTTATGAAAGAAACAAAGTCTGGAAAACTGAATTTACGCTTTGGAATGATGTCGTATCAAAATCTCCAAATAAGGCCAGAGGCTATTTAAATCGGGGTAATTATTATAGAAAAAATGACAACAATGATCTGGCCATAGCTGATTATACTAAAACCTTGGAAATTGAACCTAAATTTGAAGCTGCCTACCAAAAACGGGGCTTAGTTTATCTCAAAGAAGAAAAATACGAACAGGCATTGAGTGACTTTACCAAGGCCATAGAACTAAATCCAACAAATTCAAACGCTTATTTTAACCGTGGAGGTATATACTTCAAACAAGGACTATTTGAAAAATCAATAAATGACTACACAAAAGAAATTGGTATTAACCCCACGAATTCACTTGCTTATACCAACAGGGCGATTTCCTATGCAAGCCTGCAACAATCAGACAAAGCAATTGCCGATTACCTGATCGCAATTAAGATCGATCCTAAAAACCCGAGTACCTATAATAGCCTTGCCAGCACATACGGTATGCTTGAAAAATGGGATGAGGCTATCGTTAACTTCTCCATATCTATCGGACTCGATTCAAAAAATGCGCAATTCTACCTCAACCGCGGTTTGGCCTACTGTCACGATAAACAATGGGACAAGGCAATAGCAGATTTCACCAAAGCAATTGAACTCAATCCGAAACTTACGGCTGCCTATTCCAACAGGGATCTTGCGTTGAAATTTCAGAAAAATCAACGGTAAAAGGCATCAAATTCGATACCCAAAAACCTCACTCAAATATCCCCCGGAAAAACGCCAACAATTGCTGACCACCCCGCCGGCTTGCCAATAATGCGACGCCGTTGCTCAAATATACCGACCCGTCTACCGGATCAAACCGATCGATATACATCGTGTTCACCAAATGTTTTTTGGATACCCGAATAAAGCCGCCACGCTTTAAGAGTAAATCGCTGTAAAACCCAAGGTTGCGGACGGAAGAAACAATAGTTTGGTCCGCAGCACTATGGATGAAGGTCAGAATGTCTTCACCCTCAAAGTACAAGATATCACTCAGCGTCAGAAAATTGACCACGCCTTTGGCAAGAAAAATCGGAATTTTTTCTATGTGGGTAGGGACACTTTCCGGCCGAGCCACTAAACGCCGGAGTTCGTCCAACTGATTGCGTAAACTCCTGTTTGAAATCTCTTTCTGCACTTTAGCCACCGCCACCCGCAATTGCTCCGGATCTATGGGCTTGAGCAAATATTCCACGGCTGACTTTTGCAGGGCCTGAATCACATATTCGTAGGTACTGAAGGCCGTCAGAAAGACCATCCCCACATTGTCAAACAATGCCGGATTCAGGCGGTCCAGTAGTTCAAAGACGGTCCCATCCTGCAACTCTATATCGAGTAGCCAAAGATCAGCCGGTACCGTAGAGAGTAGTACAGTGCCCGCTTCGATGCTTTCCGATTCACCCACAACGGTCACGCCGGGACAATGGATCGCCAACAGGCTTTTGATCAGTTCCCTGATTTGGGGATTGTCTTCGATTAGGATGGCTCGCATTTTTTTGATTTTATGTGTCTGAATACATACTTCTGGAACTTTTTGATTTAGACCCAAACCTAAAAGTTTCAAAAACCTAATAGGTCTGGATCTAAAATATCCAGTAATATGGTCTGCTAATTTTAGTTCTTTTGTATCAAGTCTTCTATCTTCCGAATTCGAATCTCCGCAACCGTCCCACCCTCCGGCCTTAATTCCACCAGCCATTTCGCTGGAAACCCAAGCTTGCCCATCAAATATAATCGCTTTTGCAACAATTCTCCCCCCCTGGATCGATGTCTGAACAAGACCGACCGCGCACCAGAAGCTCCCGACGGCCCTGCCCCATCATCTTCAACCGAAATGACCAGATCGTCCCCATCTTCCCGAAAAATTATGCGAATAAAACTGGCCTTCCCGGCTTGAGGCTTGATACCATGAATCACCGCATTTTCAGCCAATGGCTGCACCAAAAGCGGCGGAATAAAAATACGTTCCGGATCAGTGGTCACCTCATTCCTGATCTCATATTTGAAATTGGGCGTGTGCTGCATCGATTCCAATTGCAGATAATTATCGAGAAAGCGAATCTCATGGCGCAACGAAATGGTTGGAAATGGATAACGGGCGTTCGGAGCGGGCGCAATCGAAAGCTCCAGGATCTCCCGAATCAACCGGGCAATGCGGACCAAATGCTCTGAAGCCTCCATCTTGTCACGGTTAGTGATGGAATTCTGCAAAGAACTCAATAGATTGAACAAGATATGGGGATTCAATTGAGCTTGTACCGTACTCAATTGGGTTTTATGCAGCAATGCCCTGAGTTTTTTCTCCTTTTTCTCCTTCAACCAGGAATTGATAAAAAAGCCAATCAACAATATTCCTCCACCCCAAAACAACCATTGTATGAAGGTGCGCTGCATTATTGGCAATTCTGCCTGAACACTCGCCTGAACATAAGGCCATTCTGAAGCCGCGATCATCGGAATCTCGGCCCGAAACAACAGGGTATTGGAGCCCTGTTCTAATCCAACAACGTATACCGTAGTCTGAGATTTGGCTTTTTGCCATTCTCCCCCATTCAGGGAATACGACAAACTAAAATCACCTGCATTCAGGTTGATCAGGTTGAGCACTACCTCCACCGTATTGCCTTTCACTATTTGCTCCGGTGCCATTTGAGAGAAAGCCATCGGTTCATTGTGGATGCTTTCCAGTCGGAGACCCGGTCGGGCCATCGGCTTCAGGATCTGATTCGCCAGGTTGATCCGCTGTATACCATTCCCAGCCGGAATCCAAAGGTTTGTCCCATCGAAACAAGCACCGTTGTCGCAAGCTTCAAGCAATTGAAAACCATTCTTCTCTGCCCAATATCCCTTCAGAATCGGGGTGGCTTGCTGATGAATATCCAGCAAAAGCAGCTCGGTATCGGTCACAACCGCCAGATAATGATCCGGAAGCGGCACCAGGTTGTTCACCGGATTGTTGGTCAGATAACCGGCCGCTGCAACAAATTGATCGCTACCCTGATCCAGAAAGAAAAGACCCTTTTGGCTACCAATCCATAGCATCCCGGCTACATCAATCCACAAACAATTGCTACGCCCGGGCACCCCATAAAATTGCTTTTCCGTCCCATCCGGACCAAGGTGCAAAATGCCGCCCCGACCCGCCACCCAAATGCTGCCATCCGCAGCTACCTCCAGGTCGGAAAGTCCGGCTCCAAGGGTAACTTTGGAGGGCAACGAAAGGGTCTGAACGACCCGCTCAAACCTCGGATCAATGCCGTAAAGACTGGTGCCGGCCACCCAATAACATTGCCGATGCACATCCCAGCTCAAGGCCTCAACTGGTTCGTTCAGGTTAAACAGCACAGGCTGCCCCTTTTTTAGATGGTAAAAGCCCTTGTAGCCACCAAACAGCATCGCGCCGCCCGGTCCGCTGAGTTTGCCAGGGAAAATCTGATGAATATTATCATCCGTCGGCATTGGATGTAGAATCGTATGCGAATTACCGGGCAACAACTGGACAATCCCGTCCTTATTGGAACCAATCCAAAGACTTCCATGGCTGTCTGTTAGCACCGACCAGGGATAAGTGGCCTGCGGCAGTTCCACCCACTCCGGACCGTAGGGGTACATCACCGCGTACCCTTCGTCGGTTGCAATATGCAGCCTGCGCTGACGGTCGAGCACGATCTTGTCCAGACGGTTGAATTTCCCCAATTCAATGCGATGGTATTGATTCCCGTCCCTGTACCAAAAATGATTTACAACGTGGTTGTTATAGTTGAACACCGAAGGCGCCAGCGGATGCAATACCTGCACCGAATCAGGCCCTGGCAGGTATCGGGCCACACATTGGAGACCCTGGGGCGTCCAGGTATAATAGTTGTTATGACAAATTAAAAAAGAATAGGTATAATCCTCAATCCCAATGCGCGGAAAATCTTTAGGCAGCGGCGTCGTGCTACAACGATCCAGGAAACGGTGGCAAAGTCTTTTTTCCCAGTCGATTACAATGGCTGCGCCAGCCGTATCCGTAAACAAAGTATAGGAATCCCCCAGCGCACGGATCTCCGGATACCGTTGGCCCAGGCGTTTGCGAATGTCCAGGGTGATCAGTGGCCAGAGATACGGTGGCTGCGCCTGCCAAAAGCTATTCGTCATAGGCAGTGTCCGTTCCCTGCGACCATCAAAGGCATACACCGTATCTGCAGAGCGATACCAGATGGCCCCATCAAGGGCCTCCAGAATAGCGTAAACCTGTTTGCCGGCAAAACCCTGCTGGGAAGGATAAGATTGAAGGCTACGCCCGTCGAAACGAGAAAGCCCGGCATTGGTGCCAATCCAGACGAATCCACGGGAATCCTCCAAAAAAGCCCGCACCTGCTGCTGCGCAAGTCCATCGCGGATGCTGAACAAATGATACGGCTTATAATAGACCTGCGCCTCCAGTTGCAGGGAAGCAAACAGGAGCAGCGGGAAGACAAAGAAAAGCGAATAATTACAGCGCATGAACTTCTTAGGAGTAGTGGACAAAGATACGCCGAGAAAATGGGGATACCTGTACCGTTGGTTATCCCATAGGACCGTTGGTTTGCCCATACGACCGTTTGTTATTTTGTTCAAAATACTGCAGTTTTGAATGCCTAACTTTGTTCGTGAAAATGAGGGAAGGAGTCCAGTGAAGGCGATCAAAAGGCCGCTGCAGCGACTGGCCTGAACTGGAAAAAGAGGAAGCCGGAACTAGTGCCAAAATTCAATATCCGAACATACCCAAAGTCGCCTGTATTCAAACACGCCCGACTAATAAGCCCCAAAAAAAATACCTTGCATGTCAAAAATCTACTTTGACCGAATCTTGCCCTTGCTCACCGATAAAGTTTCCACTACCGGCGTTCAAGGCTTGCTGCGAGACATTCTGATTCTGCAGGATAAATTGAACAACCTTGACCAACAAGACTTCTACTTTCAGAAGGGACAGAAATCTCATCGGGAAAGGCAGGACGGAATGAAAGCGGAATATGCACTGATGGTTGAAACAGCCAACGGGAACGAAGTAGACTTTTTTCTGGAAGGGATCAGCGAAGCAGAAGCCAACATAGGCCATTACCACACAAAGGCATGCACGCTTCCGATTTTTGCGAAAATAATCCTCGAAGCGCAGGCATTGTCCCGGATCAGTCGATTTAAAGACGCGATCGAGGCCAAAGGGCTGTTTGGAACATTGAAACCTTTGGAGGAGGTGATGGTGGATGAAG
>CANJPT010000017.1 GCA_947476195.1 Lewinellaceae bacterium | reverse complement strand
TTTTCACTAAAGAATTGAGTGGGTAGGTTTTTTTCCAACCTATTTTTTGGCGATTGATAAATGAAGAATACATTTTTTCCCTAACTTGGTCTTCTCTGCTTCCACATGCAAGATGCCCAGCCCAGCGCCGCGCTTGTGTCTTTTGACCACGCGCCCAGGAAGCTGGGAATAAAACCAGGGTAAATGCTTGATTTTCTATGCTTTAAGGGCGTTTTTTTGAAATAGCATCGATACATCACTCCTTTGAATGACCGAATAAGCGCTATCTTTTCACCTCCAATTGCTTCGTCATTCAATCTTCCCTTGTCATCCTGAGCGCAGCGAAGGACCCGAGACAGAATGCCGCAACTAACCTGCTTATGATGCGGGGTACCCCTCAGGGTCATTCACTGCGCTCAGGATGACAAGGGAAGATTGAATGGCAATGGGTTGCGAAAATTGTACATACCATAAATTCTTCCTGCCCTTCAGTTCGGGAGGATCCTGGTACAGCTGCAATCTGGATGCTCTTTATTTACTTCTACCGATGGATCGGCTTCGGACTCTGCGGTTTCGTATCCTTTGGACTCACCACATCCGGCACATCCGAGGGTATTCTTGCCGGGTCCGGCAGCGAGTCTGGTTTCGGCTTGGGCAGCCTGGCCAGAATTTTTTCTTCCGCCCGGTTAGCCAGAATTTTTGAGGTCAGGTCCGCTTTAAACATCTGCTGTTCAACAGGGAGGCGATCTGTTGCGATGGTATCGTTGAGCATTTTTTCGATCATCAGGCCTGCAATAGGCGCTGCGTAAGAAGTACCCCAACCCGCGTTTTCGACATACACCGCAATCGCAATTCTCGGATTATCCTTCGGCGCAAAGGCAAAAAACACAGAGTGGTCATCGCCGTGGGGGTTTTGACTGGTGCCGGTCTTTCCGCAAACCGATATGCCGGGTACCTGCGCGATACGAGCCGTGCCCCGTACGACACATTGCTCCATACCTTCCACCACCGTTTCAAAGTGGCGTTTCTCAATTTCTACCGTATGTTTTACAAAAAAACGCTCGGGGATGGGCGTTCCATCTTTAAATTCTTTGATCAAACGTGGTGCATACCAAAAGCCCCTGTTGGCGATACAAGCCGCAAGGTTGGCCATCTGAAGGGTAGTCAATTGAAGCTCCCCTTGTCCAATGCCGCAGGACATGATCGTGGGTGAGTGCCAGCCCCCTAAGTTCCTGGGATACAGCTTGTCATAATAGGCTGAGGTTGGGAAACCACCTGGACTTTCATTCGGATAATCAATGCCCAGTTTTTGGCCAAAGCCAAATTGAAGCATATATTTATTAAACTCGTCAAGCCCCTGCTGTGGATTTGAGTAACCAAAACGATCTATCTGATCCCGGTACTTACTCATGAAATAAGAATTGCAAGAGCGGGCAATTCCATCTGCCACACCGTCTAAGCGACCCGAATGGTGACATTTATACAATCTGCCTGCATAAAAGTATCCACCATTACAAGTAAACCCAGCATCCTTGTTGATCGTTCCCGTTTGTAATCCGATGAGCGACACCACCGTTTTAAAGATCGAGCCCGGAGGATACTTTGCCATGACGGTCCGATCAAAAAAGTAGCGAAGCGGGTCGGTAAGAAGTCGGCTGAATTCCTGTCCACGATTATTGGTCATGACCAGCAAATTTGGATTATAGGTCGGAGCACTGATCATAGCCAATATCTCGCCCGTTTGGGGGTCAATCGCGACGATACTACCTGTTTTATTGGCCATCAGATTTTCACCATAGGCCTGGAGCCGAATATCAATGCTGGAGATCAGGTCCTTACCTGCCACTGCTGCAGAATCCCGCTCACCTTGCTTATATTTACCGACTATACGGCCGAGGTTATCTCGTAATAGATTGGTCACACCTTTTTGACCGCGGAGGTAGTCTTCGTAGCCTGATTCCAGTCCGGCTGCGCCGATGTAGTCACCTGTTTCGTATTTGCCTTTATTCCTTGCTATATCCCTCGGATCTACCTCATTGATATAGCCCAATACGTGCGCTCCGGCATTGAAAGGATAGCCTCGGATACTACGTGCCTGGACAAAAAAACCAGGGAATTCATACTGACTTTCTAAGAGCCTGGCGTTTTTTTCAGGCGATATTTTTTTTAGAAAAACGAAAGGAACAGATTTTGAAAATTTTCCGCTTCGCCAATCTTTCTCCAGATTATGCTTAAAGTCCTCTGGTTTTATGTCCAAAATATCACAAAATTTGGGCACATCCATTTTCTTCAGATCCACTTGATTATAGGTCACCATCAAATCAAAGGTCGCCTCATTATTTACAATACGTTCGCCATTCCGGTCGTAGACAATTCCACGAGGAGCGTACACCGTGAGTTCTTCAATGGCCGTTGCATCAGCCATTTTAGCGTACGAACCATCAAAAATTTGAAGATTCGCGGCCTGCAGCACCAAGACAATGGCGCAGCCCAAAAATACCCACTGGATATTACGTTGTCGGTTAAGGCCGTTTTTCATGTAAGAAGACTATTGACCGTGTAGGGTTACTTTTTGGGGTTGAACATTGCAGTATAAAGTGCTACGAATAACATGGTCAATACCCAGGCAGCTAAGGTCTTTTTCAAAATCTCGCCGACGAAAACGGGGGCGAAGTAGCTGACTGAAAAATACCAGAAAATATGGCAAACCATGAATAACGTTGCACCATTGATAAATGTTTGCCATCCCATACGCGCTGGCGCAAAAATGGGGTCTTTGGCCGAAAATCCGCCCTTCGGTGCGAAAGGCATAAGTGCCAGGCCGCGCATCAGGCCGCTAAACGCCCCGGCGCTGGCATGTACCCCCCAGGAAGGGACTGTAGCATCCACCGCCATTCCTATTGCAAATCCAAGTAGCACCAGATAAGGAGTAGCCATTTGCAAGGGCAAAAAAAGGATGAACAGCGGGTAGAGCAACACATTAAAATAGGCGCCTACCGTATCAGTCATCTGGTTGAGCAGCAGCGACTGTACCACTACCAAGCCTATAAACCGCAGGATATGGGGAGTGATATTGCTACCGTTCATTGCTCTTAATATTTAATTGTAAGCTGTCAAGTTCTGCACGAAACAAATTATTTATTACTGCCACATCCCGCACTGTAGACATATCCTGATTGAGCCTTACCCTGATTTCCAAAAAATACGGGTTCTCAGGGTCTGGCTTTGGTACGCCGATCACTTTGCCAACCGGGTGTCCAAGTGGGAACATGAGTGAGTAACCGCTTGTTACAACCGGTTCGTTTTCCTGCACCACAAAGTGTTGAGGGATGTAACGCAGGATCATTTCTCTTGGATTTCCGCCTTCCCAGGTAAGCGAGCCAAAGGCGTTTTTTTGTTTGGGCAATGCCACTGATATCTTGGCTTGTTGGTGTAATACCGACATAACCAGAGAGAAATTAGTACTCACATGCCGAACAATGCCGACAATTCCTTCCGGACTGACCACTGCCATATCTGGCTGAATACCATCCAGGGAACCTCTGTTGATGATTAGCCAGTTATTTGCACCGGAAATGGAATTTTTAATGGCTTTCGCTGTAATAAACTCAAACTGCGGCCGCACCGTTTTGCGGCGCACAGAATCTGTTTTGGAAAGGGAATCGTAATTAACCAGGAAAAAGGTGTCGCGGATGGGCACTTGCATCTGACGAGCATTCGATAGTCGAGCCTGAAGACTGTCTACAATATGTGCGAGGCTATCGGCTGTTTCGTAAAGACCAAAGTAGTCGGAGGCCATTTGACGCTTTTCAAGCGCTCGCCCCCCAAAGATCCCGGTTGTATTGGCCCAAATCTCTCCTTGCCGCCCATTGAAATTCACCATAATCGCAAAACAAACCAACTCCACCAGAAGGAATGTTACGAAGCCGCCATTGCGAAGCAGGAGTTGAAGAAGGCGACCCATTTGTTGAACGATAAACGATGAACGATGAAATATGAACGATGAACTAATTTTTTGTCGGGAGCTGTAGGTCCAAATCCCCGATTAATCTCATGGTTCACAGTTCATCGTTCACAGTTAGATTAGACGCTTTTGCGATCGATTAAAAATGAATATTGTTGGGTATTCCGGAGTGCCATGCCAGTGCCACGCACGACCGCGCGAAGCGGGTCGTCTGCAACATGCACATTCAGCTTGGTTTTTGACTCCAGTCGTTTATCCAGTCCACGGAGTAGTGCTCCGCCACCGGTCAGATAAAGCCCTGTTTTATAAATGTCTGAAGCCAACTCAGGAGGAGTAAGTTCAAGGGCGCGAAGTACTGCGTCTTCGATCTTGCTGATGCTTTTGTCGAGGGCATAGGCAACTTCCTGGTAACCAATCTTAATTTGCTTCGGAATGCCTGTCATCAGATCTCGGCCATTCACGGCATAATCCGGTGGCGGATTTTCGAGTTCGTGAAGGGCCGATCCGACATGGATCTTAATCTGCTCAGAAGTACGCTCGCCGATCAGAATATTGTGTTCCCGCTTCATGTAGTTCATGATATCGTTTGTCAGTTCATCCCCTGCAATGCGGATGCTCTGATCGCAAACGATGCCCGAAAGTGCGATAACGGCAATCTCTGTGGTACCCCCACCGATATCAATGATCATGTTTCCAATAGGCTCTTCGATGTTGAGGCCAATGCCAAGTGCCGCAGCCATTGGCTCATGGATCAGATAAGTCTCCTTGCTATCCACGTGGTCAGCAGAATCAAATACCGCACGCTTTTCTACTTCGGTGATGCCACTAGGGATACAAATAACCATTTTGAGATGGCTAAACATATTCCTTCGACGCCCTACCATTTTTATCATCCCCTGGATCATCGCCTCCGCTGCCTGGAAATCTGCAATAACGCCATCCTTAAGCGGGCGCACAGTCTTGATATTTTCGTGGGTTTTTTCGTGCATCTGCATCGCCCGGTGGCCTACAGCAATTGTTTGCTTGGTTGCACGATCCATTGCCACGATCGAAGGCTCATCCACCACCACCACGTCGTCTACCATGATAAGCGTATTCGCTGTGCCGAGGTCAACGGCTAGTTCTTGTTTGAAAAAATTAAACAGGTTGAACAAAATATTGGGCAATTTTTTAAATGTGAGTCGAATCGGATTGGTACAAAAAAGTGCGCAAATCTAAGCAGATTTTTGCGGATCATCTTGCCAAAAATTTTATGTCCTAATTTTTGGACCTTACCCTACCGTAACCACCCAAAAATCTTTCTGCTGTAAATACTGTTGTGCCAACGCCTGGAGCGCTTCGGCGGAAATATTTCGAACCGTATGTACCATTGTTTCGAAATTTTCAGGCGATTGATTTTCAATGATTTGGTTGCGGATCATATCTGAACTGTTGATTGGTCCATCTAATCCATTGAGCAGCATCCCCAGGATATAATTGCGCACCATGCTGAGTTCCTCTTCCGGCACTGGCATTTCGCGAAGTTTTTTCATTTCCCGGAAAATAGCGCGCACGGCAGCAGACGATTTTTCCGGACTTACCTCGGTGGCGATGTAAAGGCATCCATCCAGCAAATAGGCATCTACCGAGGAATAAATATTATATGTAAAACCTTTCTTTTCGCGAATATTGGTCATCAGTCTGGATCCAAAATAACCTCCAAGCACGGTATTCAATACCACCAATCCATTAAAATCAGGATGGCTTCGGTTAAAAAGCCTGCGGCCAATTTTGATAGCGGTCTGAAGTGAGCCAGGCAATGGCACCTGAACGTTGGCGCGCGCCGGGCTGGCAGGAGGTGCGTATTTTTCTGCTGTTGAAACAACAGGGGGGATTATAGTCGCTCCTTTTTTTTGCCCAAAATGCTGATTGAGCATGCTCAATATTTCCGCATCGATACGCCCACTGGCAAAAAGCAGGCAATTTGAAGGCGTATACCAAGTATCAAAAAAATACTGGAGGTCGGCACGCTGAATAGCGGTGTAGTCATGCGGCATGGAGTTATATCCATAAGGGTGTTGTTCCCCAAAGATAAGTTCGGTCACTTTACGATAAGCCACGGTTTCACCCTTTTCTAATTCAACCAAAAGCTCCTGGATATTTGTCCGGCGGAAATTTTCCAGCTCATCTTCAGGGAAGGATGGTGACTGGAGCATTTCTGCAAAGGTTGGTATGACCTCATGGGCATACTTTTTTAAAGAAAACAGGATAAAGCTTGAGGTGTCCAGATTGGTGGGGATACTCAGTGAAGCCCCGTAAAAATCAATATGCTCGGCAAGCGCTGCACCCGATTTTTGTAGCGTGCCATCGCGCAAAAGCCTGGCGGTAGCCCGAGCAGCCAGGCGCTTTTCTTCCTCCGGTCTCCCGGTGCGAAACACCGCTTCGATCTTTACGATCTCTTGCCCGGGATAGTCCAGTACGTACACTGGAATTCCATTATCCAGGTGCTTCAGCTCCGGAATCGGCAAGGTAAGGTGGCTCACTTCATAGATGGCCGGAGCAGTTTTTCGATTGAGCATTTGTGTGTCTTTGTGTCTATTATGGGGAATTATTTGAATCAGGAACACTTTGTAGGCGGTTAAAGAACTAACCTGGTGCTTAAACTGCGTACAAAAAAGAGCGCAAAGGTAAATTTTCCTCGTTTTTTCCACAATTTGTTAATTTCTTTAAAAAAATAGCCCGTCATAAGCTGTTACTTTTGCTGTCTCTTTTTATGGCCTATCACACTAATGCCATAGGCTCAAACACTTCTTTAGATGAAATTTAGCGTCTCCTCTTCCGAACTCCTGAAGCAAATCCAGATCGCCAATGGCGCCATTGGTTCCAACCCAGTGTTACCTATTCTGGAGGATTTTCTTTTCAAGATCGAAGATAAAAAACTTACCATCGCTGCCACTGACCTGGAAACAAGCATTGCTACGACCATTGATGTGATGGCTGACGACAATTTCTCTGTCGCCGTACCCGCTAAAATACTGCTCGATACACTTAAGGCGCTGCCACAACAGCCTATTACTTTCAGCGTAAACGCCGAAAACTGGAACATCGAGATTACTTCCTCCTATGGTAAATATAAACTGGCTGGAGAAAACGGTGAGGATTTCCCCAATATCCCGGAACCTGACGGCGTAGATATCGTGAAGATCAACAGCAAATATTTGCTTGACGCTATCAACAATACTGTATTTGCTACCTCTTCGGATGAGCTTCGACCTGCCATGACCGGGGTGTATTTCCAGATCGAAAATGACAAGCTGACCTGTGTGGCTACTGATGCGCATAAACTCGTGAAGTACACCACACACCACCTTGCAGGAGAAGTCAGTACTACTTTCATTATACCCAAAAAAGCCCTAAACCTACTCAAAAATGCCCTTCCAGGCGGAGAAGGTGTAACAATCTCTTTCAATAAAGCAAATGCCTTTTTTGCCTTCGGAGGTATGAAGCTGGTTTGTCGGCTTATTGATGCCCGCTACCCGGATTACAATGCTGTCATCCCGATCGATAACCCGAATAACATGACGGCCAATCGCAGCGACTTCCAGAATTCGCTGAAGCGTATCGCTATCTACGCCAACAAAACTACCAACCAGGTGGTGTTTGAACTGACTGACAAAAGCCTGACCGTGAGCGCACAAGACCTCGATTTTTCAAACGAGGCCACCGAACAAATTCCTTGCACCTACAACGGTGCACCCATGAAAATCGCTTTCAATGCCCGGTTTTTAGCTGAAATGCTGGGGATACTTGATTCTGATGATGTACAGATGGAATTTAGCAGCCCAAGCCGCGCAGGAATTTTGACTCCGGTAGAAGAAAACAGCACTGACCGCGACATCCTGATGCTTGTGATGCCGGTGATGCTGAATAATTAATTCCAATGTTCAGTAGTATAGCCCACTGAAGTCGTGGGCTATACTACTGAACATTTTTGTTTTGCCCCGAGACCTATAAGGTTTTTGGAAACCTTATAGGTCTCGATTTTAGAAAATGTCCAGTAGTGTGGTCGTGGGCTCGGGTTACGCGCGATGAATTTAAAAAAATCGGCCGACACCTGTTTGTCTGGCATCCTAGTATTGGATATTTTGACGTTGGACCATAATCCCGTTTCGAATTTTTTGTTTTAAAAACCTTAAAACAAAAAATATTTTTTATTTAATTATATATATTCGCTTGCAAATCCAATAAGGATATAGCACCTTTGTAGCTGCTTTATGGGAAAGCAGTTTTTAACTTATTTGGGAATTTTAATCGCATTCATCCCAACTATAGTTGCAGAAGGGTATCATTCATCGATTTCGTGTATTTAGCAAATAACCTCACACGTTTCATTCGTGTGGTTGTTCCGAGCAGCGTTCCTCCTTTTTTAACAGGACAGGCAAACCTTGTCATCTCTGTTATTAATAGTAGAACTTTGTCTGCGCTAAATTGTGTTGTGTGAATTCACCTTTTGTGTTTTTGGAGGATTACATCCATGCCGCCTGCCATTTGAAAACAACTTAACAGCAAAACAGCAAGCAGGATGATATCAATACAACAGCAATCCGTACAGTTAAAGGTGGTTTTCAGAGGCCGCCTTGAATTTGGTTCACAAAGAGCCTATGACATGGTATTGAAGCACTGGAATAGCCGGGTGGATACCTATTTTCGGTCTGATGTCTTGTTCACAGCCGAAGAGATCTTCAGCGAAGAAGGCTTCTTGCTTACCGTGCCGCAGCAAACGCTGATGAGTTCACAGAAGCGCTGGCGCAGCACGACTGCTTTACTCTATGAGGTTGCGCAATACGCGCTTGCAGGCAATGTAGGCGCTTGGTGGGTACTAAACGGCAAAGTACTTGACCAGCACACGATTGAACCAAAAACCGATAAGATTGCTGTTACGGAATACCTACGTGGTTGCGAACTTGTGCAACAAGGCGGCATGGAACAAGCCTCAGAAGCCCTTACCAATGCCATTGAAAAATATGAGCGCAATGCACTGGCCTACGAGCGCCGTGGTTACGTGAATTACAAGTTGAAAAACTACAACGACGCACTCTACGACTTCAACAAAAGCATTGCGATTTATGCACACAACCCAGAGCCTTTCTTTGGTCGTGGCAAGGTAAATATGCTCAAAAACGAGTGGGATGCAGCCATTCTGGATTTTCAAAATACCATAGACCGATCCCTAGCAGTTCAACCCATCTATTGGTTGGCACGCTTGCGCAAGGCCGATTGCCTCTTCCACGCAAAAAATTACCTCGTTGCAATAAAAGAGTTAAAGCTTTTCCTGCAGCGCTCCTTTTCAGATAACGATCCCAATATTCGTTTCCGGCCGAAGGCTGAGTTTTTGTTGGCTGAATGTGAGAAAATGTCCAAATAGTATCAAGTTTCAAGTATCAAGTTAAAAGTTTCAAGTAGTCATCGTGCCGCTTGGAACTTTTAACTTGATACTATTTACCTCGAACTGTTTAAGGCGTGATTGAACGCAATATCCCCCAGGTTCCCAGGATTTCCAGCAAAAGTAACAAGACCGCCGCTCCAATGAGCCAGTGGTAATAGTCCTTGCTGCGCCGCACCGTGCTGACCTCGATCTTCGTTTTTTCCAATTGGTCGATCTCCGCATAAATCGCTTCCAGATCCCGCTCCGAAAAGGCCCGATAAAACTTGCCTTCCGTAGCTGTCGCTATTTCCGCTAACAAATTTGTGTCAAATTTCGTGAAACGGGGCGCAAACGAATATGAGCCATCGGAGTTTCGTTGGGCAGGTGACATGACCACACCCTCTGTGCCAATCCCAACGGTATATACCCGAATACCCAGGGTATGGGCTATTTCCGCTGCTTTAAGTGGCGCGATGTAGCCTGCATTGTTCTCTCCGTCGGTGAGTAGTACTACAATCTTACTGCGGGATGGACTGTCTTTCAACCGGTTTACTGCGGTAGCAAGTCCCATACCTATTGCAGTGCCATCATCCAGGCGACCTACTGCAAGTTCATTGATGAAAGTTTCTACCACCCGACGATCAGTGATAAGGGGACATTGGGTAAAAGCTTCGGCAGAAAAAGCAACGAGCCCAATTCGATCATGTGGGCGTTTTTCCACAAATTCAGCCGCTACCCGTTTTGCTACGGTAAGCCGATCGGGGTCAAAATCCTTGCTGAGCATTGACGGCGAAATATCCATACTCAACACGATGTCAAGTGCATCTGCTTTTATTTTTTCTTCCTCCCATTTGCGTTGTGGCCGGGCCATTGCAAGAATTAGCATCACTAATGCAATCCAGCGCAACAAGGATAGCTTGCTCCGAACCTGTGTACGAAACCCAGGGTTGCCGCTTGACCTATCTGGCTGTGTTATCCGCAGGAAAAACCCTGATTCCCTGTGCCTGATCAACCAGGCAAGGGGAAGGAAAAGGAAAAGCCAAAAAGGAGCGGCGAACGACATTAGCTGATGATTGGATTGGCTGATGATTGGGTATTCGGTGAATCAGTCTCCGCGCTTGTTTCGAGGATGATCTTTCTGGACATTTCTAATGCCGCTGCATGGAAGGATTCAGCGGGAATTATTTTGGCAAATTTAGCCAGATCCGCTTGTTCCATAAGCGCTTGAAGTTGTTTAGAAAGCGAATCAGAAATGTTTTGTTTTTTCAAATACCCCAATGTTTCTTCTGTAGTGGATTCAAGGGCTGGAATCCCAAACATTTTTTCCAGATATTCTCTGAGAATAAAGGTAAGTTCTGCATAGTGCTCTTTCACAAAACCATTGACAATCAATTCTTTTTGGATCAGTATACTAAGTTTTTTCAATGCTAGTTCCTGTGGAGGAATTTCAATGCTCCGGCTATTCATGGTAGCATTTTTCTTTCGTTTTGCTATCCAATATACCGCAGCCAGAAGCGCAAGTGCCAGCAATACGCCCAAAATCCAGGGCAGATAATCTGTCCACTGAGAAGGCTCTCGATGAATATCTTTAATAGGCGCCATATCATTCAAGTCCTCTGGAGCTGGGGTAGCCGTTACAAGGATGAAGAGAGGATTGGAATAAACGGTGTCGCCATTGTGTAGCGCGATTGGGAGTGCCTGTATTTGCAGCGAATCCTCCTTAAAGAAAAGGGCTGTAAGCGTTTTACTAAAAAAATGCCCCTCCTTATGCCATTCCGTTTGACTTACTACATTTTGCCTTGGGAGCATGATATCCCAGGCCTCAAAATTCAGAGAATCTGGTATTCCCAGAGCAGCAGGAATGCGCAGTTGAAGGACAAATGGATTGCCCGTTTCTACATGGTTGCTATCAACCCGAAGCTCGACCTGAGCCTGAGCCTGGAATGCGAGGCAACAAAGGATAAGTAGTTTTGCTGCTATTGCTTTTGCCACTTCTTTTTTCATTTTTTTGCCCTTTTTTCAAAAAAATGTAATAATGCAGTAGCGTATGATTCAGCCGTTTGAAGGCTTAGAAAATCTGCTCCGGCTCGTCGAAATGCTGCTGTAGCATAAGCGCTGTTTTCATCAAAGCTTTGCGCATAAGCACGGCGGAGCTTTGGATCCGTGGTATCGAGCCACGTCTCTTGTCCAGACTCTGCATCCCGGGTTTGGAGAAGCCCGACATCGGGTAAGTCCCGTTCGCGTGCATCCCAACAATGAATACCAACGCAATCATGCCGGCGGGCAAGTGTTCGAAGCGAAACATCATACTCATTTGCCCAAAAATCGGATAGAATAAAGCATACACTTTTCTTTTTCAACACGTTGCGTGTAAATTGAATGGCTGTGGCAAGGTCTGTACCCCGCTCATTTGATTGAACATTCAGCAGCTCGCGAATAATGCGTAGTGTATGTTGTCGTCCTTTTTTAGGGGCGATATAAAGCTCTGGTTGATTGGAGAAAAGCAGCAGCCCGACCTTATCGTTGTTTGAATCAGCACTAAAGGCCAACAAGGCGCAGATCTCAGTGAGCAGCTCTTGTTTCCACTGCCCGCTCGTGCCAAAAAAGGAAGAACCGCTTACATCTACCAGTAGCATTACAGTCAGCTCGCGTTCCTCTTCGTAAATTTTAATGTGTGGGTCTCCTGTTCGTGCAGTCACATTCCAATCGATATCCCGTACATCGTCACCAAACTGATATTGTCGCACCTCACTGAACGACATTCCACGGCCTTTAAACGCGCTATGGTAGCCCCCCGTAAAAAGGTTTCGGGTTAGCCTACGGGTTTTGATCTCGATTTTACGGACTTTCTTGATCAGTTCTTCCATTTTACCCGCCGTAGCCTCGGCGCAGGAGGTTTTACTTCAAAACTGTAGAAGAATCAATCTTGCTTTCACCGGAAACCAGGGTTTTGCCTGCAGTGGCCCAACTGTACAGCCCTCCAGCCAATTCATAAGTCCGTTTAAATCCCAGTTGTTTCATTTTTTCTGCGGCATCAATACTCCGTGTACTATTTTCATCGTACACAATTACGGGTGTTTCAATCCCCAGTTTCATGATACGCTGCGGAAAATCTGTTGTATTTACGTCACAATTCATAGACCGATAAATATGGCTGGAACGAAATTCCGTTTCCGAACGAACATCTATGAATGGCATATTAGGATTTTTCTTCAACAGCGAGTCTACCTCTTTAGGCCAAAGACGAACAATTGAAGAATCCTGAAGACTACCTGCCAGCCCTGTCATTTTTGGAGCAGGCTTGTTCTGGCAGGAAAAAAGATAAAAAGCAGCAAAAAATACGGCAACGAGCAATTTACGCATGGTCAAAAATTAAAAATACAAAACTAGAGTGCTGATCTATGTTTTATCCCCCTTGTCAGTTCCCTGATTGGAATCTCCCTTGCCACCACCATCTCTGGGGCCTTGATTCCTGTTTGGATTTGGCGGTCTATTTTCCTGTTTGGGTCTGTCACCGAGTCTTTGTTCCGGGCGATTTTGAGCTGGTCTATTCCCGCCACCCTGGGTGCGGCCCTGCTGCGGCCGGTCGTGGCGACGAGGGGCTGGGCCCTGGTTACGGCCTTGGGCTGCATCATTCTGCGAGGCTTTTTCAACTGCAGCTGCGGCTGACTGCGAACGATCACGGCCTTTATTCCGACTCTTTTTTCGCTTGTTTCGGGTCTCCATGGGCAGTTGAATAACGTCGTGCACGTTTTCAAAATCTGGTTCTGCCTCTTCTGGTTCATCTGCTTCAGTCGATGGAGCCATTGCCAGGATTTCATCCAGGCTGCCCGGGAGTTTGCCTGATTTGATCATGTCAAGGGCTTCCCAGATCTGATCCACATGGATGGGATAAAACTTGCCACGATCCTCAGCATACGTATAAAACATTAGCCGTTTAAACACGTCTGTTTTAATCAGTATTGCCAGGCCTGCATTGGTTTTAAGGCGTTCCGCACGATCAGGAAAATCCTCCAGTGCATCAATATAAGTATCCAACTCATAGTTAAGGCAACATTTCAGTCGCCCGCACATTCCGGATAGCTTGGTCTGGTTGATCGCAAGATTTTGATACCGGGCAGCAGCTGTGTTTACACTTTTGAACTCTGTGAGCCAGGTGGAGCAACAAAGTTCGCGACCACAGTTACCCAGCCCACCAATACGTGCAGATTCCTGCCTTGCACCGATTTGGCGCATTTCTACCTTGACTTTAAAATCACGTGCATAATGGCGTATCAGTTCACGGAAATCTACACGACCATCCGCCGTGTAAAAAAAAGTGCATTTGCGTCCATCGCCCTGAAACTCAACATCCCCGATCTTCATATTCAAATCCAGAGAGCGGGCAATGGCACGGGCATGGATGAGAATATCCCGTTCTTCTTTGCGCACCTCATCCAATCGTTCAAGGTCGCGCTCGTGAGCTTTACGAACCACCTGGCCAAGTCGGGCATCCTGACGAACGCGCTTTCGCTTCATTTGCATACGCACCAGTTCGCCAGTGAGGGTAACAGTACCCACGTCGAAGCCACCCGCCGTGGCTTCCACAACGACCCAGTCGCCAGTGGTTGCGCGGGTATGCTGCGGGTTTTTGAAAAACTCTTTGCGTGAGCCGTTTTTGAAACTGACTTCTACGGCATCAAAAGGACTCGGATCTGCAATTCCTTGCGCCGTTATCCAGTCGTATGTATTATGACGGTTACAACCACCAGTTGAACAGCCGCCATTTGATTTGCAACCTTTTGTACTATCTTTTCCTGTGGAGCAGGAGCACCCTATACATCCCATGATTAATTTTTATTTAGACTGATGTTCTTGTAGTTTAGGAGCAAAAGTAGCACCGCAAAACCCAGATTTACCAGATTTTAAAAAAGTTCTCATTTCTTCCGGGAATGCGGACCGTGTTTTGGGTTTAAATAAGGATCAAAAAAAGCCCGATACTCAGGCAGAGTCCGATCGTAATAGCAAAATAAGATTGCAATCTTGGCTTGAAAATTCGAATCACCCCGCCGATGATCAGACTTGGAAGTGCCATACCCAGAAAGATCGCGCCGATAACTTTTTGGGTGATCTTGCCATCATTAAATTGGTAAGCCAAAGCGTATTGGCCAATACCTACCAGTGTAGTCAACCCAAAAACAAAGATAAGTTTGTTCCAGGAAAATTTACTCGATTCCATGTTTTCAGGATTCTGTTTTGGATTTCATGATCTGATGCATTTGAATGGAGGTATCCAGGAAAAGGATCTTTGGATTGGCGTTCCGTTCTATGTAAAAAATATTATCATTGAGCAGTCCGGCAATCTGTGCAATTTTTTCAAAATCAAGCACTTTTGCCATATTTTGAGCCGTTGTAAGTTCTTCTGGACGGAGACGAACACCTCCCGGACCCTCCCGGACGATTGGTGGACTCACTATCAATACCAGCATTTCGCGCAAAAAGTGCAGCCCGTAATGCAAAAATTGTTTTTGGTTTTCGCGACCCAATTTGGCAAAATCTTCGGTCCATCGCACCATTTCAACCGCATGACCACGCCAACATTTGCGCAACCAGTCCAACAAAAGTTGAGCATCATCCGTGGAGGGTGCATCCGATGCAGCGAGGGCTGCACCATAATCACCACCACTTAGAAAAGCTATCTGGCGGGCACGTTCAATTTCGACTCCCCGCTGCTGGAGCAAACCCTGTGCGACCTCTTCATCAGAGAGCGGGTCCAGTTTCACCAATTGACAACGGGAGAGTATGGTATTGAGAATAAGATCCTGATTTTCGGCAATAAGCAAAAAAATGGTTTGGTCTGGCGGCTCTTCAATAAGCTTGAGTAAACGGTTACCTTCTTTTCCAAGATATTCTGGCAGCCACATCACTAAGATCTTATAGCGACCCTCAAAGGCCTTTAGGCTAAGTTTTTTTAGGATGGCATTGCATTCCTCTTTATTGATATTGCCTTGTTTATTGTCCGCGCCCAGTCGCTGAAGCCAGGTATTTACATCGGCGTAGGGCGTTTCGGACAAAAACATGCGCCATGCCTTCATAAAATCAGTGCTGACAGCATTGGCGCCTACGCTTGGATATGAAAAATGGATATCCGGATGAGCAAAATTGGCTGCTTTCCGGCAGGATGCACATTCACCACAAGGAATAAAATGGGGTGGTTGGTGGTTGATAGTTAGTGATGTGAAATCTGGGGTAGGGGATGGGTCGGCATCGAATAAACTACCCGATTCGGGTTCAGATCCACTTCTGTTTTTTTCACATTGAAGCAATTGAGCAAAAACTGTAGCCAGCGCAAGTCCACCACCGCCAGTTGGCGACAGAAAAAGCAGGGCATGTGGCACGCGCTCGCTCGCTGCGAGCGTGGCCAAAAATTCCTTGGTGCGTTGTTGACCGATTATTTCTTGCATAATAAAAACAGGGCCACAAGGTACAGCCTAAAAGCAAGTTGATTTTAGAAAAAGCCTGTTAAGAAAGCAGACTCAGCGTAAGTTTGCCAGATATTTTTAGGCACGATTATTTATTGTCTAAACATGAGCGTTGTATCAATATCCAACGTCAAAATGTGCAAAGTATAACGTCCAAAATAAAATTTTATGGAACTCCTCGGAATCGGTTCTCGTATTATTCACCCTGCGCATGGCCATGGCGTAATTGTCAGGCTACATGTGGCGGCCTACGAAGTCTGTTTTATGCAACTTGGGCTCAAAATGATCGGAAAAGACTACGCAAACTGGGAGGTCGTCGAACGGATCGTACCCGAAGAAGCCGTGTCATTCACGGAAGCAGAGCAATCACTTGTGCGTATCTTAAAGGCGTGGTCAGGCTTTGGCCTCGAGATCGTGCCGCTTGGTGAACGCTGGAGAAACGGCAAAATGATCCTTCAGGCCGATGGGATCCAACCAAAAGAAGTGCCTATTGATGCCTTTTTTCACAAGATAGTGATGATGCGTGACCGCTTGCGGGTACTAGAACAGAATATCAATGTAAACAAAAAACTCGACGACGAAGACAAGGTAAACCTCCAGCAATACATTACGCGCTGTTATGGAAGCATGACCACCTTCAATGTCTTATTCAAAAATAAGGAGGACTATTTTGTAGGTGAAAGCAGTAAGGATTAAACGGGTATCCGGGCGCACACTACTGGACGTTTTCTAAAATCGAGCCCTATAAGGTTTTTGAAAACCTTACAGGGCTGGGGGCAAAACAAAAATGTCCAGTAGTACGATCCGGGCGTTTTTAAAAAAATAGATTACGAAAAAAGGTGTTGTCGATTGTTGACACTCAAACACAAATCAGCTGAATTTTGGAAGGCTACAACCTTAGAGAGGCTGCTTATCAAATTCGGAATGGACACTTTTGTGTAAATTTGTTCGGATTTACTTAAAACCCTTGTGCTTCTTTCCTGTTAGGGTCAGTTACATTTGCACCCAATTATGGAAAAAGTAAAATGCCTTATCATTGGCTCAGGCCCTGCCGGTTATGCAGCCGCCATTTATGCAGCCCGCGCTGGACTCAGTCCTATGCTCTACACTGGCCCTCAGCCTGGTGGACAACTTATGATCACCAACGAAGTTGAAAACTACCCTGGCTATCCGGAAGGTAGAAACGGTCCTGAAATGATGGAAGATTTCCGCAAACAGGCCGAACGTTTCGACACCGTGATCCGAAACGAAATGATCGTGAAAGTGGATTTCACCGGACCAATCCACAAAGCGTGGAGTGAGTCAGGTACGGAAATTCATTCGCCGACCATCATCATTGCAACTGGAGCAAGCGCCAAATGGCTTGGCATTCCCGGCGAACATGAATTGGAAAATAAAGGGGTTTCAGCCTGTGCCGTTTGCGATGGTTTTTTCTTCCGCAAACAAAAGGTTGCCATCGTAGGGGGTGGCGATACCGCCGCGGAGGAAAGTACCTATCTGGCAAAGATCTGCTCAGAAGTACACCTGATCGTGCGTCGCGACGAAATGCGTGCATCTAAGATTATGCAGGAGCGTGTTTTGAACACACCAAATCTAATCGTTCACTGGAACACCTCTCCCGAAGAAGTACTCGGCGATGACGGCGTGACGGGCGTTCGTCTTCGCAATAACAATACTGGTGAGGTCAGCACTTTAGATATCACAGGCTTTTTCGTGGCGATAGGCCACCAACCCAACACGGATATTTTAAAAGGCTGGCTTGATCTTGATGAGACCGGTTATATCAAGGCGGTGCCGGGTCGCACATTTACCAATATCCCGGGCGTATTTGCCTGTGGAGATGCCCAGGATAAGATCTACCGGCAGGCGGTGACCGCTGCTGGTACGGGCTGTATGGCGGCGCTGGATGCGGAGCGGTATCTGGTGGAGACGGGACTTTGAGTTTGATTTACGATATCCGATTGATGATTTACGATTTTAGATGGGGTGTTTCGGCCTCGGTTTCCAAGTGGCTGCCATTGCACTTGAAAAGATAGGCCACGATTAGTTCCCCTAAATTTCAAGTACTTGTCCTCCTTCTAAAATCATCAATCGGATATCGTAAATCAAACTTAAACCTCCTGTACATTGGTTCCAATCACCCATCGGCCCTCGCCAATACGGTGCCAGCCATTGCTGTTGGTCTCAAATATTGTAACCGTTGCTCCTTGTTTCAATTCGCCAACCTTGGCATTAGTGGTCGCAGGGCCTGAACGCACGTTTAGGAAAGAAGAGGTTACTTTCCCTTTTCGCGTCCCGGCAGCCGGCGCTCCGTTGTTGGCTATGACCTGAATAAAATCGGCACTGACATATTGCCCGTTACCGATCCGCCAGAATCCACCTACTTTTTCGAACAAGTTGACAGTATCTCCCTGAAACAATTCGGCAACTTTTGGATTGGTCGTGGCGGGTCCGGAACGCACATTGAGGAATTTAGAGACCACCTTGCCACGTTGGGTGGCGGGCTGTCCGCTTCCCTGGCTGTTTCCGCTTCCGGAATCAGGGGCCTGGCTGGTCCCTGTATTACCACCCCTATTGCCAGAAGCCATTTGCACTGCGCGAAGCGCATTGAGTCGTCCAAAGCCCATTTTTGGAGAACGGCCATTGGCATCATATCCACTCCCGATCTTGTCTGCCGAACGACGCAGAATATCTTTGATTTCCCCCAGGGTAAGATCAGGATTGGCTGAAAGTATAAGGGCGCACACGCCTGCTGTCAGTGGAGCAGCGCTCGAGGTACCACCAAATCGGCTGGTATAAATATGATTCAATGAATCGCCATTGGCACTCACTGTTGCTGTGGTCACACCGGCCCCATCATTCCCATTGGTCGGAGCACAGAGGAAGGCATTCGGTCCAAAAAAAGTATAGCTGGAAGACTCATCCAGGCTATTAGAGGCCGTGATGCACATCACATCAGGGTGCGCGGCGAAGTCACTGACCTGACGTGGCAGGTTGTTCGAAGCGGGGTTGGCATTGCCTGCTGCAATAAAAACAGGCAGTCCTTTTCCGTTGCGACCTTCCCGTACCAAACGACTGATATAATTAGAAACGTAGGTGGAAAGTGGTACAGGTTTTGGAAAACCGAGACTACAGGAAATTATATCCGCACCATTCAGGAGCGCGTGTTCAAAAGCTTTTTGGATGGCATCATCTGAAAGAATGTCGAGTTTGATTGGAATGATGCGGGCATTGGGTGCCGCGCCGAGTACCCCTTGTGTATCCCAGACTCCGGCCGCTACTGCAGCGCAGGAAGTTCCATGACTAAAAACACCAAAGGTCCCGTCAGATGCCTGAAACCAGGGCGCCACATCGGCACTGCGGTTGGCAGCGTTGAACGTATTGCGAATCTTAGTGCCGTCGCCGCGAAGCGAGGGGTGATCAGTATCGAATCCAGTGTCAATGATCGCAATCTTAATATTTTTTGAACCAAGTCCCTGCAATTCTTCCCAGGCAGCCCGCACTTTTGCATCTGCTCCTTTTTTGAAATGTTGCGTTCCAAAAACCGCATTGGGGATGTCGATAATGGGGATTTGTCCGCCCAGGTTTTCGTGATGCCACTGACTATTGATGAATTTGCCAGTAGGTGCTGAAAAATCATCGTTGGTCACTGGTTTAGACATAAACTCTGGCTCAGCGATCTTAACAAGGCGATTTTTTTGGAGCAACATGGCACATTTCACCGGATTTGGAGAGTCCGGTGTAGTGCTTACCCGGTAGGCCTCCGGGCTTACGATTTGACGCACATTAAGCTTGAGCTCCTCCATCGCAGCTTGTTGCTTCTCGTAAGCTGTATCTGGTTTGAACTCTATATATAGGTAACCGGTTGGGATAAAGGGTGAATCGTCTTCACCATCAACAATCCAGATGTGCGTGCCAACCGAAACTTCCGGTTTTGCGCGCAAGGCGTCCAGTTTCTGGTCAATTCCGCGGGTTGATTTCACAACTTCGAAATCGCGGATAAGCTCCTGCTCCGGAGCGTTTTTTCGCTTTGCGGCCCGCTTCATTCCAGGAGTGTAGCGTACGGCTATCTGAGTTTTGCTTTTACTCAGATTGATCGTTTCGCCGCCAAATTTGAAGGTGGCCTTGTTTACTTTTTTTGTTGCCATTTTGAAGGAAGTAGTTGAAAGTTTCAAGGAAGTGGAGCAGGCTTGGCCAACCCCAGCTTTTCACTTGAAACTCTTTTATCTCACTTTATATTCCTTGTTCACACGGTCAAGCTCTCGTTTGTTTTCCCGGTCCTTAATCGTATCTCGTTTGTCAAATGATTTTTTTCCTTTGGCAAGACAGATGGTCAGTTTAGCAAAGCCGCGTTCACTAAAAAAGATTTTAAATGGTACGATGGTCGAGCCTTTTTCCTTGATTCCACGTTCCAGTTTGCGAAGTTCCGGGCGACGAAGCAAGAGTTTTCGGTTTCGGCGGGGCAGGTGATTGGCATCTGTACCGTATTTATATTCAGCCACATAGAGATTGCGCACCCATAGCTCTCCCTGGTCAAAAATACAATACGCATCAGATAGGTTTGCATTGCCATCGCGAATACTTTTAACCTCTGTTCCTGTGAGCATAATACCTGCATCGAACTCCTGCACAAAATGGAATTCATAAATCGCCTTGCGGTTCATTATCTCAATATTCGCTTTTTTCTTCTCTTTTGCCATGTTTTAAAATGTGTACAAAGGTAGGGATGAATGTGGTTAAAAGTGGTCAATGAATTAAATGTGGTCAATGTACTTCGCTGCTGCAAAGCGAAATCCCATCTAAAATCACTGAACAAGCAAATCTGATCTCTTCTTCTGAAATGGTAAGGGGTGGAGCAATTCGCAAACTTCTGTCATTGAACAAAAACCAATCCGTGATAATTCCTTCTTTTAGACAATATTGGATAACCGATTGCACTTTAGCCGCATTGCCCAGATCCACCGCCAACCAAAGTCCCGCGCTGCGCAGTTCTTTGATACCCGGGTGAATCAGCAAGCTTTTAAAAAGAGCCTCCTTTGCTGGTACCTGCGCTAACAAATCACCTTCGAGTAAAATCTCCAAAGTTGCCAGTCCTGCCGCCACGCATACCGGGTGGCCGCCAAAGGTGGTAATATGCCCCAGCACCGGGTCGTGCGTCAAAGTCTGCATTAGCTCCTGCCGGGCAATAAAAGCACCGAGCGGCATTCCGCCTCCAAAGCCTTTGGCTAACAACAAAATATCCGGCACGATACCATATTTTTCAAATGCAAAAAGCTGTCCTGTCCGGCCCATACCGGCCTGAATTTCGTCTAAGATCAACAATGCGCCAACTTCAGTGCATCGCTTGTGTAATGCCAAAAGCCAGGATGGGTTGGGTGGAATGACTCCCGCCTCCCCTTGAATGGTTTCGACCACAACCGCCGCTGTTTGGTAATCAATGTTATCCAATTCAGAGGCTTCATTAAACCCGATATGTCTTATACCAGGAAGCAGGGGCTGAAATACTTCTGTAAAATCTTTTGGCCACATCAGGCTAGCAGCACCTTGTGTACTGCCATGATACGCATACCGGCAAGCCACGAATTGAGACCGCCCGGTAACACGTTTGGCAAGCTTCATAGCCCCTTCGGCTGCTTCTGTTCCGGAGTTTGTGAAATACACAGCGTCAAGCCCACCGGGCAAATTGTCAGCAAGTAATTGCGCTAAGCGTACCTGCGGAGTAAGTATAAATTCCCCATAAACGAGCGTGTGCCAATATGCCTCAAGTTGTTGTTGTACAGCACTTTGTACCCGCGGATGGCGATGCCCCAATACACTTGGCCCTATACCAGCGATTAGGTCGAGCCATTGTTCACCCTTGTAGCCATACAACCAACAACCCTCTGCACGCTCAATCTCGAGGGCGAGTGGTGCGGGAGACGTTTGCGCCACGTGGCGAAAGAAACTTGCCCTCAGATTGGCTCTTTTTTGCGTATTCATCACTAATTTGTTTGCGAACAATTTATTCCACCCATATTTGCGGGATCGTGCAAAGTTCGGTTAAGGTATGGGTACGCAATAATTTGTTAGCACCTTATCCAAACAAGCTTGCACGAATAACGTTTAGATGTTCTGATCCATGACTGCAAGAACACTCATCGCCCATGATATTCCCGCACTCACTGTTGAACAAACGGGGCGTGAGGCATTTCAAATACTCAACGATTACCACCTGAAACATCTTCCGGTAGTGAAGGATGGCAAACTGGTTGGACTTCTATCAGAGGAAGACATTTTTAATCACAAACTTGCCAGTCCGCTCAGCGAACATGATTTTTCGGTGTTGCCCTTGTTTCAGGTGCCTGAAAATGCACACGTTTTTGAAATTATAAAAATTATGGGCGACCACCGCCTCACGGTTATTCCGGTGGCTGATAAGGAAGGAAAATATCTTGGACTTGTGCAGCAAAATGATGTCTTACGCTATTTTGCCCATACAGCTTCGCTGACGGAACATGGTGCTGTATTGGTACTGGAAATGCCCCGCCGCGATTATGCCCTCTCTACCATTGCGCGCATTTTTGAAGAAGAAAAAGTAAATATTCTAAGCGCTTTTGTCACGTCCACCCCGAATCCTGAGGATGTAGAACTGACGTTAAAATTAGATCGACACGACCTTTCCCGTGCCATCGCCTCGCTGGAGCGCCATGACTTTCAAGTAAAACAAAGCTTTGGCGAAACAGACCGTAGCGAACTTATTCGCGACCGTTATGATGCCCTGATGCATTACCTGAACGTTTAAGACATGCAAGCGCATTCCTTCTGGTATTTAGAAAACATTGATCTTACCCATCTCCTTTGCCCTGCAAAGTTGGGTGATGAGGCCTTAATGGCAAGTCATACCCATTGCAGTTTCAAAAAAGGCGAAGCTGTTTGTGTGCCGCAAGATCTTTCTGACCGTATTTTTTTTATTACGGATGGACGGGTAAAAATTTCGGCGATGAACGGAGAAGGAAAAGAGATCACAAAAGTTATCTTAGGACGAGGCGAGGTGTTCGGCGAATTAGCTTTCGTGGGAGAACAGTTTCGCCATGACTTTGCCACAGCGCTTGAAGACATCGACACCTGCGTGGTGACACTTGAAGCGTTGCGCAGTTTGATGCGCGATCGTTCAGCGCTCAACCTGTTCTTTATGAAGGTCTTCGGGAGTCGGCAACTGGAAATGGAACGCCGACTGGAATCACTTTTTTTTTGCGATAACAGAAGCCGGATCATAGAATATTTGGTGAATATCACCCGCTCAAAAGGTCAACGGGTAGGTTATGAATGGATCGTCCGAAAACCCGTGACCCATCACGAACTTGCGAATCTCACCGCAACCAGCCGCCAAACGGTCGCCACAACCCTCCATGACCTACGCTATAAAAAGCTTCTGACCATCAATCGGTCCAGGTTGCTGGTTCGGGATTTGGAAAAGCTGACGGAAGAAGTTAAAATTTTCAAGTTAAACGTGGCAAGCCCAGACCATGGCACCAACTTATAACTTGCCTCGTGTAACATTCAGCTTGTTACTTGCAACTTGTTACCTTCGCACCTATGTCACGCTCGAATAAATACGTCTGCATCCACGGCCATTTTTATCAGCCTCCCCGCGAGAATGCCTGGCTTGAAACGGTTGAACAACAAGAAACCGCTCACCCTTTCCATGACTGGAATACACGCATCAACCATGAGTGCTATGCCCCCAATGCGGCGGCTCGTATTATGGATGGTGAAGCGGGGATCATAAAGATCCGCAACAACTACAACCGCATTTCCTGGAATTTTGGTCCGACGCTCCTTTCATGGCTTGAAGAAAATGATACTGACACTTATTCCATGTTATTGAGGGCAGACAAGCGTAGTCAGGAACTTTTTGGTGGTCACGGCTCGGCTGTTGCACAGGTACACAGCCACTTGATTATGCCGCTTTGCAATGCCCGCGACAAGGTGACACAAGTACATTGGGGGATCCGTGATTTTGAACGACGTTTTGGCCGCTATCCCGAAGGTGTCTGGTTGGCAGAAACCGCCGTGAATACAGAAACCTTAGAGGTCCTTGCATCTCATGGTATTCAATACACCATTTTGGCACCTCGTCAAGCTAAAATGGTCAGAAAATTAGGAAAGCCTGTCGTTAAAGATAGTAAGCTGGAGGCTGGAAATGCAACAACAGCAGCGCAACAGGATGTTTGGCGCAACGTAGCTGCCGACACCCTGGATACCCGTCAACCCTATTGGTGTCTGCTCCCAAGCGGACGACGTATCGCACTGTTCTTTTACTATGGCCCTATCGCCCAGGAAGTAGCGTTCAATGGGATTTTAAACAGCGGAAAAGCATTTTCTCAGCGGATCACTGGTATTTTTGATGACGACGATAAAGCCCAACTGGCACACATCGCGACCGACGGAGAAAGCTATGGCCACCACCATAAGTACGGGGAAATGGCCCTTGCCGACTGTTTAAAATATATAGAAAATAACGGCCTTGCTACCATTACCAACTACGGCCAATTCCTTGAACGTCACCCTCCAGAATGGGAAGTTCAAATTCACGAAAATTCCTCCTGGAGTTGCGTACACGGAATCGAGCGTTGGCGAAACGATTGCGGTTGCAACGCTGGAAAACCGGGCTGGCACCAACGCTGGAGAAAACCATTGCGCGATACGCTGGATTGGCTCCGGGATCAACTTGCTCCGGTATTTGAACGCGAAGGAGCCCGACTACTCCGCGACCCCTGGTCAGCTCGAAATGATTATATAGAGATCATGCTCGACCGTTCTGAGTCTGCCGTGGAAGCGTTTTTGAAAAAACATTCAAGACGGACACTCAGCCATTTAGAAAAAGTCGTGGTGCTGCGGTTGCTTGAAAGTCAGCGTTTTGCCGTGCTGATGTACACCAGTTGCGGTTGGTTTTTTGACGAAATTTCGGGTCTTGAGACCAACCAGATTTTGCAGTACGCCCTGCGAACGATGGATTATACCCTCGACGTGACCGGACAAGATTTGCACCCCGAATTCATACGGCGCTTGGCTGCGGCTCCTAGTAATGTACTATCCAACGGGGCAGAAAGTTTTCTGAAAAATGTAGTGCCTACCCGGGTTACCCTGGAGCGTGTAGCCATGCACTTTGCGGTCGCTTCCCTTTTTGAAGATGACCCGGAAAAACTTGATCTGTTCAACTATACCGCCTCTGTAGAGTTTTTTGAAAAAATCCAGGCTGGTACACCCCAGTTTACTGCAGGACGTCTGCGCATACGCTCCCGGCTCAGCCATGCCGAAAAAACCTTTTGTTTTGCAGTATTATACCTCGGTCAACAGCATATTATTGGGAACATAAGCGGTGAAATGATGCGCTCTCAGTTCGAAGAAATGTACGCACGCACTAGTCTTGCGTTTCGTGCCGCCAACATGGGGGAGGTGATTGGTGCACTACAAGAATACTTTGGCCCGGAAAAATTTACCTTAACGAGCCTTTTTGCCGACGAGAAGATCAAAATTATCAACAGTATCACCGATACAAGTCTGGCAGTAGCAGAGGCAACTTTTCGCGATGTGTTCAATGATAATTACCAACTCATGGCGGGCATTGAAGAGGCAAAACTTCCCCTGCCTTCCACTTGGCACAATATTGCTTCCTACGTCTTAAACGCTGATCTGCTGAATTTTTTTGAGGGAAATGAAGTGCTGGACACGCGCAATCTCCGCCGGATATCTGCTGATATTGAACGCTGGCACATCAAACGCACGGATGAAGAAGCACTTAACTTAGCAATCGGCGAACGCGTATTTCGCGAGATCGAGAAAATAGGGGTCGATGAATCTTCCCTCCCGAGGGTGCGCTGGCTCGCCGACGTACTTTCTATTGTGCAGCAAATGGGGCTAATACCCAGTATTTGGCGCAGCCAAAATGTATTTTATCTGCTCACCAATGGCATGCGAAAAGGCTTGTGGGTGTTTGTAAATAAAGAATGGGAAGCTGAATTTGAACGTTTGGCAACGCTGCTGAAAGTTCGATTGAAGAGTTAGGTTGGGAGGATAGAAGAGTGTTTTTTCACCGCGGAGGCGCAGAGACGCGGAGTTTTTGTAAGGCTCCGCGGTGAAAAACACTAATAAGACACCCTCTTCTTCACACGGTCAAATCCTCACCATTTTCCGTACGGCCGTTTTAGCGGATGTTGCCAATTTAAAATACAACACCCCCGCAGCACTTAGTCCGCTCAGATCCAGCTCAACCGTATTCAAGCCGCCTGGCCAATCGCTCATTTTTGACCAAAGGAGGCGGCCGTTTCCATCTAATACCGAGAGGACTGCTGAACTGAACTCCGGAAGCTGGAATGTGATCGCGGTTTTGTCTGTAAAAGGATTAGGCTGATTTTGGAACAACTCAAAGCTCAGGTTGGGATTGCCAAACCGAAGTGCGACGCGCTGTTTGGTAATTGATTGGTCTGTTGTCAGGACGCTGGTATATGCTTCTGCTGGTGTAATTTGATTACTGATTCGAAGCATTTCACGAAGAGAGCCCGCTTTTTGCGCTTTTAACTTTAATACAAAATTTGCTAGCCCGCCTGTCTCCCAGGCCATCGTGAGCAAGAATTTTTGAGGAAATATGGCAAAGTTTTCCTTACTCATGTTTTCTCCCGGAAGGACTTCCAATATTTCCAACCCATCAGTTTCGAGGGTGAACTGACAACCTTCGAGTCGTTCAGATGCGCTGAATTTTATTTCAAATATCTCCCCTTCCCGAACATCCCTTTCCTCACTGTCAAAGTAGACAATGCCTTCAAAGCGTTCTTTCGCAGGTGAGCTGAAATTGGGGACAGCGGTGTTATTCACATCCCCGACTTTCATCCCAATAAAATTATATGGCTTGGGACTATTGAGTTGAATGGAATCCGGGAACCCAGTCTGAAAAGGGTTTAACGGATTGGGAAACACAAAACTTGAATCTACAAAACGCCAGCTGCTGTTGTTCGGCAAGCCATTGTAGATGCCCAAAATGAGTTTTCGAAGTTCCACGATATCAAACGTTGTGATACTTCCAGACTTGTTGGCATCCGCACTGATCATTTTGTAGGGAGACGTGAAGGGTAGTATTCCAAGGATGTGTTTAGAAGTTAATACCAGATCATAGGTGGTTACTCCATTGAGCGGGTTATCGCCCCTTTCAGGAATGATGTCATTCGTGGAGATTAGTGGAATGTTATTTGGAATGGTATAATACCCAAAGGCATCTGTAAAGGTTACTGGTGACAATGGCGGGCAGAATAGGCAATTGTTAGATATATTAATTGCTACATCAGAAATTCCTACCCCTAAGTCTGTGATCACTCTACCGGATGTTTTATTAGAAGCACAATTATCTAAATTATCATGCACCACCACCGTTGTCTCACATTTATCCGCATTGCCAGCATGGTCTAGAGCCCATAATTCAATACATTTATTGCCCAATTCCGTACAGGCAAATGTCACACTTAGCTCCGGGTTTCCGTTTATATCCACCGGGAATCCAGTGCCTGTTCCACATTTTCTAACGCCAATTTTTATTTGAGGTTCCGGGGTACAGTTATCCTCCTTGAATTGCAAAAAGTCAGCTGCATACAATTGAACCAGTCCGGTTTGCAGAATATTGACGCTGATAGGACCATTGATGCAGACCACTGTTGGTGGCTTACAATCCTTCACCGTAAAAGTGTATTCGTATTCCTTGTTGTTGCCGCAGCCATCCGTTAGAAACCACCTGATCTTGTGTGTTCCGTGTGGAAGTTCGGGTGTGAAGTAGGTATTCGGCTGCTGTTGGGTATTCCAGCGCACCCGGGCAGTTTTATTGTTGCCCGAAACAGTTTCTTCAATGGCAAATCCTACTTTTTGATTGGATGGTAACGCCCGCTCGTCGAACGAACGTGGCGTGCCGCCCATGTAGTTGGGTGGGGTGTTATAGTTGTTATACAGCACATTGTTCCAACCAAGTCCTCCGGCACCCAGGTTTTCAGATTTGATCACCGTTTCTGTAATTCCATCCCCATCCAGGTCGAGGTAAAGCAGGAACGATATATTTATGTTAGAACCGGAACAGGCGTCGGTACCGGTAATACTAAGCTCGGTTGGTTCTTCACAGAGATCATGTGTCTGAATGCCATTGTCCCACCAATACGTCTCGTTCCAGAATTGGCTGTTATTAGCAGTAGCCCAATTTTGGTTTACACAAGCCGGTACGGTGTAAGTACCCGTTGGTGCTTGATTATCAATGACCTTGATGATTTGCTTGTACTCGTAACCGTTTACGTTTTTATCATAAAATACACAATAGTTGGTCGCTGTAGGATCTGTTGGGTTGATTTTTAGAATGCTTGGGCTCCAGGGTGGAAGCGTTCCGCAAGCCGAAACGGTTGGGCCGGGGAGGTTCGCTGAAGCATTTGCAACTGGATTTGGGTTCGGATTTGGCACCGTTATGAACGGCAATAAAGGATCATACGTGCAATTATTGGTAATTTTCCAGGTGCGTTCGATCTTATAACAGGCATCCGGCACTACCGTAAAAAGCATATCTGTATGCTCCACTTTTATGTCCTCGCATCCTTGAGATAAAAAAATCGGCTCACCAAAATTGTTTGTTCCATCACAAATGGTCACGATCATGTCGTTTGGAAACTTGACAAAATAATCCTGCAGGTAATTGACCGTAACAGCCTGAGCACAACCTCCAATATTTCCCGCCGCATCGAACACTTTAAAGATCCGGGTAATTACGCCCCGATTGCAAGCAGTGTCAAATTGGGTATAATCTATATCGAGCGAAATCGAGTCAACTGCACAAGAATTTGATACAATAGATCCATACGTCTGGAGTGTCGGATCAAAGTTTGGACAGTCTACGGTAAGGTTTTGCGGTGCCACACAGCTGGGTGGGTTCGGATCTGTCACGAAAATTTTCATCGCACAATCACTGTAATGCCCCGCTCCGAAGCTTACCGAAACATTGCCAAAAGGCACCGGAATGTCATACACCCGCAGCATCACGTTTAGGGTATCGTTTTGATTCAGGCAACAAAAACGCAAGGTATCCGTCAAAATGGTGTCAAACTGGCAGGCAGTATTCTCTAAAAATCTTGCCTTCATTACAAGCGGTACGCAATCGTCTGAAGAACCGTTGTTAAATGAATTGGCAGCAACCGCAAGCAAGCCGTCCGATAAAAGCTGACGGGTAGAAAACGTATCACACCGTGCCACGGGCAGGACCATGTCGGCCACTGTGAGGTTGAAGATACAATCGCCGATATTGCCACAACTGTCTTCGGCCACATACGAGATGGTAGTAGTTCCAACGGGTAATACGACCGTTCCGAGCACGCCCAGCGTATCAAAACTGGTCGAATCATTCCCCATATAATCTGCCAGGGTACCAACAAGCGTTTTCGCCAATCCTTTATCTTCCCAAACTGCCTCGAACGATGCAATTTGCGAACAGGCATCATTTAAAATTACATCAGGTAAGTTTACCAGAGCATAACAGGTATCCGCATGAAGTGTCACCAAAAATGAGCCCGGGCAAGCAATGGTTGGTTTTGTATCGTCCAGAAGATAGATATTCTGCTCAAAAGGTCCGTCGGTAACTCCGGTACAAAAGTCAAAATATTCCCAAAGCCGCCGAATACGACGGTCGCCGCAGGGAAGTACAAGCGGAATGTCTTCATAGAAGGCAGAAATATCACAAATGGCGTTGTCATTCAAATCATACCGACGACCCTCGTAGATCAAAAATGGCTGTCCGGTAATGTCCTGGGTAATAATTGTATCGAGGCAACTGAGTGTCACATCAGGCGGCAACTGCATTTCACTAAGCGTATGACGATGCATTTTGATATGCTGAAGGCATGTACTGGTGTTGCCGCTCTGGTCGTTGGCCTGCCATTGGCGGTTGACAATTCTTGTAAAGGGCGTGTCACAGTTGAAAGGAAAATTTGTATCCAAATGCCCCAAAAATGTAAGGGTACCACAGGCATCATTCACTTGCGGCATAGCTGCCGCAAGGCCAAGACTGTCTTTTAGAAAGGTCGGAGTAAGATTTGGTTCTGCACACGAAACGGTTAGGTCACTGCAAGCGAAAACAGGAGGCGTTTTATCCAGAATTTTCACATTTCCCCAGCATTTATTGCCTGTATTTGAATCAGTTACACGGCCTTGATACGTTTTATCTATATCGTTGGAATTAAAGATCGCGGGAAGCCATGGGCCGTTTCCAAAGGGCGATGTTTTGTCAACCTCTGCAAAATAGCGATCCCAACAACCATATGGACCCACCTCCAAAAGCTCCTGAGCAAGCATTGTTTTGGTGCAATTGGCATCCAAATTAACCGTTATAAGGTCGTTGCATTTAAGCGACAATGCTCCTTCATCTTGTACCTTAAATGAAAAAGAACAGGTAGCAGTATTGCCCGTTAGATCTGTTGCCAAATACACGCAAGTGTTGACACCTATCGGAAAAACACTGCCTGACGGTAGTCCGGAAAGTTGGATAACAATGGCCGGGCCCTGGTCGTCTGTAGCAGTAACCGAATAATTAAGCACCGTATCACAGCGGCCTTGAGTAAGCAGTGTAATGGTGTCAGAAGCCGGGCAATTCAGAACGGGTGGAATCGTATCTGCAAGCATTTGTAAATTACCCTGCACTCCATGGGTGGAGACTGTGTTTTTAATTTGGGCATCTTTGGAAGTAACTAAACGGATTTGGGTGTCTGCTTTCAATATTTCAGGCGGAAATACTTTGCCAAAAAGATTGAGCGTAAGCACTGAAAGCAAAAGGAGTAAAACACGATTCATAGGAAAAATTAGTTGTGCATAGATGAATAGGTGAGAGATTAACCTGCCACGAAAATTGAGCCGACTTAACTTGTATGTCTAAAAGTTACAAAAACAAATGATTTAAACGTTTACACAAGGACAAATGGGCTGCCCGCCCTTGGCGAACAACCCATTTAAAGGCATTAATGGTCTAACTTGGAGTCAGACCCTCAATTAGAACCGAATCTACCCCCCTATCTTTTTACGCATCTTCTTGGACATCAGCCCTTTCTGTGTTTTGCCTTTTTTCTTTTTGGGCGTATGCAGACTCGATTCAGCCGGGCAACCACTCTTTTTGCTACAAGCAGGTGCGGCCAACACCAAAGCAAAGAAGAGCATAAATAAAAAGGGCCAAGAGCTTCGGATCTTCATTTTAGACTCAGTTTTTCTTGCTTTTTTTCTTACTATCTTTTGCAAAAACATCGCTGGCATGGGTAGCCTTCGGACAGCCGACTCCGCGATTACAAGCGGGGGCTATCACAGCGATCACAAAAATCAGGAACAATGCTGGAGGAACAAAACGGGGAAATTTCATAGAGAACGGTGGTTGGTATAATAGTGGATTGGTGATTGGGAGTCGGTAGAAACAGTAATTCAGACTATTGTTTATGCTTCGTTCTTAGTTGGTACTGGATCAATAATCGGATGCTTGCTCCAAGGATGACAGCGCCAGATTCGCTTTGCCGCTAAATAGCTCCCTTTAAACGGTCCCCAAATCTGCAGTGCGTCAATGGCATAATGTGAGCAGGTTGGTTGATATCTACACTTGTTCGCTCCTAAAAAGGGCGAAAGTGTAACCTGATAAACCCGAATTAGCAGAATTAGTATTTGTTTGAGCAACCACATTTGGGGGCGATTCGTTTATGCGTAGATTTGATGGTTCCAAACTTGGAATCCGCCATTAAATCAATAAAATATTTTTATTATATATAACTCGTTGGCTCACAGAGTAAATTTATAGCCTACCCCTCTGCTTGAATGGAAAAATTGCGGTTTTTTTGCGTCTTCCTCAAAGTATTTCCGAAACGAAAGGATGAAGTTATCAATGGTACGCGTGCTTGGAAAAACGTCATAGCCCCAAACTGCCTGCAGGATCTGATTTCGGCTTACCACCTCATCTTTGCGTTCCGCCAGTAGCTTGAGCAACATCGTTTCTTTTTTAGTGAGGGTGATCTCCTCTCCCCGGAATGTGGAGGCCTCAAACGTTTCAAAGTTGACCTTATTTCCGCCGAATTCAAACAACGAGAGCGATTCTCCTTTGTGCCGTTGACTTCTTTTGATAAGTTTACTCACTCGAAGCAAAAGTTCTTCCAGATTAAATGGCTTGGTTAGATAATCGTCAGCTCCTTTTTTTAGTCCGTTTATCCGATCCTGACTCATGTCTTTGGCCGTCAGTAAAAGGATGGGTACTTCGGAATTGGTTAGGCGAACTTTTTCGGTAATGTCAAAGCCGTCCACTTCTGGCAGCATGACATCCAGCAACAGTAGGTCAAAATGCTGCCCGGCAAATAGGTCGAGCGCCTTTCGTCCATTACCTGTACTCACTACTTCATAGCCTTCCAACTCCAGGTTGAGCTTCACTGCATCCCGGATATGAGCTTCATCTTCTACTAATAGGATTCGTAGCATTGTGCAAAGATAACTTATCCACATCCAATTCACGTTATCCGTGTGCTGATGGATAACGGATTGAACATGGATTTTTATACAAACAGCTCCATCGCCACCCGATCAGCCAGAAGTTTACCCGCCCTGGACAGGTAAAAGGTTTGTTCCGTTTGTACTAAAACCCCTGTTTCTAAAAATGGTTGGGCTTGGGTTTTAAAATGTTGCTCAAAATTGGATCCCCAGGTGCGAATCATTCCCATATCAACCCCCCACATGGTACGGAGCGAGGTCATCACATATTCGTTGTAGCGTTGATCCTGCGTTAGCACTTCCCGTTCGAATGGTACCTTACCTTCGGATATTTGCTTGATATATTGGGCATTATTCGCCACATTCCATTGTCTGGAAATTCCATCAAAAGAGTGCGATGAAGGCCCAAGCCCAAGGTATGACTCTGCCCGCCAATAGTTGGTATTATGGCGTGCATACCGGCCCCGCAGGGCAAAATTTGAAATTTCATAATGTTGATAACCCTTCTCTGCTGTGGATATCATCAACATTTCGAATTGTCGGGCCGCCCGGTCCTCATCTACCGCTGGTTGGTGTCCACGACGCACAAAAGTGCCCAATGCCGTGCCGTCTTCCACCGTAAGGCAGTAGCAGGAAAGGTGTGGGATCTCATATTCAAATGCCAGACGAAGATTTTCAGCCCATACCTCGTCCGGGGTGGTAGGGGAGCCGTAAATGAGATCGATAGTAAGATCGTGAAACCCTTTGGCAATCGCATCGTCGAGGCAAGACCGGGCATGGCCAGAAGTGTGCGCTCGATTCATCCAACGCAGATCTGCATCTGCAAAAGATTGTATGCCAATGCTCAGGCGGTTGATAGGGCTGTAATTTTTCAGATCGCGAAGTTTTTCGGGGCTAAGGTCGTCCGGATTTGCTTCGAGTGTGATCTCAGCATCTGGCGCGACCCGGTGGGTCTGATAGATTTTGGAAAAAATCTGTTCCAGTTCCGCTGTATCCAGCAAAGATGGCGTACCGCCCCCAAAATAGATGGATTGAATTTCCTCCCCTCCGAGATAGCCTTGCTGCAATTCCAGTTCTTTCAAAAGCGCCTCAACCATGGCTCCTTTTTGTCGAAGCGTAGTTGAGAAATGAAAGTTGCAATAGTGGCAGGCTTGTTTGCAAAAAGGAATGTGGAGGTATAGGCCGGGCATATCAATGATTTACGATTGGAGTATGATGTTCTCCTTACATCAATACGCTTGTGTTAAGTGCATTTTATGGATTTAAGCTCCATTCGATCACAAAAGTACAAAAATAGCTGCTAAAGGACTCATATCAACAACAACAGAGAACCCATCAATGCAGCGCCCAAGACTACCCAAGCACTGTTTACTTTGCTAAAACAAAATGTTATAAGAATACTTAAAGCGGCAATAACAATGGTCCGCCAGTCCGTAAGGGTATCTTTAGCCATTGAAAAACAGACGGAAACTATAATAGCGACCGAGGCTACATTTGCAGCATCCAGAAATGCTGAAAATAGATCCGAGTTTCGCAGTTTTTTTACGATGGGATTCAATAAGGCAACGAAAAGAAATGCCGGAACAAAAATTGCGATAGTTGAAACGACTGCGCCGGTCCATCCATTGATCTGATACCCGATAAAAGTGACCGCCGAAAAAACTGGACCCGGCGTAAACTGTCCTACAGCGATCGCATCAATCAATTGCTGACGGGACAAAAGTCCTGTCGAAACAAGCTCGGTATCCAGAAAAGCAAACAACACATACCCGCTCCCATAAAGGATTGAACCAATCTTCAGAAAGATCCAAAATAAGTTAAGGTTCGTTGCAGTGAGAAGACTAGTTTTGGATATCTGAAGCAAGGTGAATGGAAAAAAAAACGGGGTGTGGGTAACCTTATGATTTCTCCTCCAAGCCAGCAGTAAGGCAATCAGGCCTGCGCCAAACATCAGATAAATTTCATTGAAGCTACATAAGGAACAGACCAAAACAAGTATACCAAGGATTATAAGCTCCAAAGACTTCATGGATCGCTTTGCAAGCGGGAATACCGCCCCAAGGATTATGGCAATAATGGCCGGTTTGATTCCATAAACAAATGGCTGTACATCAGGAAGCTGCCCATATTGTTTGTAAAGCCAGGCAAAAATACCCGTTATGATGACCGAAGGCAAAATGAAACAGGAGCCCGCAACGACCAGGCCTTTCCAGCCAGCTCTTTCCTGACCAATATGAATGGCCATTTCGGTGCTGTTGGGGCCTGGTATTAGATTGGTCGCCCCAACCAGATCCAGAAAATGCTGATGTGTCAACCACTTTCTCTTCTTTACAACTTCTGCCTGCATCATCGCAACATGTGCTGCAGGACCACCAAAGCCAATTATCCCAAGTTTTAAGAATAACCTGACCAGTTCTTTAAGCTTGGTTTGCTCTGAGTCCATTGCTTCTTAATTTGATTGTAGAATTGGTCTACTAATTTTCTGATCGCTAAAAACATTACGGGCATCTGACTCTTTTTGACAGGTGCGCAACCAATGTCAGGCCGTATCAGGAATGAACCTTTGCTACGGGTTACAAATACTTTATGTCAAAATCTACCACCCGTTTTTTATTGGTTTTCTTTATTGATTGCGGTAAGTTATCACAAATAGCCTCCTTTAAGACCGTTATAAGCCTTTTTTTTGCCAAACTTCGATGTGTCACAAGGCTAATCTCCCGTACCGGAGCGGGTGGTTTGAAGAACCGAATATACTGCATCTGGTCTTCATCCATATCCAAAACGGCTAAATGAGGAAGAATGGTGATGCCCGAATGTGCCTCTACCAATCGTTTCAAGGTTTCAAGACTGCCCGCTTCGTAACTGATATTACTGAGCGAACTTTGGGTTTTTTGCAATGCACAAAGGTTAATGACTTGCGCCCGCATACAATGTCCTTCCTGCAAAAGCATCAACAGGTTGGCATCGATATCTTCAGCAAGTAAATAATCCTTTTTAAGGATTGCGTTTTCATTGGGTGCATAAACCACAAATTCTTCGTAAAAAATAGGGTCTTCAAAAAGCTGGTTGTCTTTGGATGGGGTGGCCATAATACCAACATCTAAGATCCCTTTTTTCAAATGAGTGATGATATTTTCGGTCGTTAATTCTGTAATACTTAGCTTCAGATCACTGTATTTTTCAGAAAAATCTTTTAAAAATAAGGGCAAAAGATAGGGGGCTAAGGTCGGAATGATGCCCAACCGCAATTCACCACTCACGGTTTCCATGCGATCCTTTACCATTTGTTTTAAATTTTCGGATTCATTTAAAATCAAACGTGCTTGTGCAATGATCTCAGTTCCAAGCTCTGTTGGCATGATGGGTTGCTTGCTCCTGTCAAAAATTTTGACGCCCAACTCGTCTTCAAGTTTTTGAATCATAGCACTCAGGGAAGGCTGCGTGATGAAACATTTTTCAGCAGCTGTTGAGAACTGTTTGTAGGCGTCTACCGCCAGGACATATTCTAATTGTTGTAAAGTCATAAGTATAGCCTTAAACTATGTAAGTATAGAAATTATTATTTTGAGCTATGTTTTTATTGGGCTAATTTTGTCCCTTAGTCTATGCCTATTTAGGCAATCGTCTGCATTACCAACAATTTATTAATCTGTAAAAATGGAAAATAGCACAACCAATTCAAACCCTGAAAGCAAGTGCCCTTTTCATGGTGGCACAATCAAGCAAAGCGCAGGTGGTGGCACAAGAAACCGCGACTGGTGGCCCAACCAGTTAAAATTGAGCGTGCTCCGCCAACATTCTGTCCTGTCCAATCCAATGGGCGAGTCGTTTAACTATGCGGAGGAATTCAAGCATCTCGATCTGAAGGTGCTGAAGCAAGACATCTTGGAATTAATGACCCAATCTCAAGCCTGGTGGCCAGCCGACTACGGACACTATGGGCCTTTCTTTATTCGGATGGCCTGGCACAGTGCTGGTACTTACCGTATCTCTGACGGTCGCGGCGGCGGCGGCTCTGGTACCCAGCGATTTGCACCCCTCAATAGCTGGCCAGACAATACCAACCTCGACAAGGCGCGCTTGCTCCTCTGGCCGATCAAGCAGAAATATGGTCGGAAAATTTCCTGGGCCGACCTGATGATCCTCACCGGCAACTGTGCCCTCGAGTCGATGGGTTTCGAGACCTTTGGTTTCGCTGGCGGACGGGAGGATGTATGGGAAGCTCCTGAAGATATCTATTGGGGTTCTGAATCTGAATGGTTGGCAGACAAACGTTATACCGGCGACCGCGAGCTGGAAAATCCGCTTGGCGCCGTCCAAATGGGTTTGATCTACGTAAATCCGGAAGGCCCTAACGGAAACCCGGACCCTATTGCCTCAGCACGTGACATTCGCGAAACTTTTGGCCGCATGGCCATGAATGACGAAGAAACCGTTGCACTAATTGCTGGCGGACACACTTTCGGCAAAACACACGGTGCTGGCGATCCTAACAAATATGTTGGTAAAGAACCCGCCGCTGCTGGTATTGAGGAGCAAGGTCTCGGCTGGAAAAATACCATGGGAAGCGGAAATGGAGAAAACACAATCACGAGTGGATTGGAAGGAGCCTGGACTACAACGCCTACGAAATGGAGTAACAATTACTTCGAAAATCTATTCGGCTACGAATGGGAGTTGAGCAAGAGCCCAGCTGGTGCACACCAATGGAAGCCAAAAGGAGGTGCCGCAGCAGATACCGTTCCGGATGCACACAACCCATCCAAACGTCATGCCCCAACGATGCTTACCACAGACCTGGCCTTGCGTATGGACCCTGCTTACGAGAAAATTTCAAGACGCTTCTATGAAAATCCGGATCAGTTTGCAGATACTTTCGCCCGTGCTTGGTTCAAACTAACGCACCGCGATATGGGCCCACGCACACGCTATCTCGGTGCAGAGGTGCCAGCAGAAGTGTTAATCTGGCAAGATCCTATCCCGGAATCTACTCATTCAATAATTGACAATCAAGATATTGCTGTCCTGAAAGCTACAATATTGGCTTCAGACCTGACCGTGTCTCAACTAGTATCGACCGCCTGGGCTTCCGCAGCAACATTCCGTGGCTCCGATAAGCGGGGGGGGGCAAATGGCGCCCGCATTCGTCTGTCTCCTCAGAAGTATTGGGCCGTCAACAATCCTGCACAATTGTCGAAAGTACTGGATACCCTCGAAGGCATTCAAACCGCATTCAACAGTGCTGCATCTGGCAAACAAGTTTCGCTCGCCGATTTAATCGTGCTGGGTGGATGTGCCGGGATTGAGCAGGCAGCAAAAAATGCCGGGCATACGGTAACTGTTCCATTTACACCAGGCAGAAACGATGCTTCACAAGCACAAACGGATGTAGAATCATTCGCTGTCCTGGAGCCAGCTGCAGATGGTTTCCGAAACTACTTTAAGCCTAAACACACAACTTCCGCAGAGGAAATGTTGATCGACAAAGCGCAATTAATGACGTTGACTGCTCCTGAGCTGACTGCTCTGTTGGGTGGTATGCGTGTGTTGAACACCAATTTCGATCATTCTAAACACGGCGTATTTACCAATAGCCCAGAAGCACTTTCCAACGACTTCTTTGTGAACCTGCTCGACTTTAGCACGACCTGGAAGGCGGCTTCAGCGGCTCAGGATGTTTTTGAAGGGCATGATCGTACCACTGGCGAACTGAAGTGGACAGCCACCCGTGTGGATCTCGTTTTCGGTTCCAACTCAGAGCTTCGCGCCCTGGCGGAAGTGTACGGATGTGCGGATGGTCAGGAGAAATTTGTGCAGGACTTTGTAGCTGCCTGGAACAAGGTGATGAATCTGGACCGGTTTGATCTTGTTTGAGATTTTTGCTGAGATAATTTATTGGAAGGCGGCCCGGTTTCGGGCCGCCTTTTTTTGATACCAATATTAAGCCTCTCCGAGGCTAAGAACGCTGAAAATCCGGCCTAACACGCTGGTGCAAGGCTTTAGACTTGTGTCTACTATATGCGTCGGCTCTGCCGACAACGGCAAAATATAACTTATTTATCTACATCGTTCTGTTCACTTAGCGACTAAAATGGGTTTGTCGGCACAGCCGACTGAAATAGGCGGCACAAGGTTGAAACCTTGCGCCAGCGGGGAAAGTTATAGAATAAAAGATTTCCTAACCAAACTTAACAACATTGCCTAATTTTAATTTGCCAAGTGGTACACTTTTGGTGCAAATTGGTGGTACACTTTTGGTGATTAGTGACAGAAAAATTAGACCGCCATATTCACACCTTAATGGCCGGACGCGGCACTAGCAACTAAACTTGGTTTTTCAGCACAGCCAAATGAAATAGACCGCACTTGATTGAAACCTTGTGCCAGCGTTGCATTTATTTTTACAACCTAAGGCTAGCGGGCTGAAGCGTTTTAGATTTTTATAAGATCATTTACGCTGTCGCGATATTCAATTGTATAACCTTGTAGCAGGTGTTTGTACCGGACTCTGTAAATTTTACTTAACTGACTGATTATCACACCAAAAAAAACCTAATAAGTTATGTGAGTTGATTATTAATCCCAAGATATTATTTTATTAAATCCCCCTTATCAATCTTATTGGATAAAAAATAGTAGTAAATAAGGGCAAGCGATGAACCTATTCCGGATGCAATAATATCAAAATAATCAAATGTTTTTGTCGCTGTAAAATACGGGAAAAACTCTTCGAAAGTCAAAATAGCAAATACAGAAATGGAACTTATACAAATAATCCTTCGTCCTTTATGTAATTTTAGTTTTAATGTTTTGCTCATCGGGAGCAAACTGAACATAAATGCACCAATTAAATTTGGCAAGCTACCAAGAATAGTAGATAAGAGAATAATATCACTATAATTTGGCCGTAAATACCTTTTGTTGATTAAAAAAAATATAATCAAAACCAAATTAATTTTTAGATGTATTCCGGAGGCTCTCTTAATATCCATATTTTTAGTCAACGTATTTTAGGAATAAGCATTTCTCAAATCACAGCTAACATCTGTATTTACAAATCTTAGCACAAGTAAGTATTTGAAATACAACAATTTAGTAGTACGCTTTTTACATTGTTAGCCAACTACAGTTTCCTATAAATAAACAACCCGTGGAAAATCACTTAGTAATCCGTTGTGGATAAGTAAGCCATCACTTCCCCTCCAACTCACCCAAAATTGCATCCAACAAAACATTAAATTCCTCCGGCTTTTCCTTCATGTCTGTGACGGCAAATACTATCCAGGTGTAAGCTCCACAATCATTAGCTTTTCAAATGCTTGGATGTCCTCAGGATTTACAGGATAAAAAATAAATAGATCAAATCTGGGAGCTCCGGCCTCATCCATAGCCCGGGGGCTGATAACTCCTGATTTTATGGGGACCTGATTTAAAAAAGAATTTTCCTGAACATTGAAATTTTGACCTGGAACCATCAAACGCGCTATGACGTAGTTGTCTTTCCTTTTGTCCGACACCACAAATTCAATTTCAAATTTTACGGCCATTGTTCAATATTTATTGCACCAGAAACCCACCAGCCTACTTGTCATAAATTTCATACAGTGTATTAAGCTTCAATCCTTCGTCATCGTGCAGCATCTAAAAATCGAAGAGGGTACCTGCTTTTTCAATGCTTTCTTTTTTGGGTCCAAATTGATAATCCGTAAGAAAATATACTTTTTTAACTGGCGAATGGTCTAGCGCTATTTTGAGTAATTGATCCATATCAGATTTATATATATCCAGAAATTTAAAAACAGATTTTTGATCGGCCCCCTTTTGAAGTAACGCTTAATCCGAATCATACTCAGGAATGATGATGTGTTTATTTTCATCTAAGCTCCAGTCAATAATTCCACCGGCATAAAATTCTCTATCCTTATCCTGTTTAAAATCAGTATTACCAATATGAATAATCACCCCTTTTTCTTTTCGGAGTAAATCGTAGAAAAGGCTACGATGTCTGATCAGTTTATTTTCTTGAATGATCGCAACGTCAAAGTCAGCCTGGTTGAGACCAAGACCGGACGATTGAACGGAGGCAATTTCTACTGTGGGCATATATGGGTTTTAGGCTATCCAGCGCTTATAAGAATCACTTACCCTCCACCTCATCCAAAAACGCATCCAACAAAACATTGAACTCCTCAGGCTTTTCCATCATGGGCGCATGGCCACATTGATCCAGCATGTGCAGACGGGAGTCTTCGATCAATTCATGAAATTTTTCTCCCACAAAAGGTGGGGTCACAATATCCTGCATTCCCCAGATGAGGAGGGTAGGGGCTTTGATCTTGTGGAGTTTATCGCCAAGGTTATGCCGCACGGCAGATTTGGCTGTGGCTACAACCCGGATGGCTTTGCCACGGTCGTTTACAATACTGAATACTTCATCCACCAATTCCTTGCTGGCAGTAGCCGGATCGTAGAAGGTAGCGGCTGTTTTGGTTTTGATATATTCGTAGTCGCCTCGCTTGGGAAATGCGGAACCGAATGCACTCTCATACAAACCAGAACTTCCAGTCAGCGTGATCGACGCTATATGCTCAGGATTTCCAATAGCATATAACAAGCCTACGTGTCCTCCGAGTGAATTGCCCAAGAGGTGTACTTTGTCATACCCTTTGTGCTCCACAAATTTTTCCAGAAACTCTACCAAACCAGATACCGATACCTGAAAGATAGGCATCTCATAAATAGGAAGAATCGGAATCACCACATTATGCTTATGCGAGAAATGATCTACGAGACTCTCAAAATTAGAGAGTGCACCAAACAAGCCATGGAGTAATACGATTGGCGTACCGTCACCACCGGTTTCAATATATTTAAAACCTTCTTCTTCTATTAAATTAAAATTCATGCGCGGGAAATTTCTGATTGATTCGATAACAGACTAAATGTCTAGTTGGCAAAAGTAGGAAAAAGGAACAAAAAAAGACTGCTGTATATTTATACGCTAGAGATTGTACTTGAGCTATCAAACGCAAAAATTATGCACTTTCGTAATCAACCCAATCTCTAACATCTAAATATCCAGCAGGATCCAGGCTATTTTTTACGCAACTGATAGCACACCCACAACACTAAACTCAGCAATACCACGGCCCCTGCCTGGTGCGCTACACCCAGATCGACCGGGATTTTAGTCTTACAGTTGATCACCGTAAATATACCCAGCAAAACCTGTGTACTGATCGCAGCAATCAGCCAGCCCCCACTACGCCGCAACATAGGAGAGATAGGCTCCTTGGAAATCTTCACCACAAAGTACAACACCAGAGCTGTTAATAAGTACGCCGTATTACGATGTAAAAAATGAATCAGCGCGGGCATGAACGGATTCGTATCATAATGTATAAAACTATCAGCGGTCCAATGATTTCCATCAAGCAAAACAGTTGGAAAATATTCCCCATTCATATCAGGCCAGGTCGGAAAAAAAAGTCCCGCTTTGGACCCGGACATAATGGCACCAAGTGCAATCTGAAAAAAAGCTAACCCAAATAAGTATAAGGCAAAGCGCCTGAAACGAACACTCGAAAAATCAGGCAATTTGGGCGAAACGGCTAAAAACCAGGTCCAGAGTAAATAGGTGAATATGACCAGTGCCATGCAAAGGTGTAAGGTCAGGTTGTAAGCATTTACCCAAGGACGTTTTATCAGACCACTGGCCACCATCGCCCAACCAAAGAATCCTTCCAGACCCGCCAGTCCTACTACGGTCAACATCCTGGGCAGCAGCAGCCTGGATAACATTCCACGTCCTAAAAACCAGACAAAAGGAATGATAAAAACAAAGAACATCAAGCGTGCCCAGAGCCGGTGAAAGTATTCCCAGAAGTAGATGAATTTAAATTCGCCTACCGTCATACCCTGATTGATTTTTTGATACTGAGGCGTCAGTTTGTATAATTCAAACTCAGAGATCCAATCGGCTTCGTTGAGTGGTGGAATACTTCCTGTCACGATTTCCCAACGGGTAATACTCAGTCCACTCCCGGTAAGACGTGTTACCCCACCGATCACAATTTGAAAGAAGATCATAACCAAGCCAGCTATGAGCCAGATCTTGACCGCGCGGGTAATTTGAAATTCGTCCGCAAACCGAAAATTGAAAATTGAATTCGTCATGTAGTGTTTTAAAAAACTTCAAACAAAAGTAGACCTGAAAAAGCTTTGAGTTATACATTTCTGACTGCCTTCTATGAAATTTAGATGGTTTAAAAAATAACCCTAAGGGCCATTATAAGGGCTGTTAGTTTGTTGGTAACGTCATAACTTGCCAATGTAAATTCTATATTAAGTATAGTTACCAACCTTGCCAACAGCTTACCCACAAAGAAATCTTTTTAGGATCAATGACTTGTATGTTTTTCAACAAAGAATCCTAAAAAAGTGGAGAAGAGGGTTGTTAGACATTTCAATTTATTTGGTGTTGTTAACTGACGTTTATAAGCACAGGGTTGTACACAAGACTTAAGGTGTATAGACTGTTTTACGGTATGTTTGGATGTACTGATGTGGAAACCTGTGGATAAAAGACGGGTTATACACACCAGATTATAACATTGACCACTTTCCAAATCTCTTGATAATGAGAAGATTAGGATCTTTTAAAAAAGAGCTGTTAGTAAGTGTTTAACACAAACCGTTTAATGGCTTAATTGTTTAATAATGAGTACGTTACATTTTTTAAACAAGGGAATATTTGGCTTTATTGAGCTAAAAAAGTGGTTTATTGTGTAGATCATAAAACAAATATGGAATATTTGAGTTGGTGGTAAGTGCTTCGTTGAGAGAAAATAATATCCGATTATTTAACCTTAAAATTCGTCTCCAAAAGCAAAGTCCGGCTTCCGTTCTGTCCAGCGTCCGCGGGTGAAATCAGGAAAAGCCTGTGGGCTACTTCCGGTAGCAATACTAGCTTCTGAAAGTGGCGTAATTGCCAGCCAGGTTGCGGCATCATATACGTCTATTTGAGGAGCTTGGTCACGTTTGGCGGATTCTACGAAGTGATTGAATACAAAGAAATCCATTCCTCCATGGCCAGCTGTTTTGGCATCGGCTCCAAATTTTTGCCAAAGTGGATGGTCATATTTATCAAGCCATGCTTTTGCTTCTGACCATTTGTGTGCATCAGTAACACCATCAAGCAACAGACTTTTATTGAGGTCCATCCAAATGCCACGGGTGCCTTGTACCCTGAAGGCAAGCGAATATGGCCGAGCCAAACTTGTGTCGTGTGAAAGCATCACAGTTTCGCCATTAGACGTTTTAATAATGGTGGTCACTTTATCGCCAAGATTGAATTGCACCTGAGCATTGGGATGGTTTGGTCCGCCTTGTGGATGGTTCACTACATAATCGTGCAGGCCGCGAGACTTACTTGCGGTAGCAGTCAAATGCAAGAATCTGTTACCCCGATTAATGTTGGTCATCATTGCAATCGGGCCGACACCGTGGGTAGGGTAGAGGTCGGCATTACGGTGGACGGAATGTTTGGTCCGCCATTTGGCTTCGGAGTAACCCTTTTCACCGAACTCTACGCCAGAGTCATAAGGTGTTTTTCCGTCATTAAATTTCACACCACGCAGGTCATGTTCATATCCTCCTTCGAGGTGAATGAGTTCGCCGAATAAACCATTTCGTACCATTTGCATCACAGCCATGACATCGCGGCGGTAACAAACGTTTTCCATAAACATCAGGTGTGATCCGGTCGCTTCGTGTGTGTTCACCAATTGCCAGCATTCATCGAGTGAGAACCCCCCGCATACTTCTGTACCGACAAACTTCCCGGCTTGCATGGCTGCGACACATTGTTGGGTATGCCATTCCCAAGGTGTTGCGATTAGTACTGCATCGATACTTTTGTCTTTCAAAAGTCTGAGATAATCATACGCTCCTTTGTCGTAGACATCTGGTTTTTTATGTCCAGCTTCGCTGATCATTTTCAGGCAATCAGCTAACATACTTTGATTTGGGTCGGCAATTGCAACCACGTCGCAGTCATTACGCATAAGGGCTGCTTCCACGTGATTTTGACCACGAAGGCCTACCCCGATAAAACCTACGCGGAGTCTACTCCGAGAGGGATATTTTTTAATTTTGGTATTCGGTGATACGGTAGGTTCTGCGCTGCTAATATTTGGCAGGATCATAGCTGCGCTGGCTAATGCAGAATTTTGGAGAAAGGAGCGACGGTTAATTTTTATAGGCATTTTTAGAAAATTGTTGTGTTTTAAATTGCCTCAAATGTATTCAGGAATTGGATTAAAATTACGAGGTATTATGCTCCCGGCCCTAAAAAAGTAGAGGTAGTACTTTAAGTAAAGTGCTACCTCTAATACAAAAATTAAAGAAGGAATGAATTGGTCAGCGCATTTCAGCAGGTACTGCTGTCATACTTTTTAGGTTACCATCACGCAATACCCAGAGACTTATGCTTCTGCCAATAGAATCTTCATCCAGTACTTTGTGAAGTGTATCAATAGAATCTACGGGTTTTCCTTCGAACTGCACGATAATGTCTCCGGCACGTAAACCGGCTTTATCGGCAGGGCCACCGGATTCTACACCCTGAACTTGAATACCACCTTTAGTATTGATCTCTAAAGCATTAAGCCATTTTGTCGGCAAAGGCACTGCCTGGGCTCCAATTCCCAACATGCCTCTTCGAACGCGTCCTTCCAGAATCAATTTACCTACAATTAATTTTGCTAAATTAGACGCTACGGCAAAGCACAACCCCTGACCTGTTAATATAACCGCAGTATTCACCCCAATCACTTGACCAAATGAATCAACTAATGGACCACCGGAATTACCAGGATTAAGTGCCGCATCGGTTTGAATTACATCATCGATCAGCCGTCCTGTTTGGGTACGAAGGGTTCGCCCCAAGGCACTTACAACACCGGCGGTTACGGAATATTGGAAGCCAAAAGGATTGCCGATGGCAATAGCGATTTGTCCAACCTGAAGGTTATTGCTATCACCAAAGCGTGTAGGCATCAAATTTTCGCCATCAATTTTAACGACAGCAATATCTGTGGAGGGGTCATCTCCTACGGTACGGGCATGAAAACTACGGCCGTCGGGAAGGCTGGCTTCAATATGGGTAGCGCCATTTACCACATGACTATTGGTAACAATGAATCCATCGGTACTGATGACAAAACCACTTCCGGAACCAGTATTTTGACCATTACCATTTTGAGTCTGTCTTTGTCTGTTTTGTGGGTTCTCTGGTTTCTGAACTTTTAAATGAACAACAGCACCGCTTACTTGTCGGGCCACCCCGGATACTGTTTTGGAATAGGTATCGAGTAAAGCACCATCAGAATCTGCAGTCGTTCGTAGGGCTGAAGAAGACATGGTATGACCTTCTTCTGAAGCAATTAAATCAAACATGATAAAATAATTTTGGGTAATAAAACGGCGGGCATAGTTCTGTTTTCAATTTAACCTATGCGATAACTGTGCCATAGACATTTTGGCAGTTATCCAAAGGTTACGTTTTTTGCTTCGGTAAAAAAGCGCAAAGCCTCCCAGCCACCTTCTCTTCCTACCCCGGAATTTTTTACCCCGCCAAAAGGGGTTCGTAAATCACGTAGCATCCAGGTGTTCACCCAGACAATACCGGTTTGCAGATTTTCGGCGAAGAAGTGAGCGCGTTGTAAATTATTGGTCCATACAGTTGCACTTAGACCATATGGTGTGTTGTTTGCCAGTTCAAGTACTTCGGCATCCTGATCGAAAGGTTGAATGGTTACTACAGGTCCAAAGATCTCTTCTTGATTGGTTCGGCATTCGCAGGATAAGCCCTCTATCACGGTAGGTGCGATGTACCACCCTTTGTCAAAGGGGGTTGGTATTTGTATTGCTGTTCCACCAGTGAGGATTATCCCCCCTTCCTCTTTAGCCAATTCAATACAATGCAGTACTTTTTCAAAATGCAATTTGGATACGACGGCGCCTAAATTATTTATAGGGTCACTTGGATTACCAATCTTTAATTCCTGCACTCGTTCAACGAAGTCCTTTTTGAACTTCGGGTAAATACTTTTTTCTACATAAATTCTGGATCCGCAAAGACATATTTGTCCTTGATTATTGAATGAGGAGCGCACGGTGGTCTCCAACATTTTTTCATAATCGCAGTCAGCGAAGATTAGGTTTGGGTTTTTTCCACCCAACTCAAGGCTTAATTTCTTAAACATTGGTGCTGCAATTCGCGCGATTTCAGCTCCTGCCCGGGTGCTTCCTGTAAATGAGATAGCCTTTATTTTAGGGTGCCGAACAATAGCTTCGCCTACTTGAGGTCCTAAGCCATGCACAATATTCAGAACACCTGGTGGTAGACCAGCGGCATTGCAAATATCGCCCAACAAAGAAGCCGTGAGTGGTGTAACCTCAGAAGGTTTACCAACTACACAATTTCCGGCAGCAAGTGCAGGTGCGATCTTCCAGGAGAAAAGATATAGGGGGAGGTTCCAGGGAGAGATACAACCTACAACACCGATTGGTTGTCGCAAGGTGTAACTCAAAGTGCCAGGCGCATGATGGCTTTCAGAAGCAAAATGTAATAAGCCTGTAGCAAAAAACTTAAAGTTCAGGGCTGCTCGTGGAATATCTATAGTACGAGCAGTTATCACGGTTTTGCCTGAGTCGGCACTTTCTGCCTCTGCCAGCATATCCAGGTTTTGGAGAATGCCATTTGCTATGGCAATGAGTATTTCCTGTTTGTGTTCTAAGGAAGTATTGACCCAGACAGGAAATGCTGCGGCAGCTGCCCGGACAGCATCTTCAACATCTTCCATCGATGAGTCTGGAATCTTGCCAGATATCTCTCCTGTTGCAGGGTTGAAATTATCGAGATACAACCCATTCTTTGGGGGTACATGTGCTCCGTTTATGAAGTTTTGAATAGTATGCATGAATGGTCTTTTATTTGAGCAAAGGTATGCAAATGAAATGCCTTGACACTACTGAGCTTAGACTGCTCTATCGACGACCCAGGCTTTTGTCTATGAGCTTGTGTAATTCTGCCTATAGGGACTAAAACATAATCTACTGTATTGGAGTCTTCGATATGATTAGAGTTGCACAGGCTTTGTATTGGAAGAAGAAGTATAGTTTATATCAGTGCTAAGATTGCATTAGTGGGGTATGTAAAAAGCATATTGTTCCACGTGGAACAATATGCTTTTTACATACCCTATCTTGTTCCACGTGGAACAATTCAAATTTTGGTAACAATAATTTCGACTCTTCGATTCTTAGAGCGAAGCTCTGCAGAGTTATTGTCATTGATCGGAAACTTTGGTCCTTGGCCAAGGATCTCTATTCTTGAGGATGCGCAGCCTTTTTGAATCAGAAAACTTCTAATCGCATCGGCTCGTTCTTCTGAAAGTTTAAACAGGTCTTCAGCTTTTCCAATATTGTCTGTGTATCCTTCGATGCGGATCTGAAGGTTAGGTGATTCCAAAAGGATACTTGCAAGTCGTTCAAGTTCACCATAAGACTCCTCTAAAATAATGGATTTGGACTGCTGAAAAAAAATAGGACGTAGTTTGATCTTTGCATTTACTTCTAATGGATCAAGCAAAAGGTCTACATACTGCTCTCGAAAATAATAGTAGTCTCTCCGGAAAAGAACTTCCTCTGTTTGTCCGGAAAAGCCGCCCTTCTTAGGTATGAGGTCAAACTTAACCCCTTTGGGTATTTTTAAACGAAAGGTGCCATCGGTTGCAAGTACGATATTGTGCGGGTCTCCGGATGCTCCATAATATATTCTGGAGCCTTGAATTAGTTCGTGGGTCTTGCTATTTAAGACACGTC